>NZ_AONB01000007.1:0-155219 GCF_000585235.1 Nitrincola nitratireducens | reverse complement strand
TAATCAACGCTTTTTTTGGTTTTTAGTGATTTAACCGTCTTTACCATCTTACTGAATTGCCGCTCCTGCGCACGTTTTTCGTGAAGAGATGCCGTGTTTCGCATGTGCTCAACACTCAGTTTCTGGTAGTTGGTTAATCGCCGAGGGTCCAATCGTCCTTGAGCGATAGCCAGTTGGACGGCGCATCCTGGTTCACCTAAATGTTTGCAGTCATTAAAGCGGCATTGGTTGGCTAACGAATCAATGTCTGCAAACGTTCGGCGAATACCCTCATCGCAGTCTATAAGCTGGAGTTCCCGCATACCTGGTGTATCAATCACTACCGCACCAGCAGGGATGAAATGCATGGAACGTGCCGTGGTCGTGTGCCTCCCTTTGCTATCATCACTTCGTATGGATGCAGTTTTTTGTCCAGTATTGCCCATAAGCCCATTAACTAACGTTGATTTACCAACACCAGATGAACCGAGAACCGCCAAAGTGCGTCCGGCTTTACACCATTGTTGCAGTGTATTTATGCAACTAGTGTCTAGCGCATTAACCACTTCGAACATGAGCATGGGGTCTAGGTGCTTAACTTGCTGTAGATAGCTTTCGACATCCGTGCATAAATCCGCCTTGGTCAATACCAATAAAGGTTCTGCTCCAGCATCGTGGGCTAATGCCAGGTAGCGCTCTATGCGATTTGAGTTAAAATCGTGATTTAAAGAGCTAACAATCATCAGCGTATCAACGTTGGCAGCAATAAGTTGCTCGGCAAGTTGGCTACCGGCGGCTTTGCGTTTAAACAACGACTTTCTTTCCAGCAATCGGATAAAGCAGCCTGCCACATCCAATAGTATCCAATCACCAATAGTTATGTGTGGAAAATTTGGGGATGTCATTAAATGACAAGATCCCTTCTCCGTCATCAATTCATAGCCATTACGATGATGAGCAACCACTCGGGCGATACGAGTATTTTCAAATTCCTGCAAACTCAGTTGCTGTTGAAAAAAAGCCTGCCACCCCAGGTGATGTAATGTTGAGGGTAAGTTCATTTCATTTCCTTCCGCGCACAGTCACATACTGCACACACAGTAAAAAGGGTAAGGAACTCTGCAGAAAATTAAGGCAAACCGTTGTAATCGGTTATCAGAGATCCCGGGTCATAAACACCGGGCAAAGGCAGGTTAAATCAAAAAGAGAAAGGTTTAGCTTACTCAGCAGCCTTCGCCGGGTAGGAATTTATTACAATCATCAAACTCTCCTTCTTGGATTAAAAACACACAAAAAGTATATCAGCAGTTTACGGAAAAAACAGTATTTATGAGGCGCTTGATCAGGGTGAAATCTCAGCAACTCGGCGTTTTTCAAGATTTTTGGCTCCTCCCACAAAAAATAATGGACACAAAATGTACCGCTTTAGTCATGCACTATTAAGGCTCTGTAGGATTTCCGACGTGAGATCCCCCCCCTGTAGCCAGCTTAATTCGAGAGACACTGTCTCCCGAATTGGAAAGACTTGGTAAAAACTGCACATGTTGAACAGGTTAGTAATACCAAAGCCTTTGCCAATCTGAAGTAAATAGAATGCACATGACGAATTTGGTAACATGAAGCACTATGAAACGACGAATTTAGTAGGTAGTTAACCCATGGACGCTAAGCTCTTTCAAGAATTAGTCAAAGCACTTAAGATTGGCAAGACCCTACCTGATGCTACTTACTTGCACAAAACTGCTTTAGAAAAAGCTTCTTGTGAGTTATTCACTCTTTGTTCGAATGTTGCAAGAGCCCTGAAAGTCGATACCACTGAGTGGGATCTGGTAAAACTCTTTCGTAAAGAGTTCAAAGTTGCATTCTTGTCCTACCCTGATTTTTATAATGAGAGCTACCCCTCTTTAAAACAAAGCATACTAGTTGATCTATCCAAACTCACAAGTAAGATAACTAGCTATAAAGACTCAGACAATCCGCCAATTCTTCATCGAAAGGAGCTAATGGTTTCTGTTGACGACCCACTGAGAGAGCATTTTGAATCTCTAACTAAAGAAGGTGAGCTGGCAGGACTGTATGCAAACCCTTTCAAAATCGGCTTCAAGCAAACTTGGGAGCGCTTGATTGAACAAAAGGGTTATAACCTAAAAGATGGCCGCATCATCAAGGTTAATGGAGATATAGCGCGCGGTAACTCATACGATGAATTAAAAGTAGATAGACATCTAACAGCAATCATTCGTTACGAGCTATCGACACCCTTCAAACTCTTAGCAAAACATAACTTCTTAACAGGCGATTACACCATTTTCGACTACGGTTGCGGCCGAGGCGATGATCTAAGAGAACTAGAAGCACATAGCCTAAGCGCAACAGGCTGGGATCCAAACTTTAGACCTGATGCAGAACTAGTTGAAGCTGATATCGTTAATATTGGTTTTGTTATCAATGTTATCGAAGATATTGATGAACGAATCGAAGCACTTCAACGCGCTTACTCATTAGCAAAGAAGTTTACAGTTGTTAGTGCCATGGTTGCTGGCGAGTCTGTGATTTCAAAGTTTCAACCCTATCGTGATGGGGTATTAACGAGTAGAAATACATTTCAAAAGTATTACACCCAAGGTGAGTTAAAAGTTTTTATAGAGCGCACACTTGATACTGACTGTCTTGCCATCGGCCCTGGTGTTTTCTTAGTCTTTAAAGACAAGCTAGAAGAACAAAACTTTCTCTTAAATCGTAATCAACGCACTCACCACTGGAACCATCTAACGAGCGACGAAAAACGTGGCGGATCACATGAGCTTGTATTTGTTAAATATAGAGAACTTCTTGAGCAGCTTTGGAACAAATGCCTAATCCTTGGACGGCTCCCAGCATCAGATGAATTTGATCAGTTTGATGCGTTAGAGGAAAAGGTAGGATCTCCAAAGAAAGCATTGCAAATTATTAACTCTGTATCAGATATTTTGGAGCTAGAAGTCGCTGCGAAGAATCGAACTGAAGATCTAGTTGTTTATTTTGCGCTAAATCTCTTCAGTGGAAGACCGAAGTTCGCAACGATGCCGGAAAGGCTGAAGCGCGATATCAAAGCATTCTTTGGAACCTATCAATCTGCCATTCAAACGGCAACTGAAGCCTTATTCGCTATCTCGGACACGGATCTCATATCGGAAAGTTGTCTATTAGCGCACTCACAACTGCCGTCTTCAGATTACAGACCGAATAAGCATCTGATATTCCATGAAAAATACTTAGAAAAACTGCCATATTCTTTAAGAATTTACGTCGGCTGTGCTGCTCAACTTTTTGGTGAGCTTGATGATATTCAACTGATTAAGATTCATATCCATACAGGCAAGGTTAGCTTTTTAGGATATGAAGGGTTCGAAGACACTCCTCTTCCTCTATTAAAAGAACGTGTTAAGGTTAAGCTAAGAGAGCAAGATGTTGATTACTTTGACTATGTAGAACCTTACAATCCCCCTCTTCTATACTGGAAAAGCAAGTTCATAGATGAATCCTTTTCAGATTTCAAGAAACAAGTTAGTTTCGACAAAAGGCTAGCTAAAACTGGTATCATTGAACCTTCAAAAGACTACGGTCCAAAACGCATAGAGCTTGATAGTCTTCTAAAGGATCAAGGTCTTGAAGTTCGAGGGTATCGTTTTTATTCCATATAGGCTTGATGATGATTTACTTTGATTCCGCTGCATCTTATCCATTGCTCGACGATGTTAAACAAGACATGTTGTGTTCTAACGACATCCTTTTTGCTAATCCATCGTCTTCACATCAGCTAGGGGTTGAGTCATCTGAAATTATTGAACACAGCCGTCAGCTAATCGCAGATGCAATTAATGCCCTCCCAAGTGAAATTATTTTCACTAGTGGCGCAACAGAATCAAACAATCTTGCAATCAAAGGCCACTTTAGCCAGCCTGACTATCAATCTAAGAAACATATTATTATCTCTGCATATGAGCATAAGTGCGTTCATGCAATCACTGACTTTTTAGTTAGAACTTCAGGTGTTAGTGTTTCCGTAGTTAAGCCAAATTGTGATGGTATCGTATCTTCACAAGCTGTATCAGAGCTAATTAGGCCCGAAACATCACTTGTATCCGTTATGCATGTTAATAACGAGTTAGGGACTGTGAATCCATTGAAGGAAATCGGTCAACTTTGCTATGAGCACAACATTCGCTTTCATACCGATGCAGCCCAAAGCTTTATGAAAAAGATGATGGATGTTGATGAACTGAACATCGACTATCTATCAATCTCAGCACACAAAATAGGTGGACCCAAGGGTGTCGGTGCCATTTACATCAGAGAGAGAAGGAATCTTATGCTTGAGCCAGTTATACACGGAGCAGGCCAGGAAGATGGGTTACGAGGCGGGACATTAGCGACTGTTCTGATAAAAGCATTTGGAAAAGCGATAGACTCGTTTCCTCGGAACTATGCTCATATCATTGAACAGGACTTTAAATGTCACCTCATTACACTCTTACGGGATCTAAATGTGCCTTATATTGTAAACGGTCACAGCATACCATCCCTACTTTCAGTCACTTTACCAGACACAGATGTTCAATCTCTCATGAGGTCTACTCAAGATCAATTTTCTCTTGCTGTTGGTTCAGCATGTTCCTCAAAAGAAATTGAAGCATCACATGTTCTGACTTCGATCGGTCTAGATAGAACAACGGCTGATAAAACCTTGCGTTTAAGCTTTCATCATGGAAATGAGTACACTGATATCGAACAACTTGCAGTTGAAATTAAAAAGTATACTCACTAAAGCTAGTAGTCAGTAAGGTACGTATTACTTGTAGCAAGTAATACATGCCCCCCCACCTTCAGCAAGATCATAAACTTCGTCAAGCTCGGTCATTGTACAGGCAATGATGTTGGGGTCATGCAAAGCATTACGTCTTTTTTTCTTATTAAATCTTTCAATCTTCTTTTGATGGTTTTCAATAATTTGTGCTCTTCGTTCAGGATCCTCAAGCGTCTCAAGAGGCTCCCCCTTACCCATCCAATAGAAACGTTCACCGACCGTTGAGTTTGAAGCATCACCTTTTTCAAATTTTTTTGCTTGCTCAAAGAGATCTGGATGATGCTCCATCAACTTTATCCATTCAATTTTTTGCTGATAAAAACAGAAGGAGCAGCCTGAGCGGGAACGCCACTTATAGTATTCAGGTAAATCCAAGCCGTTACGTCGAAGGATGTTAATGATATCAGATTTGACGATACCATCATCTCTAAAAGGCATAACAGTTTCTATAGGCTTTTCAATGGTCATGAAACCTGTTCTATGTGGTTCATCAGCCCTTATACCCACATAGTTTTTTATCGAATAGCCTTGAGCGATAAAGCCATCGACCCATTTTTCAAAAGGTTTTAACTTAAGCTCAACTGTGCACCAGCGATCACGTTGGGATGGCAAGTAATTTCCATTCTTTTTAAGAAAAGAGCTGAATTCGACTTCCCCCCTACCCTCAATTCCGCTAAGAGATCTAGAGTTGAGTCTATGAATATAACCAAGCTTTGCTTCTAACTTGTCAATGAAGTCATTAGTCTCAGGCAACTCATAGCCTGTATCAGTGAAAAAATACTCAATCTCAAGCCCAGGTCGTGTCTCTTTCATATAGAGCGCAAGTGCACTACTGTCTTTGCCACCAGACAGGCCAAGTACGTGTTTCACCTTATCATTCATAACTCTATCTCAGTTCCAAGAGGAAGCATTTCAGTTGTTAAAAGTTCAGTTAAAACTCTTACCCGTTGTGCATTAGTTAGTCCTTCGAGTGATCTACGAAGTTCATCTTTGACTGGTAAAACTTCATTATGAGTCGATGAATTTTGGTCTATAAATTGTTCATATTCGATAACATTACCAGAAGCTTGTTGGAGAATCAGTGCTACGGGTAACAATCCACTTGATGATGCCTTTGAAGAAACAACAACGAAAGACTCATATCTCTTAAACTGTGTGCATAAGTTACGAAGTTTATCATAACCATCGCTGATTTTTTCATCAGTCCAACTATCTTTTCTTACACCAATTACAAGAGCCATCAATTCATCAAAATGATGATTGAAACCGGAATGATCACACCACTTTTGGAGTCTTTTAGCAAAGTTTTCAATTTCCGGTCTACTTGCATTCTTAACCACTTCTGCTGCACGGCGTGACAAATCTTCATTAGGCTCACTATTCAAAAGATCAATAATGGTTGACCTAAAATGGTTTGAGACAATCAAATCGAGCTCTTGAAGTGAATCGATACTAGCTTTTAGAGACTGAGCTAAATTTGCATCACCAAAAATCGATGGGATATCCTCTAGAATCAATTTATAAGGATCTTTTGCCGATAACACTCTATCTCTAAATCGTTTTGCTTGCTGACTTAAATGGTCTGCGTCACCAGCCCGAAATAAATTATGACCGGATGTGCGCTTTACCCATGATGGTAATGCATGAATACGCTGAACTAGCGATCTAGCTGTTGCAAGAATAGACTCTTCAGGATTATCGGAAGAGGCAGAGGCAACTTGTTTAACTAATGAGAGATCAGTTGCGGCTAGCTCGTAAAACTTAACCGCAGCCTCATGGGGGTGCTTCCAAATTTTATTAACGAGTTCTTGATCGAGGCCCGGTATGTAGATCCAATCTTTCGTAGAATCAAAATCGTAGAAAGCCAGATTAGATTCCATTGACTTCAAAAGAGCCATTGCATAAAGCTTGCTAAGCCCTAACGTCAGTCCAAAAGGTGCTTTCATCCAAAGATCATATAGCTCCTTAACAACAACCAGCCCGTCGGAATTTTTGATGAAGTCAACACCTGATTTCCATAACTCATACGCTAATCGTTGCTCTTCATCTAAACTATCACCATCAGCTAGATTGAACCAATCGCCTGCGAATGAGTACTCAGAGTCTGGGGTATGCCATCCTTTGCTCTTAAGACAGCTAAAATAGATTCCTTTCTCTGGTGGAAATGTATTCTGAGGAAGCCCTAAATCAGGGTCTCGGTCATTCTCAAGTATTGCTAAAAGAAGCTTATTTAAGGCAGAGTTAGATGTACCTGATATTTTCATTCTGTTAATCAACTCATTCTGAACAGGCGGACAGCGAGAGTAGATTTGGTCTGCTATGTTACTAGCAAGTGCACTTAATGATCGGCCAGAAACTCGTTGTCCTTTGTAAACCCAATTAGATTTATTAAGGACAGATGACAATGCATTGTCTATGTTGAGGAAACTAGTTTTAATCCTATTTTCAATTTCAGTTCTAGCAATAGGATCTCTGTTTAGTTTCTCTTCTTCCTGCTTATAAAGTTTTTGTAAAGCAATAAGCTCAATCGCAACCACTTCTAGCTGGTCTATAAAAACAGGATCAGCTACAACAATAAAGTCATTATCGTCAAACCGCTCTTTAGCAGCACGACTCAAAGCTCTAGATACGGGTACAACAAAGTTAACGAATGGACTCCCACTAACACCCGTAGGCACTCTTACGTCTTCAAGTTTAGAGACAACCTGCGTATCAGCCCAACGCATTACACCTTTTTGATGATAATGTGAGCTGGCCAGTATCAAGTTTTGATTAGTACAAGCTTCTGTCCAGTCAACACTACCTTTGACTCTGTCGATCCATTCAATGACCAAGCGATTTATATCAAGATCGCTGGCTCTAAAAACTTGATAAGAGTTTAAGTTATGTCTGAAAATAATAATGGATTTCGACTCTAAGAGTTGTAATGCTTCAGAGACTTCATCTCTTGAACAGTTAAATTCAGGTAGAGATCCTATGTATTCGATAATGAATTCTTTCGACGCAAAAAACTTACCTGGCTGTCCTACTAAGGTCAGTAAAGCAACAAGCTGTGTGATAAAACAATGAACATCATTGCCAATGATTCTTGAACGCTCAACGGCATCACAGGCTTCAATCCACCCTTTACCATCTGAAGAGACAGTAATGATGTGACCTAAGTTATGATAGAGATAGTCCCAAAGCCTATTAACTCTGTATAAGGGTAAAAAGTCATCATCTTCTGAGGCGTTAGCAATAAAATGTCTAAAACCATACTGCTCATGTGTCGCTATAAAGCTGAAGAGACTTCTTTCATTTTGAGAAAAACTGCGCTTTGAAATTGGCCCTAAAAGAAGAGCGACTACTGGATCTAAAGGAAGAACTTTAAACAGATCAGCAGAGTTACGGATTTTAAAGAAAGAAGATACGAGGTTTATAGTGTCTTTATGTTCAAGAACAAATTTGGATTGAAGATCATCAGCAACATTGAAAGAGTTAGCGATTAAATGAAGCGACTCTTCGATACTTGGATTAAAAGAATAATCTTTGAATCTACCTTGTACTTTACCCCACTCATTTTGAGTCTTCGTATCACGACCTTTTGCATATGCTGAAAAAGACTGGTGCAAAAAACCAATAATAATTACATTATCATAGCTTTGAACCAAGTCAGCTAATGATTGAAAAAAGTGAAGATCACCACCGTGTGTAGACTGGTAATCTAATGCCTTTCCTAACTCATCAAGAATAATCAAGACACCATCATGTTTACTGATTTTTTGATCTAAAGCGCATTTAATAGCCTCTAAGCAAGCAGCCTCATCATTCAGTGAGCTTGCCAAGTTATTAGCATTAAGAGAGTCTAGAATTGACTGCGTAATTGATGTAACAGGTGACGATAAGCCGCACAAATGTTTAACTACAGCCCATCCTTTTTCACTATTGAAAGCAAAGTCATTAAAGAGATCATTCAAAAGTAAACTTGAAAGCTTTGAAATAGCTTTAGATCTAACTGATGGATCAGTATCTAATAAACAGTTTAGAAAAAGTGCTAAGGTTGATTTTCCGGCTCCGTAAGGCCCAGTAATAGTAAATGCACGCTGTTTCGAACCGACAATTTCAGAAGATAAATTTTCTAATATTCTTAAGATTGAACCATGTGCAATAAAATGATCTAAAAAAAGGACAGCATCAAAATTTTCTTCTGAAACCCTAGCTGATGATTTAAATTGGTTATTTACATCAATACCCTGAATCATTTTTTTGCACCGTAATAGTCATCTAAATCATCTAGCGAACGTTCCAGAAGTACATTCGAAATAGTTACTTGTTTTAAGCCAAGAGAATCAACCCATGAAATATCAGAAGAGGTATACTCAACAGCCTGATCCAATAAATGGCCTAGCGCACTTTCTGAAAGTCTAAAAATTCTTCCAGGTGATAGAGGTTTAGTCAAAATATCTTCAAAGCTGATTACCGTAGAACTATTCATACTACTCTGCTTATTGAAAAAGCATACTAATGCGTAAATAAAGACTTGAATGGGCAGTGTCGGACGCTCATCAAGATCAGATTGATAAAATCCACGCCCTAGATCGACGATAAGTCCCAACTCAGAAAGTGGTGACGTAAAGTAGTCTTCATCAATCATTTTATATCGAGATTTAGAGCTTCTTAAATTTTGACGTGAATAAGTCGATAAAAAACAGTCAACGTCTTTTTTAATAGTTGCTAGTTTCAAATTATCCGAAGAAACCAACCTCAATACATTCTGATCAATCTCTTCGATAAATCTTGTTTTTTCAAAATATACTGAATTTGAGTAATTAAAAAAATATCGGTAAGAAGTCAAATACTCGTCATCGAAATTAAGTAAAAAATGAATTAACCATAGCGACCCAATATCCTCTAAATAAGGATCCTTACCATTCTTGACATCAAAGATATACCGTCCTATGTCTGTGACCTTTTGCTTAGACTTTCTATCTTCAATGTGAAGAGATATGACCTGACAAGATTCTGCCCAATACTTAATGGCATTGATCATGTTTTTACCAACACCTAATTTGCTGATTGCATCCTTGACATGATCACCATCTGAAGATAGCAACCCGTTGTTATCAATGTGATTAATTGCCTTAAACAGCCATCCATAACGTAATGGAAACGTATCATGACCCGTAAACTTAGCTTTCATTCTTACACCTTATAGTCTTGGAGAGCTCTTCCAGGAAGCTATGATACTGTATTTTTATTCACTAGTGAATGAAATCAGGGCAACAGATACTTACTTAATCTCTAATTTTTAAAGCTAATTTACTAGAGACCGCAAGCTAACTATTTGTGAATGCCTCGGTCTAGTTATTTGCAACTTTTCTTCATCTAGACGGTCGACGATGCTCAATAAACTTGAGAGCATCTGCTTTACATCACTTCTGTATGGCAGAGGATCATCGTAAAGTGCATCGTGAAGTTTCTTCGTGAGATATCCAAACGACAGAGCAACATTCTCTTTCATGACTTCATTTAAGAGCCAACGATATGCAGTAGTTTGAGCTAAAAGTTCAAATCTATTCCATTCTGGCTGATCAAGGCTTCCCTCCAAAGGAAAGTCTGAGCAATACAAATCTCTTTTCTCCACAAATAACTCACCTGGCCATATGAGATGTTCGGTTGACTTGGAAAGATCTAAGCCTTCAACGTAATCTGTCATCTTCTGTAGTAACGACAAATCCACCTTAACTGCCTGCCGCCAAAGATTTTCGGCTATAGTCACGTCACTTGCTGTAGCTTGGGCTTCGATTCCAAGTTCAATATTTGGTGACTGACACAAAGCTAGACCTGCAGCCGTTAGGTTACTACTAGATGCAATTACACTTTCATCAAAAAAATAAATTTTTGCGTGGAGAGCTGAAGACATTCCAACATTCACGCCTTTTTCCAATAAAAGCTTAAGCGCATTTAAATCACAAACTCCATTTACGACATCGTCTAATCGTCCACGAACCAACACCCTTGACTCTGACGATAAAGATAAGTAATTGCCAAGCCATTCAGCTGCCGTAGCAGAAATAAATGCAGAGTAGATCCATGATCTTTTAGATGAAGGTAGCAAGTCCTTTAATCTATCTCTGAGTTGTTTTTCATCCAATAAAGCCATTACTGGCACCAATAATCATCAAACAGTTTGTAAAGATCAGACTGAACTCCGTGACCTACAAAATTATCAACCACTTCTAAAATTAAACATTCCTCTGTTCCGCCTACGGACTTACCTCTCAACCCTCTACCGATCATCTGACTATAAAGTACTGCTGACTTGGTTGGTCTCGCTATACAAACCACATCAACTGAGGGAGCGTCAAAGCCAGTACTCAACACACCATAGTTACATAATATTTGATACTCGCCTCGAACAAATTTTCCAATCAATGAATCCCGAGAGCTAGGTGATACTTTTGCGCTAATATGCACTGATTTATAGCCTAGGAATGTAAGTATCGCGCTTACTAAAAACGAATTGTTTACTGATGGGGCAAACAAAATGATCTTCGCCCCTTGATCAAGGAGATTGACTACCTTTTTTACTAATGCGACAACTCGATTTGGATCATCACCCAACTTTTTAAGGAAGCTTTCAGAGAAGTCCTTTCCTTCTTTCAATCCTTTGGATTCACCCGAAGAAATTTTTTGGACTGAGTCATATATTATCGGGTAGTGAATCGCTTTCGACATAACACCAATAGATCTCAAAAACGCGATAGTATCGTTTCTAGTAGAATTAGGGTCTTGAAGTGAGACTATTTGCTGAAAGAATAACTCAGAGAGCTCGGTAACCTCCGATTCAATTGTGCGACCAGGTGTAGCAGTTAAACCCAACAATATACAATTAGTTCTATGATTGATTCTCTTAACAACAGAGGCATATGTTTTAGCTACCGCAATATGTGCCTCATCTACCACAGTTAATGATGTTTGCTCAAAAATGTAATCGAATCGGTTTTCGTCCTTACTAAGAATACTCCAAGCCCCCTGTAGGCTTACAACCGAAAAACTCTTCTCTGCACCGCTAAAATCTTCAATTTGTGATATGTAATCACCCCAAATCCTATTTACTCTAACGTTACAAGTTCCGACATAGTCCCAAACTTCCAAAAAGCATTGTATTGCCTGCTCACAAAGCTCTCTTGTATTCGCCAACCAGACAACTTGCTTTTTACCTTCCGAGTTCAAGTGATCTACAATTGCTTCCATGGCCGTTCTTGTTTTTCCAGATCCTGTAGGCATCTGAAGGATCGCTCTAGATGACGGTGTATTCAATATGGGTTGCAATCGGGTTATGCAGTCGCTTTGATAAAACTTAAGTTTTTTGAAAGGCTTTGTAATTACCTTTGGCATATCCTTTGACGCCGGAAATGAATCAAAGCATGGTTTACGCGGTGCATCTTCTTGCGCTAGAAACCGAGAATCCAATTCAAAGAAGTCTAAGAACTTTAAGTAAGCCTCTTTGTCGGCCAATAAGTAATTCGCCAATTCATCATCTGTGATTGCATCAACAACTCCGAGCTCTGCACAGAATCGGCTCCGAATGTTTGGAGGCACTCCGTAAAAACTCGACACTAGATTTCTTTTTTTTCTAAAATAATCATGATCTTTCAAGCTTGAAACTAAAGAGACTAACTTCTGTTTTGCGCTTAGGAAACCTCCGTCTCGCGAGGACTCATCTAGCTCTGGTATCACTACTTCAAGAAACTCAAGATTATCGTATCCAATTTCCTCCTGAAGCTCTCTAAGTGACCAATATTGCCACATACTTAACCCTCATTTCCTTTAGCAATCGATGATAGCTGCCTTGAGAACTCATATTTCAAATGATCTAAGGCATCAACTACCGCATTCGACTGCTCATCAGCAACAAGTTGGCATGCCAGTTCGAATGCCGCTGCTACTCTTCCTAAGAGGTCATTTGGATTACTTTGTTCTGAAAGTGTTGAGACGAACTTGTTTTTATTATTTAGTTTCACAGATATCTCGGCACCGCTAAACACAATATCATACAAATCTCGTCCACCGAGAGGTTCGATAGAAGTTATTACCATCGCATTACTCTTTTGCGTACGCGCAACTTTTTCAACTCTAGACTTCCATCCGTTTAATCCTTTAAAACCAGTACTTTGATTATCAAAATAGTCTAGAATTTCAGAGTGATGTTTTTCAAATAATTCAAAAATGTCTACGTATCGGTTGCGTCCTAAAGCAATCCCTTTTCTGGTAGGTTTAATTTCTCCTGTTTTAGTATCTTTATAGTAATATCTCACGTTAAGGAGACGAGTTCCCTCAAATTCACTCAATGACATGCGTAGTAGTTTTTTCTCAGGCCCAGTCTCTGAAAGAATAATTTCATCTAATTCTGAATTAGCCATCATTTTTTCCTCCGTCATCTGTCCAAGCCTTTACGAAACTTTTTAGGCATTGCCCCCAAGTCGTGTTCATACTTTCTGAAAAATCACTGACTTTTACTGTTGAATCTGGTTCATGATTAGCTTCTGCTTTAGCATAACTAATTAATAATAAATCGACTAAAGCGGTGATACGCTTCGTTAAAATCCTGAGTTGCTCTGGATCCGTCTCTTCAACTATTAAATCCTCAAGAGTACGAAGCTCAACAAAAAATTCATGCCTAGTGTTGTAGTTCATGAAGATTTTTCCCCCACCATGGGTCACTTCCCAAAAAGTTGGTCCTTTCCACATGTCGTCAGCAATTACATAGGGCTGCGCTTTGAATAACTCTATATAACGTTGCTGTCTAGCTGCTTCCATATGACCAATATTATTTTTCTGAATTTGATCAGCCACTTTTTGGACTGGTTCATCAGGATTGTACTTAGAACCAAGAGTTGTACCTTTTTCAGCCGCTTTCTCAGCTTCACTGTGACCACCATGACGTCCTAGTACATCATCTGTACCTGATATTGCCTCTTCCTCTTCCCTTTTTGCTTTAACCCAAACCTCTCTAACTTGTTCAAGTACACTTTTTCTAGTAGGGGTTATTTTTTCTTTTATAAGTTGTAACAGCTCAGCTTCAGGACGAGCACCTCTCTTAATATTTTTAACTTCGAAAGAACTATCCAGTTCAGCTCCAAAAGATATCTCACAGCCCCACCATCGATCTATTTCCTCAAATTTCCATGAGGGTGATTTATCGAGCACCTTAACACTTGACCAATACGGTACCTGCCCAAAGAAAACCTCCCTTCCTTCTCGTAGAATTGAGATACCTTGCTGAAATTCGTCAATTCTTCGTTCCTTCGCAAAGGGAGATCCACCCGAGCCTTGCTTCGGGCGAAACTCTTCAGGCAATAATGATAGCTGGATTGTTACCTTAGACTCATCTCCAAACTCAGCTCTAAGTTCGGGGTCTTTAATAGGCCAACTAATCACTATTGGAGGAAATGCTTTAGCCGCTGGGTCATCAGGATATAAAGTTTTATCCGTAGTTACATACAGAGGATCATGTGCTTTAACGGTCTTACCATCAATTAAGATTCTTAGACCGCCCCATATAAATTTTCTGAATGTACGACCGAAATAGTGATGTGCTTCAGATCTAATTTTGTCAGCACCTTGTTTCTGACGATCATACTTTTCCCAGATTACAAGAGTTCCTGAATCTAAACCTACTCTATCCTTATACCTTTTAGGCAATTCCGTTTTTATCGGTGCTGGGATTTCTTCCAAAACTCCTTTCGCTACTTCATCCAAATCGACATATGTTGAAAGCCAATCACTACTACCACTGGTCTTTGAAATAACGGTAACTCTTTTCACCTCATGAATTGCGCCAAGAACCATCCCTACACCAAAACGCCCAATACCTTTACGATCATTAAAACGACTAGACCACCCTAACTTTAAACAAGAAGCTAATGTATTAGCATCCATACCACTACCATTATCACCAAAAACTAAACGCTCAATACCAACCCATTTCCCACTAGTAGTAGTTTCAAAATCAACCGTAACGCAATCGGCACCTGCTTGAATTGCATTATCAATCACTTCTCCATATGCACTTAAAGCATCGAAGTCAGAAGATCGAAGGGAATCTAAAGCGTTAGCATCCTCAAAAAAACGTACACCCATGTGGAACCACCCTGTGTATTAATAATTATCACCAGCAAAGAAATATTTAATAAACATTCAACACAACACCTCGAATGAATACCAAAAATAAATTTTAAAAAATTTATTTACAATATTAATAAATTTCTAATACTGTCTTTTCTTTCACCTGGAAGACAAGAGCTATATAAAACTGTTATTGAATTACAAAACCACCTCAATATCACCCGGATCACTACTGATATCTATACAATTATCATTTTCAGCTAGCTGATGTAAAATTTTAAACAACAAAGTATCTATTCCCGTTGGGTCACCGGGGTTTTGATCTAGCCAATTCGTAATTTCATACAACCCTGTGTTACAGTATTCTTCAAATACAGATACCGTCTCACGAAGTCGTTCATCTTTAAGAACAGATCCATCTCTCTTTTCTATTAGGGCCAGAAGATAGATAAATCCGTCTTTTTGATCGCTTGCGTAAGTGTCCAATATAATATCAATCGTTTCACCTTTTAAAGGAGTTCTCCTTCCTAAAGAGTGACCAACCATAGCTGCAAACACCATTAGATCTTTCAAGTAGGTAAAGATGGATTTATTATCTAGGGTTAGTCGTTGGATTAATGCCTCATGATGACGCTCCCTCTTAACACCTACAGTCCGCCAATTCAAAATATTTTCGTCAATATTTATTTCGGGCATTTCATTCAACCTCCATCACAACCACACGATCGATTGGGCAATTATATTTGGTTACAGGCACCTCCTTTCCATTAAAGGTTAGTGTGTGTATTTCAACATTACCTTGTTCACCGGCTATTTCCTCGCAGAAATAATATTCTTTTCCTAGTTTCCCCTCTGATCGCAGTGTTTGACTAACATCTTTCCCATCGTCCTGATACATCAGAACAATTAGCTGATCGACGAGTTTAGGTAATTCTCTTGCCACATTTGGGGCATATTTTGGATCAAGCTTTGAGAAAGGAGCATCAAACACTAAAGGAGCAATCGCACCTGGTGTCAAGATAGTGCTTTCAAGATCTCTTCTCTCCCTCGCAATAGCTATCAAAGATGAAATATATATAAAACTAAGTATTGCTGCTTGACCACCGCTTGGCGGAACTGGTTTACCATTTCGATCTTGTAAACATATCTTTAGGTCGCTAGTAATTGATACTCGATAGTCTTGACGAAGATACTTCTCTAAAAAGGAATCTATTTTTTTTGCAAGTATCTTATGTATATCTTTCTCGGACTGAATAAGCTCTGCTGAAATTTTTTCTTCAACCTGCTCAATCAAATCGATCTTAGCCTTTAGAACTTTTGCTCTGGGGCTTAATCCTTTTATCTTTTTAGCTTGATCTTCAAGTTGATGCTTGCTTTTAATAAGCTCATCAATTTTATCCGTTAGGCGGGTAATACTTCTATCTGTCTCTCGAATCTTGTTTTTTAAGGCAATTCGTTGTTTTTCTAATGAACGAATTTTTTCATCATCAAGCTCTAAGATGCGGCTTGAGACATCCTCTAGTTCTTGTTGCGTTGAATGAATTAACTTTCTAGCCTCACGCACCTCTTTAAAGTTTTCTTCAATTCGTTCTTTAGCTTGTGGCGCTAGAGTCTTAACTGCAGTCAAACGACTCCTTGCCTTTTGGAGTCGGTTGAGAAGTTCCGGGTCCGCAGCTTTTCCAATGAGACTTTGAATTTTATCAAATGCCTCAGTGCCTGGCTGAATACATGAACCACAAATACACTCTTCACGTTCAAGAATATCTTTCACTAGCTGTAAATTAAATGGAGCGGGTATTTTTCCTTTTAGCTCAGATTCATCTATAAAATCTAAAGCTTCATTTGAAAGGTTATATGCAAATGCAACCCACGAATATTCCCTTATTAAACCTACTTTTTTTGTCTCTAAAGTCGCTAACTTAGTTTCTGCAGCCTTAAGGGTTTTGCTAGCCTTTTCACGTTGAGAAATCAACTGATCTACCACTGCAGAGCTTGATGACCCGATTTGTCGCTCTACCGATGCAAGCTGGTCCTCGTATGTTTCTAGTAGTGACTTGTTTTCAGTAAGACTTACTCTTGTCTTTACGAGGCTCTCATCAAAGACCTGAATTCGGTCTTCAAGCGTTGATAACTCACTATCCTTATCAAATTTTTTTAATTCCTGTCTAACCTCGCTTTTAATCTTATTTAGATCATCAAGTGTTTTTTCAGCAACATTAAACCCTAATATGTCACGAATCGATCGTTTTACAGATATATACCCATCTCTCTCAACTACGAGGTCACTACCTTCACCATCACTAATGAAGTACCCTGCCATATCTTTTGGAATGATGCTGTTTACAAAAAGCGATGGAGCTGAGGTCAATTCAACAGTATTACCATCCCACATTACTTGGAAAACTTTGAAATTATCAATTTCTCCACCAGTCCTTCTGATAATGTATTGCGCCCCATTATCTTCAAAATTAAGTGTGACATGATAACTTTTACGCCCCCTTCTTTTTGCTTCCCAATTCAGCACATCTTTAGGATTCTTGAAACCACTCGAAAACTCACCATGCAAGCACCATAGTATTGCATTGAGTAGGTTAGTCTTGCCTACACCATTCAACGCGTAAATAATTGTTGTGTTTGCTTTTTTATCGGTGGAAAAATTAATAGTTTGTTCACCATAAAATGACCTAAAATTTTCGACAGTAACCGAATTAAGAATCATTCTGAATCTCCTGACTGATCTCGTCGATTAGTTCTCTCATCTTTTTTAAACGATCTCTCTCTGGCTCAGAGCCATAGAAACTCTTCCTTTCAATCAAGACCAAATCACGAGCGAGTTTACTAATTAGGCCATTTTCATCTCGTTGTTCATGCATAATTTCATTTACCTCTTAAAGCTAATCTTTTGACTTCGGCCTCAACTTGATACCTATTATTAGCTATCAAAACGAAATCATCTATTCTTTCAAGCTCAGCCTTTCTTAATGCATCCAATGACCGACTAGTGCCAGTAGGTAGAATTACGAAATCATAAATATCTGCTGTAGATTTTCCTTCTGCTTTACGTAGTACTCGTCCTCGTCGTTGGACGTACTGGCGAGGATTTCGTGTACTTGCTAGAATGAATGCCTTATTGCAAACAGGCACATCAACTCCCTCATCTAATACCTTCATAGAAACTAACCCATCAATATGACCTTCTACAAAATTTGACATTATCCTCTCGCGCTCTGAAGAGCTCTCCTGACTCGTAAATCTTGTCGTTTTCCAGCCACAATCTGACAATACTCGTGAAACTGTATCTATAACACGTAAATCACTATCATTAGACTCTTCAATATCTAGGACCTTACCTTCGCCACAATAGAAAAGACTATGAGTTCGTTCATTAGATGGTATTTGACTAACAAGAGCTTTGAGAGATTGTAATTTGTTTGATGCGGCTCCAAGCAGACGACTCCGTCTTCCACAAAGCATAGTCAGTTGATTTCTTTGAGTAAGAGACAATCCATTGTTACCGCTAGCAATGATTTTTCCAATTTCAGCACTTAATGTTTCGTACTCATCTTCTTCCTCGGCTGTAAGGAATACGGGAACAATATGATAGTTATATTCACAAAGAACACCGTCATGAATTGCATCACCTAGTGAATATTCTGCAACAATATCTAGATAGTAAGAATTAATTCTTTCCTTTGCATCATTTGGGAAAGGATTATCGATTTCATCTTCGTCAGATCGGTAAGGTGTTGCTGATAATCCCATACGATAAAAGGCACTAGGCAAGGACTCTCTTGTCTTTTTTGCACCATGATTGTGACATTCATCTCCAATAAACATAATGCAACCATCAGGAATTTCAGAGATTTTCTCCTGAAAATGTGTACTCTCCAGAGTACGGTTTACAACAACAATAGATACAAAATCAATGGCTTTCATCTTTAGATCTAAAAGCTCTTTCTTAAGATCAGACTCCCACTTTGAACGGGACATCCAACACTTTAAAGGATGTATATTAAAATGACCCAGATTCTCAACCCACTGTTTAGCTAACTCCTGATATGGCACAGAAACTATAAGAACAGTCGGCACTTTTTTTGCTGCTCTAGCCTCATATACTTTCGTCGCAGCGTATATTGAAGTGATTGTTTTTCCTGATCCGGTAGAAAGCTTTAAGATTCCTTTGTAGCTATTGCGAATCCATGATTGGATAGCTCTCTTTTGGTGTTCTCTGATCGTGAAACTAGTACCATTAATTGTTTCTGGAACGGCAGGTATGTTGTAGGAAATTTTGTTTCCAAAAAAATCACTTAACTCTTTTTCAATTAGTTGCTGTTCAAAAGGTTCAAGTTCATTGACACTAATCTTAGTTTTAGCCTTTTCTGAAATAGTTTCATAAAACCGAGACGGAACATTAACGGTAACGGTATTTGGTTGGTCACCACTCCAAAGACGTTCAAACCCTTCTACGCAGGGAGCACCGTAAGCTGCAAAAACCTCCTCTTGCCAGCTCTTAAAGACCATTATAGATTCAGCATTATACCCCTCTCCTAATGCAAACACTGTCTCATTTGCTGAGCCTTGAAAAACCAACTTATTCCCATCGCAATCGGTCATCACCCCGATCTTCTCGTGGTACATCCCTCTTTTTCTAAAAGCAAATTTTATTTCAAGTCGGTTAGCTGCGATTAGTAAACTTAATATCGAAAGGTTCAACTGAACTGACTCTGAAGCGGAGTCTAGCATATCATTCAACTTCTGATCTAAGTCATCAAGAAGCTCGTTTAGACGATACCCATGCTTTACCGCAGCAAACTCTTGATCTTCTAATGGATGTCCTATGACAAGTCTCATTTTTCCGTCATTACGAACTAATCCTATGATCCCCTGAAGATTCGATACTAAACTCTGCGAGCTAAAAAAACCTACCGCTCTATCATACGATAACGATATTTTAAGTGCTGGTTGATAAAACTCCATAAAAAGACTTTGATTCCCAGCTCGATAAACTGGGTGCCAATTGAACTCTCTAAAATTTCGCATAAGAGTTAATTAACCACATAATGAATATATGTTTCATAGGGATTTACCATCTTACATTAGAACTTTATTAAAAAGAACATCACACACTTTTCAAAATATTCCACTTAAAAACAAAACTTACAATGAAAAACTTTCATAGTACGACTCTTTATTTCCAACTCTTTAGTCATATTTTCCATTTAGAAGCTCTCTTAGATTACTTTGCTATAAAGGTTTTGCATATTGTTGATCACACTGACCAGTCGACTTCTGAAATGTTCTGGTTCCAGAACATGAATTTCTCCACCATACCCCATCACCCACCACTGAGTCTGTAAATCATCCGGCACAATTGCCGTCAGCGTTACCCACCCATCTTCGTCGGGTTCAGACAAAGATTGATGCTCGCTAATGGGGGTTTCTGACAATAACCAGGCAATCTTGGGTCGAATCTTTGCCACCAGTTCAATATCGCCTTCTCCTATTGGATAGCCAAACGCGCCCTGCTTTAAGTATTCATCAATCGTAAAGTCTCGTCTTTCTCTGTAAACAGCATGACTGTGTTTGCACTTTTTAATTCGATGCAGTGCAAAATGCCGAATATCCTCGTAGTCTCCAACGGTTGCCAGCAGGTAAGTCACACTGTGCCTTGCCACGAGGCCAAGTGGGTGCAGGGTAAATTGCTTTTCTTCTGCTTTGGTTCTACTCAAATAGGTCACGTCTAATGCAGTGCCTTTAAGCAAGGCATCGGTTACCTCTGCCCAGATAATGGAATCAATAGGGGCCGGTATTAACGCTTTGCCGTTAGGGATCGCTTTAACATGTTGGGTCCAATCACTAAAACCACTCTCTTTCAGTTGTTCTAGGTATTTTCGAGCGGCGGTAAACTGGTTATTCAGCTGCACGATGGCCGCTTGCGGTAACAACCCTTTTAAATACTCTTCAGCAAGCACAAGCGTGAGGGCCGTAGGCGTATCCAACGCAGGCAAGTTGCTTTTAAAAGCGGCATCAAATGACCAACGATAGGGTTTTTGAGTTTTATCGCAGAGCAACGGAAAGTTGCTCGACATTTTTTCGAGGTCGCGCTGAACACTTCGCAAATCCACCTGAAACCCTCGCTCTTCTAGCAGCGCTTGCAGTGTGGTTGTCGCCCTGTATCCGGGCTGTCGAGGGATCAGTTGCAGTAAGGTTAAGTACCTAAATAATGTGTTGTGCTGACTACTCATCCTGATACAGGTCCTTGTTTCCTTTACACTCATCATAGCCAATGGAAGTTAAGATTAAAACAGACTTAAGTCAAAGAAACTAACTTAATTGCTTCTTACACATCACTTTTTGGCTGCTAAATTTAAACGCTGAATAGAGATTTCATACACTCACCTACACAAACCCAATCGTTCGGTTTTGGCCAGATGTTTTAATATCATGCTCTCTTTGCAAACCTGCCAAGAGCGATGCGGGTGTGAGCGTTTCGCCCATTACACGGTGATGGCGCTCAACTGTGGCAAAATCACCCGGCGTCAACTGTTGGAGCTTATCCAATTGAGGCTTGCACTGATTTACATCAGCAAGGCTAAAATGATGCTGCTTGGAACGACCGAGATGATTATTAAAGATCATCCAGACTTGCTCAGAGGTTAGATAATTGAAACGAACTTTGAAATCAAACCGACGAAGTGCCGCTGAATCCAGATGCTCCATGTAGTTGGTGGACATCAGTAAAATCCCTTCGTATTGCTCCATCTGCACAAGCAACTCATTCACCTGAGACACTTCCCAGCTATGCTTGGCTTGTGTTCTTGGGGTCAGAAAACTATCGGCTTCATCTATCAATAGGATACCTGAGTGCTGCTGAGCGTCTTGAAAGGCTTGAGCTAAGGCTTTTTCGGTACCACCTAGATACTTATCGAGCAAATCTGAGGCTTTTCTGGTAATCAGCAGCATGTCTAACTCTTGCGCAAGATAGGTTGCATAACCCGACTTGCCGGTTCCGGGTGGGCCAAACAGGCAGATGCGCCCCAACCGGCTGCGTTTGAGTCCATGAGTGAGCCGATCCAATGAGAAGTCAGTGTTTGAAAACACGGGGTTATAATAAGGAGTTCTCACGTTTTCAAGCTTATTGTGTTCACGATAACCTAAGGCTTGATAGAGCGAGGCAAGAATGGCATCTATCTCGTGCTCAATGCGCTCGGGCTTACGATAGCCAGAGTTCTGTACCACACGGGCAGCTTGTGATAAGTGTGCAGCATGAACACCTTTTTGTTTAGACAATGACACCAGCCATTCCTCTCTAACCTGAATACCCTTGAGAATCCTTTTTGCAATTTTTAATCTTGCCTTCTCACACAGCTCCGGCATCTCAAAAACTAAATCAAAGCGACGTATGTAGGCAGGGTCCATGGTGTGATGGCTGTTGGTTAGCCAGAAGCTAGGCCGTTGGTTGGACTCCAATACACGATTCACACAGGCTTTATACTGACTGCTGATTCGATCATTAAAAACATCCTCAACTTCATCAAACAACATCACACTTTTCTTGTCTGAGGCCAACATATGCTGCGCCATTCTAAAGGCAGCCAAACGCCGATCGCCAGGTAAAGGGCGACCATCAGGCCCAGAGGACTTAACTTCATAGAGCGATAACCCCATGGCTTCGGATAACACCCGAACCCATTCGGTTTTCCCTGTCCCGGGTTCGCCGTAAATCAGAATATTGACCCCTGTAAGCCCCTTAGCCGCAGCTCGACGCACATAGTTATAGATACGATCATACATCGGTTGGATATGCTCAAAATCAGACGGCACCAGCTCCGAAGGCTCCAACTTCAGGGTGTTTTGTCGAAAGAGCGCTTCGGGTCCATTTTCTTCGAAGTACAAAAGATCATCGAGACCATCGAGCAATTCAATACCGTTATGGAGACCTTCAGGTGAAACCAACCCACATTGACGCAAGGGTGTGCTGGCATTGAGCGCTTGGCTAATCAAGGTACGTGGGTACCTCAAGGCTATCGAGAGCATTGTGACCAATCGTTGAACACCTGCCCAACGTCCTTGATGGAAGAGTTCAACAACATTGGCTAGATGGGAGTCTTGCTCTTTAATGACCAAGAATCCTAGAATCTCTTGCTCAAGCGTGGACATAGACAAGGAGTCACCCAGGAGCTTAAGGTTACTGCCTAAAAATGCGGTTGGAAGATTCGGTACTGGTGACTGTTTCTTTGCCTCTGATCGTAAAATTCGCAATAGACGTCGGGGGGTCATATCGGCGGTGTCGTCGACTTCGATTCCTAAGCCAACCAATAGATCATCATCAAAATAGTTGCGATTATTGAACATTAAACGATAACCCTGCGCATCGATCAGCAAACGTAAAGCCCACTGACGAACCAGCTCTTCGTTCTGCTCACCGATTAACACTGTTTGGCTTTTGGAGGCATGTAACATCGGATGCATCGCTTACTCCCACTTCAATTGGATAAGTGGGAGTATACGAGATGGATGCGTTAGATTTTGTCGCTGTTAGGCGGAGATTTAGGGTTTAGCATGGTCTGTCTACAAACATCCTGACTCAGAACTTTTATTTACACCTGCAACTCTGGAATCAGAGTGTACCGTTTTTGGCGCTCTCGAATAGTAGATTGAACACGTTGAGATACGCGGATTTAGCACAAGAGCAGCTAGAAAATACTATAAAAATGCAGGGGATTAAAATTTATCGACACTTTATAGATAGTAACAAGAGGAATTCAAGGAGGTTTTACGAGATTATTTTTTGAACGCACCATATCTTTTTGATTTATAACTAAAAGATATGGTGCCCGAGACCGGACTCGAACCGGTACACTGTTTCCAGCGAGGGATTTTAAGTCCCTTGTGTCTACCTATTTCACCACTCGGGCGGTGTTTGATGTCTGCTTACTAAAGTGTGGAGGCTGGAGTCGGAATCGAACCGGCGTACACGGAGTTGCAGTCCGCTGCATGACCACTCTGCCATCCAGCCCTACGCTTTAATAAACGACCAAGTCATTGACCTGAAATATCAAAATCAAGCATTCAAAACTTTGGAGCGGGAAACGAGACTCGAACTCGCGACCCCGACCTTGGCAAGGTCGTGCTCTACCAACTGAGCTATTCCCGCTTTGCTGTTGAAGTGCTTGCCTTCAATGGGTGCGTATTCTACCGAATCCTAAGACCACGTCAACACTTTTTTTCAAGTTTTTGTTTTTTTTGATCTTTTGGCTAATTTTTAGCCAAGCCAACTCACCAACAACCACTCATTCTCTCGAATACAGCCGATGTCTTTTCAGTTATAGCTTATCCGCGATATGCCGAAAGATCGTAATACCAGAAGATCTACGGAGCTTAAACTAGATATCATCTCGCATCAGAGGCCAAGCCGCCTTTAAATACACAAACATAGACCAGAGTGTCAGAAGTGCCGCCCCATACAGCGTGACGATACCCACCCAAGCCAATGGGCTATAGACCGGCAAGGCAATTAGCACCAAAATGGCGATCATTTGCAAAGTGGTTTTAATTTTTCCTAACATCGAGACCGCTACTTTTGCCCGCTCACCAATTTCAGCCATCCATTCACGCAGTGCCGATATCACGATCTCACGTCCAATGATGATAGCCGCTGGAACGGTCAGCAACGGCGAGGCATAGGCCTCAACCAAGAGGATCAATGCGACGGCCACCATTAGCTTATCAGCAACGGGATCCAAAAAGGCTCCAAAATGTGAGTTCTGATTCAAGCGCCGCGCAAGATATCCATCCAGCCAATCGGTTAAGGCCGCCAAACCAAAGACAGCCGCCGCCACCCAAGAGGCGCTTTGAGAAGGCGCATAAAAAATAACAACAAAGACTGGAATTAGCAGTATCCGCAACACCGTCAGTAAATTGGGTAACTTCATTGAAAACAGCATATATCAATCCTATTGGCTGTCTGGGTGTAAGGTTGCGTAGATTTCCTGCGCAAGGTTACGACTTATGGTAGAGACTTTTGCAATTTCTTCAACACTTGCGTTCTCTATCTCCTTGATACTGCCAAAATATTTCAATAATTCACGGCGTCGCTTAGCGCCAACACCTGGAATATCTTCCAATAATGAACGCTTCCGCGCTTTTGCTCGTCTCGCTCGGTGACCTGTAATCGCAAAGCGATGTGCTTCATCACGAATATGCTGCAATAAATGCAAAGCCGGCGAGTCTGCTTTTAAGACCTTTTCTTCACCCGTTTGACCATGAACCAACACTTCAAACCCCGCTTTACGCGTCGGTCCTTTTGCCACGCCCACAACAATCACTTCGCTAATTTGCAGCATCTCCAATACCTGCATCGCTTGAGAAACCTGCCCCTTACCACCATCAATAATTAAAACATCAGGTAACTTTCCCTCACCTTTTTTCAGCCGGGTGTAACGGCGCTCCAGCGCCTGTTGCATGGCTGCGTAGTCGTCTCCCCCGGTGATATCCTCAATATTAAACGTCCGGTAATCGGATTTAAGTGGGCCGTTCTCATCAAAAACGACACAGGAGGCAACGGTCGCTTCTCCAGAACTGTGACTGATATCAAAACACTCCATGCGCGTGATGGGCATATCCAGATCCAACAACTCTTGTAGGCCGAGATAGCGCTGGTAAATATTCTCTTTGCTGGTGAGGTGACTGGTGAGCTGCTGTAACGCATTGGTTTGCGCCAATCGCTGCCAGCCAGCTCGATCACTGCGCACCTTATGTAAAAGTGCAACTTTGCGTCCGGACTTTTCGGTTAACGCCTGCTCAATACAGTCAGCGTCATCTAGCGCAAACGGCAAGATAATCGCGCTTGGAATATCGCGAACGGAAGACAAATAGTATTGCGCGATAAATGAGGAGAGTATTTCCGAGTCGGTCGACTCTAGGCTGATTTTGGGATGATAAACCTTACTGCCAATAATTCGTCCACCCCGAACATACAAGGCATGTAAAGACACGATACCTTTGCCCGTTGCAAAGCCAAACACATCGGCCTCTCCATCACCCTCAGCCGACACGAACTGCTGCTCTTGAACCTGTCGCAAAGCAGACACCTGATCCCTTAATTCAGCTGCACGTTCAAAATCCAGGCGTTGAGCGGCCTCCTCCATTTGGCTGGCCACCTCATCAATGACTGAATTATTCTTTCCCTCTAAGAACATACGAGCATGACGAATATCGCGCTGATAAGACGCTTCATCAATCAGGTTGACGCAGGGTGCCGTACACCGCTTGATTTGATATTGAAGACAGGGGCGTGAACGGTTTTTATAAAAACTATCTTCACACTGACGAATTTTAAATAACTTTTGCAGTAAATTCAGACTCTCGCGCACCGCACCGCCACTTGGGAAGGGGCCAAAGTAACGCCCCTTTGCACGCTTTGCGCCTCGATGAAAACGCACAGCTGGAAAAGCATCAACATCGGATATAAAAATATATGGATAAGACTTATCGTCTCTAAGCAGGATATTGTAAGGTGGCTTTTGCGACTTAATGAGATTTTGTTCAAGCAACAAAGCCTCGGTTTCACTGTGGGTTACCGTCACTTCAATATGCTGAATACGCGACACCAGTGCAAGCGTTTTCCCACCCAGGCCCTGGCTTCGAAAATAGCTCGAAAGTCGGTTCTTTAAATTGCGTGCTTTACCTACATATAAAATTGCACCTTGAGCATCGTACATCTGGTAAACACCAGGCCGAGTACTGATCGTGCTCAAGAAGGCTTTACTATCAAAGGGCTGCTCAGAAGTCATGCTTTATGCAACAGCCTTTCGCAGCGCTAATCGCTTATTTGCATTCATATGAATATGGGTTGCTTCTTTATGTATGGCTTGCAGCTGCTCACGCGCCGCATCTGAAATACCCGCTCCTCTTGATAGAGAGACCTCCAGATACACGCCGATTTCCGCATAATAATAAATTCTCGCGTTAAACGACCGCGCTCGCTTTAATTTGCTCAAGGAGATTTGCGCACCATTGACCAAAATATTATTAATATCGCTGTCCGACAACAGGGGGTGGCGGTGGGCATGTTTTAGATTTGCTTGCTCGGCGGCTAAGCGTTCACGCTGCTGAAGACTTCCTCGTGTTGGCATTTTCAAACCTCTATCAATGGTAAGCCCTTACTTTAGATACTTTTAATCCAAAGTGAAAGCCTAGCTCAAAAACAATAAAAGCTGCCGAGGCAGCTTTATGTAGTCAAAAAGCAGTAGGTTTTAACCCTTGCGCGCAGCAGCCTCTGCATCTTTTGCCATTTCTTTTTTCAGGAAACGAACCCCAAAAAACGTAATCACAATCACACCCGCAATGACCGCAACGCTTGGCGCTAGGGAAATCAAACTGTACTTATCAATAAACGTCATAGAACTCTCTCTTAATTATAAATGCATGGACGGCGGATACCGCCCATTGGAATCGTTTAGGGTCTAGCGCCCTTTCGAACGGAATTATAGAGAATTACGACGAACGCTCAAGCCTTTTTAGCAGGCTCGAGGTATCCCATCGACCTCCTCCCATGTTCTGTACATCCGCGTAAAACTGATCAACTAAGGCGGTAACGGGCAATTGAGCACCATTGCGACGCGCTTCAGTTAAGGTTATATCCAAGTCTTTACGCATCCAATCCACGGCAAAACCAAAATTAAACTCGTTGTTTAACATGGTTTTGTGGCGGTTTACCATTTGCCACGAACCGGCTGCACCGTGCTGTATAACCTCAAATACTTTCTCAGCGTCTAGACCTGATTGCTTGGCAAAATGAACAGCCTCTGCAAGCCCTTGCACTAAGCCCGCAATGCAAATTTGGTTGACCATTTTCGCAAGCTGACCTGCACCCGCCTCTCCCATTAATTTCTGAGAGCGAGCATAAGCATCCAGTACGCCTGAAACCTGGTCGTAATCATGCGAGTCTCCGCCCACCATAATACTGAGGACGCCCTGCTCCGCCCCTGCTTGACCTCCAGATACTGGCGCATCTAGACACCCCAAGAATTTGCTTTTTGCAACGGCGTACAACTCTTTGGCCACCTCTGCAGACGCCGTCGTGTGGTCAACCAGAATTGCACCCGCACGCATGGTCGACATTACGCCCTGTTCACCCAAGGTAACGGCACGCAAATCGTCGTCATTACCGACACAGGTCATCACAACATCAGCGCCTTCGGCGGCCAGCGCTGGAGTGGTGGCATATCTCCCCGAGTATTCACTCGCCCAAGCCTGAGCCTTAGACTCTGTACGGTTATACACACAAACGTCATGTCCAGCCTTAGCCAGATGACCCGCCATAGGATACCCCATTGTACCGAGTCCGATAAATGCTACTTTTGCCATGCTACTCTCTCATTTTTGTCGTACGAAAGATCCAATCTCTCTTTGGCAAACTACAATACAAGAATTAAGATATGAATCCAAACTCACAAGAGGCTCTCGTGTTGAAATCATCTGTTTTTTCTTTACCCTTAATCCTAGCGCTTATCATCTTCATCAGCGGTTTTTCCACCACCCTCTCGGCAGATGGAATGACGCATCGCTTTACTCAAGTAGAAGGCAGCTCGGCCGCTTTAGATGATTACAAAGGCAAGGTGCTGCTTGTCAATTTTTGGGCAACCTGGTGCCCCCCTTGTATCCACGAAATGCCTGCGTTTAACCGACTTCAACAGACGTTTGCAGACGAACCCTTTCAAATTATTGCGATTAATGCCGGTGAAGCTCAAGAAACGGTTGTGGATTTTTTAGAGGCATTTGAGACAGAACTCATTTTCCCGGTTTGGCTGGACCCAGAATGGAAAGGATTTGGGGAGTTTGGCTTGCGCGGCTTACCAACGACGCTTCTATTTGACAAGGATGGGAATCTAATTGAGCGGGTCGTGGGAGAGAAGGAATGGGATCAACCTGACGTTTATGAGCCCATTCGTTCCTTATTCTAAACGAAAAACCCTTCGCTTACTGATCGATAGGGTTTGTTTGTTGGTGATGACGCGCCACGACCTCAGCGACAATGGCATCCACCATTTTTGCCGAATGCGTGGCTGCTGTTTCTAAAAACTCTTTAAAGGAGACATTTGACTCTTTTCCGGCAATATCCGATAGCGCGCGAATAACAATAAAGGGGACATCAAAACGATGGCACGTTTGCGCAATTGCGGCGGCTTCCATCTCTACGGCTTTAATGTCTGGAAATAGGGTCCGCGTTGCTTCCACTTTTTCTGGTTGATTCATAAAGCTGTCGCCTGTCGCAATCAAACCATGAACAGTTGCAACACCTTCTATCTGATTAATACAGAATTCAGCAATATCAGACAATAAAGGATCCGGTATAAATGCAGGTGGCATGCCCGGCAGTTGCCCAGGGCGATAGCCAAAGATGGTTAGATCAGCATCGTGATGCAAGACTTCTTTCGAGATAACAAGATCACCCACCTTTAATGAGGGATCAAAGCCGCCTGCAGACCCCGTATTGATCACACAATCCGGCTTGAAGTCATGCAAAAGGACAGCTGTACCTATGGCGGCATTCACTTTGCCAATACCGGACTTAAGAAGAATCACATCTACGCCGTGCATGTGACCTTGATGAAACTCATACCCAGCAACTGAAAAAGACTGACAGTCTGCTAGGGTGTTTTTCAGAAGTTCGATCTCCTGATCCATGGCACCAATCAATGCAATACGCAAGGGGGCGTTATTTGAAAATCGCTGTAATAGAGGGCTAAAATCGGTCGGCTGATTGGTCATGTAAACGTTATTTTAAATTAATTAGAAGTGTTGATAATGCTACCATGAGGGACAAAATTCGCAATCAATAACGCTCTGGATCGCAAAAAAACCCTTAAACTTCGAACAACTGAATGTTTTCCCAGCCTAACCTGTCAAATACAGAGAGCGTTTGGGCATCCAGAGGCGCTTTAAAGTGAAGAGGTGCCTGAGTGACCGGATGCTGGCAATGCAACTCTGTTGCCATTAACAATAAGCGATGGCAGTCAAAATGCTCTCGAAATAAACGATTATGACGCCCTTCTCCGTGGTTCGTATCACCAACCAATGGATGCAAGATATGCTTCATGTGGCGACGAATTTGATGTTTACGGCCCGTTTCCGGCTGAACCCTGACTAAAGAGTAACGCGCGACCGGATAACGCCCTACAGGAATAGGCAACTCAACCCGAGCAAGCGTCTTGTAATGAGTGATGGCTGGTTTAGGGGCTTTATCTGGATCGGCGAGTGGATCCGCAAACTTGTCATATATTGGCTTAAGTGCGTAGTCGATTGTTCCTTCATCGTCGGTCCAACCTCGCACAACACACAGATAGGTTTTTTTGACAGACCCTTCAGCAAACTGCGCATTTAGCGATTTAACGGCGTCTTTATCACGCGCAAACAGGATCACACCTGAGGTGGCTCGATCTAAACGATGCACCGTATGCACGACTTGATCAGGGTATCTCTCTTTCAAAAGCCCGACCAAGGTAGGCTCATCAGGGTGTGAAATCCAACTCGGATGCACGAGCAAACCTGAGGGTTTATTGACAAGAGTGATCCATTGATCTTCATAGAGCAGATCAAGCGTATAGGTGGATGTTAGCATGAAAAAAAACGACTCCCGACAGAAGAATTTGTGAATTTATTGCATTATAGTCGGTCAAAGACTTGAACTTACGGGAAGATACCCTGATTATTCAACGTTGGACAGACTTGAACAAAAATGAGGACCACTATGGATAAAGTACAAAATGTAGGTTACCGCTCGGAAGAGTCGGTTCTACGCACCAATAAAGTGATACGCCAGACATACATGCTGTTGGCCATGACCATGGTTTTCAGTGCTGTGACGGCGCTAATATCAACCATTATCAATCCACCTTTCTTATTCTACATCGGCAGTGTATTGGTAAGCTTTGGCCTACTCTTTGTTCTGAATCGTAAGCAAAACTCTGCTGCAGCTCTGCCTTTGGTATTTGCATTTACAGGACTTTTAGGGTTTGGCTTAGGGCCTCTGCTCAATCACTATTTAGCAATGCAAGGCGGCGGACAAATCGTCGTAACAGCATTGGGCATGACCGGTCTGACATTCGTCGGTTTATCCGCTTACGTTATGACCAGCAAGCGCGACTTTAGCTTCATGGGTGGCTTTTTAGCCACGGGTGCTATCGTTATGCTGATCGCAATGGTTGCGTTGCTTGTTCTGCCATTATTTGGCATTCACATGCCTGCCTTGCACTTGGCGTTTTCTGCCTTGGTCGTGTTGCTGATGGCTGGTTTTATTCTGTATGACACCAGCAATATCATCAACGGACACTATCAAAACTACATTATGGCAACGGTCAGTCTGTACCTAAGCATTTACAACCTATTCGTGCACTTATTGCACCTCGTAGGCGTACTTAGCAACGACTAATATCCGTGTCATCAAAGCCCCGTTATCCTAAACTGATAACGGGGCTTTTTTGTTGAATTTAATGAATCAGAGTAATCAACGTGATCTTTACTGTCGTCGTGCATGCATCGCCTTGCCAAAATGCAGCTCCGGAAAGCGCCCTCCGATTCTGCAAAGCCTTATTAAGCGCTGGCCACACGCTACACCGGGTCTTCTTTTATCGAGACGGTGTCTTTAATGGCAATCAACTGATTAGCTCACCTCCAGATGAGCTCAACACGATGCGTGCGTGGCAAGCTCTCGCCGAAGAACACTCTATTGACTTGGTTATTTGCATTGCCGCGGCTATTCGTCGTGGAGTTTTGGACAGCACAGAAGCCAAGCGTTACGAACAGAATCAAACAAATTTAGCCGAAAAATTTAACCTATCGGGACTCGGTCAATTGGTTGAAGCCTGCATCCTGTCGGATCGTGTGATTACGTTTGGAGGACAAGGATGAACGCACCCAAGAATATTCTATTAATGAGCCGACGCGCGCCCTATGGCTCCTCCGCAGCCCGCGATCTTTTAGACATCGCGCTCACCTGCTCCGTATTTGAACAGTCGGTTGCACTATTGCTGCTAGACGACGGCGTTCTGCAGCTTTTAACAAACCAAGACCCGCAGGTGATACAGCAGAAAAACCTAAACAGCCTGCAGTCCTCGCTTTCTTTATACGATATCGAGCAGATCTATGTAGATGCCGATGCGTTAGCACATCATGGCATCCGCCATTCTGAACTGCACCTTCCCGTCACATTGCTTAATAAAGTCGAGATTTCTCAACTGATAGCGAATAGTGACGTTGTATTAACCGTTTGAATTAAGTTGGACGCTCTATTTATGACCTCGCTACATACACTTAATCAAGCACCTTCAAATGCCAGCCTTATGCAGAGCTGCCTGAGCAGCCTTCAGCCTGATGATACCCTGCTGCTAATCGAGGATGGCGTCTACTGGTTACTCGATACACACAGAGCTAAATTCCCCATAGCCCTAAACATCAAGGCACTGCGCCTTGATGCTCAAGCCCGAGGCCTACTGCCGCTAGTGGCTGAAGTGGATTTAATTGAAATGGATGAGTTCGTACACTTAAGTGTGACGCATGACAAAATTGTGAGCTGGTTTTGAAGATGACTTCCTCTATATCAGAATTACTGGACGACGAAGGCTACTTACGCAACCTATCCGACTGGTCGGAAGATATTGCGGAACACCTTGCACAGGAGAAACACATTCAATTAACACCCGAACATTGGGAAATTATTTACCTCTTGCGTCGATTTTACCAAAACTATGAACATTCACCGGCTATGAGGCCTTTGTGCAAAGCCGTTGCATTGGATTTAGGAGCCGAAAAAGGCAAAAGCCTACACCTGCTTAAACTTTTTCCAGGCAGTCCGGCCAAAGTGGCGGCTTGTTTGGCTGGGCTCCCAAAGCCGGATAATTGTCTTTAATCATCTATAGGCTTTTCAAGTAGATGACAGCTGTGGGATACTGCATCTATACTGTAATGACCTCAGGTTCACCAGGTTTTCCACTTACATGTGGGCCACTGACAGGAATAACAACATGAGTCTAGAAGCTGCTGCGGAGCAACTAAGAATGCTCCAAAACAACAATACGCATCAAAAAAAGCAAGAAGAAGCGGCGCGTCGCGCGAATGAAGACGATGTCGTTTATCATCAATGGGCTACGTTTCGGGTGAATAAGGAACTCTTCGGCATTGATGTTATGCAAGTGAAAGAGGTGTTACGTTTTGTCAATATCACCCCTGTACCCGGTGCCGACTACTCTGTGCTTGGTATTATTAACGTACGAGGCAACGTTGTAACCGTTATTGACACACGTCGCTTGTTTAATCTCCCCGACTCCACTCTGGACGATAACACGCGCATCATTATTGTTGAGCTCAATGACAAAGAAGTGATTGGGTTAGTGGTCGACAGCGTTGACGAGGTGATTAACCTGCCAGCCAATCGTGTTGATCGAGCACCCAACCTTAGCGGAGATGAGTCAACGCGCCGTTTTGTCCAAGGCGTTTGCTACCATAACAACATCTTGATTATTCTGTTGGATTTAACAAAAATGCTGCTCAGCATTACGCCAACAGCAGAAACCGAGCACATGTTCTGATCGCGACCTAACCACCTTGCTGCTGCAGGTATATCCTAAGCAGCAAGGTAAGGTACTGCTAGGCAGGAACTTTATTAAATAAACGGTAGAAGTTTTCTTGTGTTCTAGACGCCACTTCTTCAATGGTAATGCCCTTAATATCGGCAACACATTGAGCCACTTCAACGACGTAAGCCGGCTGGTTTTGTTTTCCTCTAAAAGGCACAGGTGCCAAATAAGGCGAATCCGTTTCGATCAGTATATGATCCAGAGGCACAGCCTTCACCACCTCTCTTAGCGCTTTAGCATTACGAAACGTGATAATGCCTGAAAAAGAAATCATATAGTTTAAATCGACAGCCGACATAGCCATGTCGAGTGACTCGGTAAAACAATGCAAAACACCCGCTGACTTGGAATTCCCCTGTGATGCAATCAGATCCAACGTATCTTCACGTGCATCTCGAGTATGAACAATAATAGGCAGGCCAAGCTCCCCGGCCACGCGTAAATGCCCAGAAAAACTCACTTTTTGAGCATCTATATGGTCACGGCTATAGTAATAGTCTAATCCAGACTCTCCTACAGCAACCACACGAGGGTTGGCCAATGCAGAACGTAGAGCGGCTTCATCAAAGGGCTGTTCATCGACATGTAAAGGATGCACGCCCGCTGACGCCCAAACACTCTCAAAAGGCGCTATTGCATCCATCATGGTTTGAAATTGAATTAAATCAATCGAAACGCAGAGCATTTTATTGACCTGCTTTGCTTGAGCGGCAGACACCAAATCGGACAAAGATGCTCCGAGTTTTTCAAGATTAATACGATCAAGATGACAGTGGGAGTCAATGAACATTAAAAGAGGCCGTCCTAAAAATCTATTAAAGCGTGTAGGTGCGGCGATTACTGTTTAACGCACCGGCGAGAATATTTTCGATTTTACGAACCAGCGCCGTATCTTCCCCTGACAACTGAATGCCTATTCCTGGCACTCGTCCACCTTGAGCGGCTTTTGGCGTGATCCATATGACCTTACCTGTCACTGGAATTTTATCAGGCTCATCCATCAGCGTGACCAAGACAAACACTTCATCACCGAGGCGATACGGTCGGGAAGTGGGAATAAAAAGACCACTGTTCACAACAAAAGGCATAAAAGATTTATATAAATCTTCTTTTGTCTCTATTGTCAGTGACAAGATCCCGTGGCTTATTCTCGGCACAATTGACATCTTTACAAAAACCCTCGAAGTGTTATCTGACCAACCCATTCCAGCGCATGAACAGGGTTTCGAGCAGAAGCTGGCGATTTGGGTTATGTCTTTCCATAAGACCAACCCGCTCGGCTTGCAACTGATCAATAAGTACAAACAATGCTGTTACATCGGCTTTTTTAGCGACAGCTGACAGCATCTTTTCCATGTCTGTATTGGTTATTTTAGCAGCTTCGGATGCTGTCTGCAGCCTTACAATGTCAACTAAAACACTATAAACCCAACCCGTAATCAATAAAAGGTCTTGTTTTTGCAACTTATCTGCTAATTCCAAGGGTGTAGCTCGTGCTTTTAAAATATCGATGAGTCCTTTCATTAAATCTGCGCGAAGACTGGTTAAACCCTCTTCTTGGTATTTAACGGCCAGCAAAGGTGCATCTTGAGCAATGGAAAGCAACTGAGCGGCCTTGTCGGACGACAAACCTAAACGCTCAACCAACCAGCTTACTGCATGTTCATGCTGGGGTGCTGGAAAGTCAATGCGCTGGCACCGACTCCTGATCGTCGGCATTAATTGGCCCGGCTGATGCGAGATAAGCATTATCAAGGTTCGCTGTCCGGGCTCCTCTAAGGATTTGAGTAAGGCGTTGGCCGCATTTACATTCATGCTTTCGGCTGGATCAACAATAACGACTCGATAGCCCCCTTGCTGGGCTGTACTGTGAAGAAAGTGGGTAAGATCACGCACTTGGTCAACTTTAATCGCTTTGCCTGACTCTTCAGGACACAAATGCACTAAATCAGGATGTGTCGAAGAGGATAACAGCTCACAGCTTTTACAGTGACCGCAGGCCACCCCATCTTCAGGGTGCAGACACAGCAAGGCTTGGGCCAAGCAACGAGCAAATGCGTGCTTTCCCATACCCTGATGCCCACACAGCAACAAGGCATGCGGTAAGCGCCCCTGATCCTGCTGTTCAATTAAACGCCGCCACAAATCGCTGGCCCAAGGAACGATTTCAACATGATCTGTCATTTCTGAACTCTGCTTAGCAAGGCCTGTCGGATTTGTGCTTGCACTGCCACTAGCGGGGGCTGAGCATCAATAATAATAAAGCGATCAGGCTCAAGCTGAGCACGCTTTAAGTAGCCCTCTCTGACACGCTCGAAGAAGGTACGCTGCTCAGACTCAAAGCGGTCCATCTCCCCCCTTGCTTGCGCTCGGGCCAAGCCGACCTCAACAGGCAAGTCGAGCAAGAAGGTTAAATCTGGCCGCACGTCACCCTGCACCAACTGCTCAAGCGAGGCAATCACATCCGTATTCATCCCCCGACCACCGCCTTGGTACGCATAGGTTGCATCGGTAAAGCGATCACAAAGCACCCATGTACCCTGACGTAAACTTGGCAATATACGCTCATGCAAATGCTGCGCCCTTGCTGCAAACATCAACATCAACTCCGCCAACTCATTGACATGCTCCGCCCTAGGCTGCAGTAACACGCTACGCAACTCTTCTGCAAGAGGGGTTCCACCCGGCTCACGCGTCACCATAACGGGGACTTGCAACTCATCCAAGAGCAATGCGTGGATGTACTGCAGATTGGTTGACTTACCAACCCCCTCCACGCCCTCAAGTGTAATGAATAATCCTTTTTGCGACATTACAACTATCCTCCAGGCGACGAGCGGTAATCACTGCGACGGTTACGCTGATAACGATTCACCGCATTGTTATGCTCACGAAGAGTGCGAGAAAAATGATGCGTGCCATCGCCTTTCGCAACAAAATACAGCTCATCACCATCTTCCGGATTCAAAGCCGCCGTAATCGCTTCTCGACCCACCATTGAGATAGGTGTCGGCGGCAAAGCTGGGATTGTATAGGTATTCCAAGGTGTTGGCCTTTGTAAATCGGCGCGTGTGATTCGCCCCTGATAAGCATCACCCATCCCATAGATCACAGTAGGGTCTGTTTGCAAACGCATTCCTAAATTCAAACGTCGCACAAACACACCGGCAATTCGAGGACGCTCACTTGGTACGCCGGTTTCTTTTTCAATGATCGATGCCATGATCAAAGCCTCATATGCAGAACGATAAGGCAAACCCTTCTCAGCCAACTCCCACTGCTGATCTAAAAAGCCATGAAGGGCTTGATAGGCGCGCCTTAGTAAATCGATATCACGACTGCCACGATTAAATTGATAGGTTTCTGCAAGGAACTGTCCTTCCGCTGCAACACCTTCTGGCGCCCCCAATAAAGCCATTACCTCAGCCTCTGACAACCCCTCCAGAGTTGAAACAAAGCGAGCATCAGCAGCGATAGCGGCAAGCAGCTGTTTAAACGTATGCCCCTCAACCAATGTGAAATAGTGGGCTACAACTTCACCTCTGTTCATTTTTTCCAGCACATCGCGCAATGACTGTCCTGGCTGTATTTCATACTCACCCGCTCGAATAGAGGTTATCTCAGGATGCAGACGAACATACACACGCATAAGCTCTAAATGCTCGATCCAGCCCCGCTCTTGCAATTGCTGCATCAACTGCATAAAGCTTGTACCACTTGGCACATTGAAGTATTCCTTCTCTGTTAAAGGCAAAGGCTGCAAGGCTTGCTTTTTAGATGCCTCAAGCACCCAAAGCACCGCACCAGCCGCCATCAGCCCCAACAACACAATAACTAAAAAAAGTTTCTTTAACATACGCGGTAACTTGCCTCTAACAATGCTTGTAATTTACGTGTCACAGGTCCAATGACAAATGAATGGGGCGACAGTTCCACCAATGGCCAAATACCAATGAGACTGTTACAAAAAAAGACCTCATCTGAAGCAAGCAGATCATCCAGACGATATCGCCCCTCATGTAAAACAATACTTTCACGCTCAGCCAAGTGAAGTAAATGCTGGCGCATCACGCCCCAGACACCACAACGATCTAAGCTTGGGGTATGAAGCTCACCAGCCTTTACCATGAACAGATTACTCATGGTACCTTCAATAACATAATCATCGATATCACAGACAACGCCCTCTTGCAGGTCTGGTGTCTGCCATTCGGAACGCGCGAGAACCTGTTCTAATCGATTTAAGTGCTTCATCCCAGCCATGCTTGGCGAGAGACCTAAACGCTGCTGGCAAAGCATTGCCTTGATACCAACACGAGCAGGTTCATTGGGATAGGTTGTAGGCGGTAAGTATTGAAGAATTCGTGTGGGAACAATCGTATCCGGCATTCGATAGCCTCGTAGCCCCTCCCCGCAGGTAATCGTAATACGCAAGACTCCCGTCTGATTTGCTAAGAACTGACGAATATCCTGCTCTACTGCTTCTACCACGGATTGAATAGGGATACCAAGACGCTGGCAACTACTGACCATTCGCGCTCGGTGCAAAGACCACAACAGCGGGGTGCCATGCTCGATAGGCAAGGTTTCAAAAACGCCATGACCGTAACTTAAACCACGATCAGTTACGCTAATGTGTTCAGCCTGAACGCCATTTACCCAACAAGATGATTGCATCATTTAAAATCGACTTAAAATAACGGCAGAACTGAACATTCAGACTGCCGCAAACAGATAACAGGAGCACGTCACTCTGATAGCGACGTGAACCTAGAGCTTTTTAAAGATTAACGTGCCGTTGGTTCCACCGAAACCAAACGAGTTGGACATCGCTGCCTCGATTTTACAGGGCTGCGCATGGTGAGCAACATAGTTTAAATCACAGCCTTCCGATGGGTTGTCCAGATTGATGGTCGGCGGTGCAACTTGATCACGGATCGCCAATACTGAGAATGCAGCCTCTACCGCGCCTGCAGCCCCCAATAAATGACCAATCATTGATTTAGTTGAGCTCATACGAACCTGGTGCGCGTAAGCACCTAGAACATGCTTAGCCGCATTCGATTCGGCTATATCACCTGCCGGAGTTGAGGTACCGTGCGCATTGATATAGTGAATGGCGTCCGAATTCAAACCAGCGTCTCGAATCGCATTGTTCATAGACATCGCTGCACCCGACCCATCCTCAGGAGGAGCCGTCATATGAAAGGCGTCATCGCTCATCCCGAAGCCTGCCAGCTCACAGTAAATGCGAGCACCACGTGCCTTGGCATGCTCGTATTCTTCAAGAACCAAAATACCGGCCCCCTCTCCTAATACAAACCCATCACGGTCTCTGTCCCAAGGACGGCTTGCCGCTTCTGGATTGTCATTACGAGTGGACAAGGCACGAGCCGCTGAAAAGCCCGCAACACCCAAGGGGGTTGTTGCCATCTCGGCACCACCAGCAAACATCACATCTGCATCACCATACTGAATCATACGCATGGCATGACCAATATTATGCGTCCCGGATGTACAAGCCGTTGTAATGGCGATATTAGGACCCTTAAGCCCAAATTTGATTGCCAAATTACCCGCGATCATATTAATGATACTGCCCGGCACAAAGAAAGGTGACACTCGTCGCGGACCCGATGCATTCAAGACATTATGTGTCTCTTCAATCATCGGCAGACCACCGATACCCGATCCAATAGCGCAACCTATGCGTCCAGCATTTTCATCAGTTACTTCTAGACCTGAGTCTTCAAAGGCTTGAATGGCCGCAACCATGCCATATTGAATAAACAAATCCATTTTACGTGCTTCCTTCACGTTCATGTAAGGCGATAAGTCAAAATTCTTAACAGATGCGGAAAAGCGGGTATTAAAGGCTGAAGCATCAAAATGACTGATGTGCTGAGCACCACTTTTCCCGGCTAGAATATTGTCCCACGTATCCTTAACAGTGTTACCGACGGGGGTCAACAGACCTAGCCCGGTGACAACCACTCTTTTGCGAGACATGAGATCCTCCAGAAATTCCGGCTATTAATAGAAAAGCCGCACTATACAGCAAATATAGGTGCGGCTTTTCGGCTAAACCTTGCGGGATAGATTACTTACTGATGCGCGTTGATGTAATCGATCGCTAGCTGAACAGTGGTAATTTTTTCTGCTTCCTCATCAGGAATCTCAGTTTCAAACTCCTCTTCCAGTGCCATCACTAGCTCAACAGTATCGAGCGAGTCAGCGCCAAGGTCTTCGACGAAAGAAGCACTGTTCACGACTTCTTCTTCTTTTACACCCAGCTGCTCTGCGATGATTTTCTTAACGCGCTCTTCAATATTACTCATATCTCTTCCTATTTAACTTTATGACACCATCACATCCCAAGATGCGAGACGCAATTTTATTAGAACCGATAACACTCTAGCAAGCGTGTTGACGGATTTAGTTATTGCTGATCGACAATTATCAACATCTGTACACAAAAAACAATTCTTTAACGCGAATAATGTACATCAAGACATGTACATGCCACCATTGACATGAATCGTCTCACCTGTTACGTAACTTCCACCTTCACCCGCCAAAAAGCCGACAACAGAGGCTATTTCATTGGGCTGACCTAGTCGTGCCATAGGGATCTGTGCTTGCAGAGTGGCTTTATGCTCCTCTGCCAATCCCGACGTCATATCTGTATCTATGAAGCCAGGGGCTACACAGTTCACCGTAATATTGCGAGACCCTATCTCTCTAGCTAATGCTCGAGAGAAACCCTCTAAGCCTGCTTTGGCTGCCGCATAATTCGCCTGGCCTGCATTACCCATTGAACCCACGACTGAGCTGATGCTGATTATACGTCCCCAACGCACTTTAGTCATGCCACGTAAGCAACCTTTTACTAGGCGATAACTAGAACTTAAGTTGGTGTTGATAACCGAATCCCACTCGTCGTTCTTCATACGCAACATGATATTATCACGAGTAATGCCCGCATTATTCACTAAAATCTCAATCACACCAAACTCATCGGATATGCTCTTCAAGACAGCCTCAACAGACTCAGGAGACGCAACATCCAATACAAGCCCTCGCCCACTATTCCCCAATGCTGCAAGGTAACCACTGATTGCAGCCGCACCCTGATCACTGGTCGCTGTTCCAACCACGATCGCACCTTGGGCTGCCAAATTTTCAGCAATTGCTTTACCTATTCCACGGGTTGCGCCAGTAACCAGCGCGACTTTACCTTCAATACTCATAAGACTTCCTGACAATCTTTATAAACTGAGTGCTTTTTCAAGACCCGCCACATCACAGATTGAAACTACTTCAAGTGACCGGTCAATTTTCTTGTTAAGACCACACAGCACTTTACCGGGACCGCATTCAACCAACGCAGTCACTCCCATCTCGGACATTCGCTGTACTGAAGCCGTCCACAATACAGGATTATACAGCTGCGACAACACATTCTTCTGCAAAATTACGAGATCGTCCGCTATATTGGCATCGACATTTTGCACGATTGGCAAACTGGGCGTAACAAAGTTTAGGCGCGCAAAAGAAGCGGCCAACTCATCAGCTGCAGGTTTCATCAGTTCACAGTGAGAAGGGACGCTGACAGGCAACTCAATTGCGCGCTTGGCACCCGCCTCTTTACAGGCGAGAATACCTCGCTCAACCGCTGCTTTCTCGCCCGCAATAACAACCTGACCTGGACAATTAAAATTCACGGGAGCAACAACTCCACCCTGCTTCGCAGCCTCCAGGCACGCCAATCTGACCGCCTCATCATCCAGCCCTAAAATGGCAGCCATCGCACCAGCACCCGGAGCAACGGCCTGCTGCATTAACTCGCCTCGACGACGAACTAAACGCACACCCTCTTCTAAGGTCAACGCTCCTGCACAAACTAGAGCAGAATACTCACCAAGACTATGCCCAGCCAACACAACTGGCTTCGCTTCACTTAACTGACCCCAAAGACGCCACAAAGCTACGCTGGCGGTTAATAACGCTGGCTGTGTATTTTCAGTCGCATTAAGCACTGACTCTTCACCGCTTTGTACCATAGCCCATAGATCAAAACCAAGCGCTTCCGATGACTGCTCAAAGGTTTCTTGGATAGATGGATAAAGAGCGGCCAACTCTGACAACATTCCAAGCTGTTGAGAACCCTGCCCTGGAAAAACAAAACCCAGCGTATTAGACATATATTCCTCTTATCACCCATCGCAGCCGACATTATACCGGCACAATTCGCCGACGATTCTACACCCTGCGACAGACTACTCTCTAGATAACTGACCCAATTGCGAGGCAATTGTATCACGGATACGGCCCGGCACATCATTATGAATATCAGTAACAGCCTGAGAAATAGCACAAACAAAATGATCTTGGTTTGCACCACCATGACTTTTAATAACAATACCTTGCAAGCCCAAAAAAGCAGCCCCGTTGCGTCGCCCAGGATCTATTTGCTGCTGCAATTCTTTCAAAACAGGACGCGCCAGCCAGCCCAGCATACGTCGATAGATGTTCTGAGAAAAACTGATTCGCAATTTTGAAGCAATAAAGCGTGCCAAACCTTCCGAGCTTTTTAAGGCGATATTGCCTGTAAAACCATCACACACAATAACATCTGCACGATGATCAAACACAGAGTCTGCCTCAATAAAGCCGATGTAATTCAATTGAGACTGCACTTTGAATCGCTCAGCGGCCAAGCGTACCTGCTCATTGCCCTTATAGGTTTCAATTCCTATATTTAACAAAGCCACACGAGGATGCTCAAGCCCCTCGACCGCTTTCACCATTCCAGACCCCATTAAAGCAAACTGCAATAAATGGTCGGCACTGCAGTCTACATTTGCACCCAAATCCAAAAGGTAGCAACACCCTTTCGCGGTAGGAACAGCGCTAATGATCGCAGGACGATCAACACCAGGAAGCATGCCCAGTGTTTTGCGAGCAAGCGCCATCAAGGCACCGGTATTTCCAGCACTCACGCAAGCAGAAACGACACCCTCTTTAACCATCTGCAGAGCTTTAGCCATGGAGGAATGCTGGCGATGCCGAAGCGCATACGATGGCTTATCATCCATTGAGACAGCGTCTTGACAATCAATAACAGTAAGACGGTCTAACAAAAGATCAGAATCGACCAACAAAGGATCAATTAAAGATGACTGACCAATTAAATAGATATGCAATGCAGGGTGCAGTGCGAGAGCGTGGAGACAGGCGGGAACGGTGATGCGGGGACCAAAGTCCCCGCCCATTGTATCAACAGCGATACTCAGTTTTGGAACCAAGCTTACTCGTCGTCTTGCTTAGTAATAACCTGACGACCACGGTAGAAGCCATCTGCACTTACGTGGTGACGACGGTGTGTTTCGCCAGTCGTTGCATCAACTGCCAAAGTAGGACCCGTCAACGCATCGTGCGAACGACGCATATCACGTCTTGAACGGGATTTTTTGTTCTGCTGTACTGCCATGGTAATAAAACTCCTGGTTTAACTCTTGTCAGCCTTGTTTTTTAACTGGGCTAACACACTAAAAGGGTTAGGTTTTTGTTGCTCTGGACTAACGGTCTCGGCCTCACCAAATGACATCTGCACACTGCAATCATGGTGCAAAGGCACAGATGGCAGCCCCAGAATTAATTCATCTTCAACCAAAGCAATAAGATCTGCATCTTCATCGAGCATAAGAAGCGGATCGTAATACCCTGGTAGGTTTCTGGCCTGCTCCTCATTGAGGACCACAGCAAGGCAGATCTCTTCATCAAGATCCAGTGCAACGGGCTCAAGGCAGCGCTGACAGGTCATAAATACTTTGGCCTGAACACTTCCTTTCACTGTTCGCAAATACTGTTCATCTGTTGAGAAATTCAACTCAGCCTGAGCCGTGCCTGTTTCTTGACATAAAAAAGAAACAAGACGGGGCATCGCTGAAAATTCAACGCTGCCAGTAATTTGCGCTTCCCGCTCAGCAAGCTTACGCGGGTCTGCTTTTTTGGGTAATTGACCGTTCGACATAAGCGCGCAATTCTAGGCACTGAATGCCTTCGTGTCAAAGGGATTCAGGGCTTTCATTCAATTAAATTGTGTTTATCATATGAATACTGGTTATTTTATCAAAAAAAGGCTCTTTATGAATAGAAACATCGTGCTTGCCTCTAGCTCACCTTACCGAAAAGCGTTACTTGATAAGCTTGGATTCGCTTATCGTTGCAGAAAGCCCGATGTTGACGAAACACCACTTGCAAACGAGTCGGCAGAAAAACTGGTCGCTAGATTGTCCGCAGCCAAGGCAGAAGTGCTCGCCACCCTATACCCAGACACCTTAATTATTGGTTCAGATCAAGTTGCCACTATTGATGGTGACATCCTCGGCAAACCGGGATCAAAAAACAATGCGACGGCTCAGCTAATGCGCCTATCGGGTCGCTGCGTGCAGTTTTTAACCGGATTATCCTTACACAACACGACGACAGGCATCACGCAAACAGAAGTCGTGCCGTTTAATGTGCACTTTAGGCAGCTCACGCCCGTAATGATCGATCGATACCTTGAACGTGAACAGCCATTTGATTGCGCAGGCAGCTTTAAATCCGAAGGGCTGGGAATCATTTTATTTGATAAACTTGAAGGTGATGACCCCAATACGCTAATTGGACTCCCGCTTATTCGCTTGGTACGAATGCTGGAAAATGAAGGGGTTGAGATTCTTTGAGATGTCTCGCCCCTAAGCGGGCGAGACTCTACTACCAAAACACGTCAACACACCTAAGCCCGCTAGTTTAATTGTGGCACCCACTGAATACTCAACTGCTGACTCAAGTGTTTAGCAATCGAAAGCCCCAGACGATCAAACACACGATCAAAGGGTGATGGTTGATAGGTGTAATTCACCATATGTGGAACCTGAACAACTTCTCGAGCCACGTAACTACTGCTACCAAGACCGTCGATCAAACCCAGCGCCAAAGCTTGCTCTCCGCTCCAGATAAAACCGGTGTAAAGTTGAGAGGTGTCCACCAATCGATCTCCACGACCCTCTTCAACCACGGCAATGAATTGACGATGAGTTGTATCCAGAACCGTCTGCCAGAAGGCCTTATCATCGTCTTTCAGGGGACTAAACGGATCTAAAAAGGCCTTATTTTCACCCGCCGTCAAGGTTCTTCGCTCAATCCCCATCCGGTCAATCAGATCCGTAAAACCGAAACCTGATGAAGTCACGCCGATGGAACCCACTAAACTGGCTTTGTCTGCATAAATTTCATCAGCGGCCACTGCAATGTAATACCCACCTGACGCGCCCAAATCGGTAATCACCGCATAGACTTTTTTGTCCGGATGCAAAGCACGCAAACGCTTAATCTCATCATTAATATAGCCTGCCTGAACTGGGCTACCTCCAGGGCTGTTGATACGCAAAATAACAGCTCGACTTTGATTGGCAGAAAATGCATTGCGCAAGGCCGTTACAACATTATCTGCGCTGGCATCCGCACCATCGGCTATGACCCCTGACACCTCTATAAGCGCCACGTGCTCTTTTCGCTCGACACTCTCTTTTGCACCTGAAAAATCTTTTCCGATAAAAAAAATCGCCAACAATGCGAACAAGTAGCTAAACGTCAAAAACTTAAAGAAGATACCCCAGCGTCTTGAGCGACGCTGCTCAACATTGAGTGAGGAAACGATTTTTTCAATCAAACGCCACTCTTTGCTGTTCGTATCCACTGCCGCTTTTTCTAAAGTCTTTTCCAGCTTCGCATCGGGTTTGGCTTCAGTATACGCCTTATCAAGCGACTCGGTTTTAGCCTGCTGTTCCGGATCATCCCAATGATTATTGCTCACGTAAACCTCCTTTTTAACTTTTAAACGATTCGACGGGAACCAACCCATCCAACCACGTCTCTAGATCGGGAAAATGATGAATTTCTTTTACTGGACCCAATGCCGTCAAGCGATCAATATGGTGTGCGCCATAGCTGACCGCAACCGTATCAATACCTGCGTTATTTCCCATTAACAGGTCATATTCCGTATCACCAATCATTAAGGCTTTCTTACGATCTACGCCCGTCAACCAGATGATTTCATCGAGCATATGTGGATCGGGTTTTGATGTCGTTTCATCCGCACACTTTGACACTTCAAAAAGCACACCCAATCCGGTTTCAGTAAACACACGATCCAACCCCCTGCGACTTTTTCCGGTTGCAACAGCCAAGCGATAGCCCTTGGCCTTCAAACGTTCTAGTGTTTCACGAACACCAGGAAACAAGTGCGTTTTGGTTGGATCTGCCTGCATAAACCGTTGCGCATAAGCGATACGCATTTTCTCAACAAACAGATGATCCGCATCTGGAAAGATGCGCATAATTGCCTCAGGAAGCCCAAGCCCAATAATATTCCTGACCACCTCATCCTGAGGCGGCTCAACGCCGACCTCTTGAGCGGCAGACTGCATACAGGAAATAATTAAGGCTTCCGAATCTATGATGGTTCCATCCCAGTCAAAAATAAGCAATTCGTACACAACACGCTCCAAATTAACTCAATGAGGAATTTTCAACCTGAATAATTCTAACGTGACGATGATGCGCATCCGGCAGGGTCCAGTCTATTGTTTGCCCAACAGACAAGCCCAAGAGAGCACTTCCAATAGGTGCGAAGATCGACAACGTTTCAGTACGCCCATTAATCTCATGAGGATAACACAAGGTCAAATGAAATTGCTTACCACTCTCTTCAACCTCAAATGTGACCGTTGAATTCATTCGAACGACGTCCGCAGGCATCGCATCGACAGGCAGCACTTCCGCTCTCGCCAATTCAGAGCGCAGACCATCAAAACGCTTATCATCACGATACGGCTTTTTATCTAACAATCCCTCAAGTCTATCGACATCTAACTCAGACACTTTAATCGGGGGCAACTCAGACATGTCTCAAAACTCCAAAAAAATAAAAACTCGACTTCCAAGACGAAAAGTCGAGCTCACTCATCAATACGAAATTAAACCGGCACTTCGCCAATACAGAAGATATCGCTGAAAGGATATGCGTAGGCTGATTGCAGTGTAGTTGTTATAAACCCAAACACGCTAAGATTGTGCCAGAGACGGACGACTTAATGAAGTCCAATCACCGATTTTAACCCTTCATCTGCTCTTAAGACGCCCAATGCTAGCGCAAACGCTCTATTTCTTGCTTGAGCGACACAATCGACTCAGGCACCAGAGTAATACGAACGGGCTCACCCTGCGCATCAAGTAACACCATTGCCCCATCAAACACATCATGAAGTGAGGCAAACGTTTTTCCATCCGGCGTACCTAAGTCGGCCACTCTAAATTTGATATCACTTTCGAACGCACCCCGAACTTGGTTTAATCGCTCCATGGCTTCCATTCCCGCTGGCATATAACTTTCATGTACCAAAACAACAACGGGCTTTCCTTCACCAATCACGGATAGATCTGTTGAAAAAGGCTTAACCACTAAATAGGTCAGCACAAGCCATCCCAAGAAACCCAGACCAACCACAACAATCAGCGCTTTAACGGACTTCGCCATGTTCACTCCTCATTACTCTTTGTTGACTGCATATGAACGCACAAAGACAGAGAGGTTCCCAATTTTGATGAAATTTGGAGCTAAAAGCGCTTTATAAGGACGTCTTTTGCCCAGCAAACCTGTTTAAACTGCTCGGCATCACCACCGCGATCGGGATGAAGCGCCATCGCTTGCTGCCGCCATGCTTTTTGAATATTGGATGCATCTACATCATTCTCTAAACCCAAAATGGATAAAGCTTGCTGACGTTCATCTGATTGAACGGGCTGAGATAAGCCACGCCAGAAACGATGCAACAACCGCTCAACATCTTCAGCTTCTGTTTTGGCAAGCTCATTGAGGTCTAAATAATACGCGCGCAAAGGGTCATTTAGCACAAGCCCAGCATCACCCTGAACATAGGGACGTAACTGAATTGATAAGGTATGAATCGACAAGCTGCCCTTACCCGCCTCATGCCACTCATCCCGCAAGCGATAAAGATGATGGAACAGCAGAAAATGCGTTTGAAATAGCTTTAAACTGTCGGTGAACGTATCGGGGTCTAAATGAATGATATTGTCCGATTGAAGCGACTTCAATAAGGCAAACTCACTCACCCCCTGTGGATTGGCTTCTAAAATACGCACGATGGCGCGTATACGCTCTGAGTCAGACAAACCCTGCCTCCCATAAGACAGCAGAGCGCGTGTAGACACGGGCTCTGCTGAGTGAGCTTCATGCAGGGGTCAGGGCTTTTGGTGACACTAACACCCCATTGTTATCGGCATACACGTATTGACCGGGCACAAAGGTTACACCACCAAATGTGACCGGAATATTCAATTCGCCGACGCCCTTTTTGTCCGTTTTCATCGGGTGTGAACCCAACGCTTGCACGCCGACATCTAACTGACTGATGGCATTAACATCACGAATGCATCCATAAATGATCAGACCTTCCCAACCATTCTTTTCAGCTTTTTCAGCCAACATATCGCCCAGCATGGCTTTTCGCATCGATCCGCCACCATCAACGACCAGCACCTTTCCCGCTCCAGGCAAGGCAACTTGCTCACGCACCAAGGAATTATCTTCGAAGGCTTTAATCGTCACAATTTCACCTCCAAAAATCTCTCGCCCCCCAAAGCTTGCGAACATTGGCTCCACCACTTGTACCAAGTCTGGATACTGATCACACAACTCAGGCAATAAATCGATCATGCATTTCTCCTTTTTAAAAAATCAGAACGACAAACAGTGTCGCGCATTTATGCTATGAATGCATTACAACTTTTGCAGAACAGCCAAAAGTGCTTGAGCCGGATGCAGTAGCGATTGTTGATCTAAACGCTTAACTTGCGAGCGACAAGAGTAACCCGTTGCCAACAAGGTCGCTTCGCTATCTGGCTTATTGACCACTTCACTCCAACTTAAACTGTAAATTTGTCTGGATAAACGATAATTTTCCGTCTCATGCCCAAAGGTTCCAGCCATCCCGCAACACCCAACCGAAACGACATCCAACGTTTGCCCCAGCGATTGAAAAATAGTCTGCCACTGACGAATTGAAGGCGCAGCTGACGTTTTTTCCGTACAGTGTGGCATCAGTTTAAAATGCTTTTGCGGCAAATCAGCTTTGAAGGACACAGAGCCCAGCGCATCGGCAAGCCACTCCTGTATCAACTGAACCTTCGGCAGCGTATCGCTCACATCCTTATACTCAGATCGATAGGTGAGCGTCATAGAAGGATCGATACCCACTAAAGGAACACCTGTCGCTTCTAACTGCTGCAAAACCTCTAGATTTCGCTCTGCAATTTTGGCAAAGGCCGCCATAAAACCATGCACATGTAAGGGTTTACCATTTGGCATGAAGGGCGCAACCAGCACATTAAAACCAAGCCGACTGAGCAAATCAATCACATCCAATACCAATGCGGTTTCGAAATAACTGGTAAACGCATCCTGAACAATAATAACTGAACGCTGACGCTGATAATCGCTTAAGCTTTCAATTATTGAAGGTGTCGCCCACTCAATTCCGCGCTCTTCTACGCCCTTTCGAAGCGTGTGCGTACACAACAAAGGACTATCAACCATGCCTATTTTTTTGATCACGGCACGGCCTAAGCCATTTTTCATCAGCCAATTATAAGGCTGAGGAAAACGAGACAGCGCTGGTACCATAAACTCAAGACTTGCGACCATATAGTCTTTTAGGGGCCTTAAATAGCGACCGTAGTAGACCTCAAGAAAACGGGCACGGAAATCCGGCACATTGACTTTGATTGGGCACTGACCAACACAAGACTTACAGGCCAGACACCCCATCATCGCCTCATGAACTTCATGAGAAAAATCATACTCGCCTTTACGCTTCTTCAGGGTATTTTTAATTCTGGATGGCAAAGCTTTAATAAAGCTTGCCTGTCTCACTGCTTGGGCAGCTTCATTCACATCCACGCCCTTCACTGACATAACCCGCAGCCACTCTCTCACCAAAGAGGCACGCCCTTTGGGTGAGTGGATGCGCTGGCGCGTCCCCTTCCAAGACGGACACATGGCATCATTCGGATCATAGTTATAGCAAGCCCCATTGCCATTGCAATTCATGGCTGAGTCGTAGGTTTCACGAACGGCCAAGGGAATTTGACGATCATGTTGCCCACGCGTAGGAACCTCATCAATTTTAAGCAGTTCAGCTCCAGACAAGAGTGGTGTGGCAATTTTACCCGGATTGAGCTGGTTTCGGGGATCAAATGCAGCTTTTACCCGCTGCACTTCTGGGTAAAGCTCACCAAAGAATTCCGGTGCATACTCGGAACGCACACCCTTGCCATGCTCGCCCCACAGCAAGCCTTTATACTGCTGAGTCAGACGCACAACTTCGTCGGTAATTGTTCTAATTAAACCTTCTTGCGCTTCATCCTTCATATCGATTGCGGGGCGCACGTGCAAAACTCCCGCATCAACGTGACCAAACATGCCATACGCCAAGCCGTGATCATCCAAGACCTTACGGAAGTCCATAATAAAATCCGCCAGATTTTCTGGCGGTACAGCCGTGTCTTCAACAAAGGGGATTGGTCGTTTTTGCCCTTTCGCGTTGCCTAGCAAACCAACGGCTTTTTTACGCATAGCCCAAATTTTATTAATTTCTGTCGAACCATAGACAACAGAAAAACCAAAGCTTTTTGCTGGCTGACCACTCACTTCACGTAAGTGTGTCGTTAATTTTTCAACCTTTTGACGCAAAATCTCTTCGTCATCACCGGTATACTCAATCAGGTTGATTCCCTGAATCGCTGGTTCATGTGCCTCTTGAGGAAAATAAGCTCGAACCGTGTCCCAAACAATATCCCCCATGGCAAGGTTCAATACTTTTGAGTCGATAGTCTCAATTGAGGTCGGCCCCCACTCCATCAACGCCTTTGCATCGCGCAAAGAGGCTTCAAAACTGTCGTACTTTACGTTAACCAAAGCCGAGTACTTAGGAATGGGCAAAACATTAAGCTTTGCTTCAGAAATAAAGGCTAAAGACCCTTCAGCACCACACAAGATCGAATTTAAATTAAAACGGCCCGACTCATCGCGAATATGGGCCAAATCATAGCCTGTCAGGCAGCGGTTAAGCTTTGGAAACTTTTCGTCAATGAGATCTTTATGCTCTGAATAAAGATCATCCAACATGCGATGGACATCAGCAACACGCCCTGGCTGCTGCTTGATGTTGTCCAATTCTTCATCTGACAACGCCTTAGACAACCAACGCTCACCACCCAACCATACACTTTCCAGCTCAAGGACATGGTCTCGGGTTTTGCCATAGAGCACTGACCCCTGTCCACTGGCATCAGTATTGATCATTCCACCAATGGTGGCTCGATTACTGGTTGACAACTCGGGGGCAAAAAACAGCCCATAAGGTTTCAAAGCTGCATTTAATTGGTCTTTGACCACCCCCGCCTGCACACGCACCCAACGCTGGTCAGGATTGATCTCGATGATACGATTCATATACTTAGAGCAGTCAACCACCAAACCATCGGTTAAAGACTGCCCATTAGTGCCTGTACCGCCCCCACGCGCACTTAGCACAATACTGTTAAACTGCGGCTCTGACGCGAGCCTTGCCAGATAAATAAGATCTTGTGCATTACGGGGATAAACAATCCCTTGTGGCAACACTTGATAGATACTGTTGTCCGTCGCTAACACAACTCGGTGCGCATACTCAGGGTTTAGGTCACCTTGAAAGCCACGCGTTTTTAGTGTCTCGATAAACTCAAGATAGAGACGTTGTGTAGGGTTAATATCGACAACTCTTGGAATCATTAGACAGCCCTGAAAGAACCTAGAAAAAATAAGCTCAATGATCCCGCATTCAAGGATCAGGATCAAATGCAAATTATTGATGGAGGCATCAGAAATAACTATGTCAGCCTCTGTTCAGCTTCACATTGGCACACTAGACCCTGTTCGAAGCACGTCTGTATCTGTACACTGCCCTTTGCTTTTTAAGCACATTATTTTGAGGCCAACTGTATTATGCGAAACACGTTTTTTAAATCTTTAGGGTATATCACCTTTTCAACCAGCCTTGTGTTGGCAGGTTTTGCACACTCGGCACCCAGCTTTCAATCTGCCCAACCTTTGTCGGCCGGTGCTTGGCCTAATCATAGTCAAGACCTGTGCGCTGTTGCCAATGAGACATTAAAATATTTAAAACAAGGCCCCAGCTATGACCCACAAGCCATTCATGGTGGAACCGTCGATGGCATAAAAGTTCCAACTCATCGTATTCAAGACACCTTGGCATTTATTTGCCAGGTGTATCAAGAGGACTTGGCAACAGGCGCATCACGGCTGACCGATCCTGATTTTATCAACTCAGCTTTTGAACGTGTGCAATGGCTACCGGATCAAGCCAAAGCAAAAAGCCTAAGCCAAGACAAACCGCTGTTGCAGCGCTTACCGTCCGACCAATTGCTGCTAACAAAATATTATGTGCGCATGGCGGATGGCTTTCCAGCCAAAACCGCGCAGTCACCTCATGCCTTATACGGCCTTCCATTTGATGAAGCACATTTAAGTCTTGAAGAGGCGGATGCACGTAGGGATCAGATCACGCGTTATCGATTTGGCAAACAAGCCATTCTAAGAGGCGCGCTTGAAACACAACCGGCTCTAGCTCCCCCACTGATTTGGTTAAGTCGCGCCGATCTTGAAGGTGCATTATTGCAAGGAACCGCCGTTTTAGAAGCCGACAATCAGCGCCGCTACTTCAACGTGCATCGCAACAATGGCATTGCATACGACCGCACACAAAAACCCGAAGATCAGGAACGTTATTGGTATTTTAAAGAAGTTCCAGGCGTGCTGGGGTATGGAAAGGATGCGGACTATAAAATTCCAGTCAAACCAAAAGTGACCGTCGCTGGCGATATTTTTCAACTCGGATTGGGACGTGTTGTCCTATTGCAAACCACTGAGCATGGTCAACCGACCTACAGACTGACCGTTTTGGCGGACACGGGTGGAGCTTTTCATGACAATCTTTACCAGCTTGATTGGTTAAGTGGCTACTTCCGCGACTGGGACCACTACCACGCAAACAACCGTCATATTGCAGACTACGCTAAAACCTGGCTGCTTTTGAAAAAAGAATAAGCTTTTCAAAGGCTCAGCACGCTCTGCTGAGCCTTTGACGACCGCCTATTTACACCCCTTGCGATGCAAACACCTTTGAAACCAGAGCCTGCGCCTCAACTAACAAGGTGTCTAAATGTGCTTGGCTTTTGAAGCTTTCAGCGTAAATTTTATACAACGCCTCTGTGCCACTAGGACGAGCCGCAAACCAACCCGCCTCCGTGACGACCTTCAATCCACCAATAGATGCACCATTCCCGGGTGCCTCGACATAACGTGCAACAATCTCATCTCCTGCCAAGGTGGATTGAGTCACACTCTTAGGATTCATTGCAGATAAAACAGCCTTCTGCTCCGTCGATGCAGACGCATCTATACGACGGTAATAAGGCCGACCATACGCCTGCGTCAGCTCCTCATAATATTGATGAGGTGTTTTGCCCGTCACCGCAAGAATTTCAGCCGCTAAGAGTGAAGGAATAATGCCGTCTTTATCGGTACACCACACCTGACCACGGCGAGTTAAAAAGTTTGCACCAGCACTCTCTTCACCGCCAAAGCCCAAACGACCATTAAACAAGCCTTCAACAAACCATTTGAATCCTACAGGAACCTCATAGAGCGAGCACCCGCGGCCTGCCACAACCTTATCAATAATTGATGAGGAAACGAGGGTCTTGCCGATTGCCACGTCCTTGGACCATTCGGGTCGATGAGTCAATAAGTAATCAATACACACAGCCAAGAAATGATTGGGGTTCATTAAACCATCTGGGCCTACAATCCCATGGCGATCGGCATCAGGGTCATTTGCAAAGGCTAACTGGAAGCTATCTTTGATGTTCAGCAAGTTTGCCATCGCCGCTGTGCTCGAACAATCCATCCGGATTTTTCCGTCGTGATCCGGCGGCATAAAGGCAAAATCTGGGGATTGATCTTCATTCACTATGGAAAGATTCAACTCAAAGGTCTTGGCAATTTCCTGCCATACTTCAAGTGCTGAACCGCCCATAGGATCAACTCCCAAGGTCAAATTAGCTTTTTTAATTGATTCAATATCAATTACTTGCTCAAGATCTTTAATGTAATATTTTACGTAGTCAAATGCCTCAGCTTTGGCCGCTGCTTCGGCTTGATCAACACGCAATACCCCCAACAGATTCTGCTCAAGATACTGATTGGCACGCTGCTCAATCCAACGAGTAACCTCTGCTGCGGCAGGCCCACCATCAGCGGCGTTGTACTTTATACCACCGTCTTCTGGCGGATTATGAGAAGGCGTAATAATCAAGCCATCCGACAGAGCGTCTGGAGAGTGTTGATTATGAACAATGATGGCTCTGGACACCAAGGGCGTTGGTACAAACGCATTTTGAGGATGAACGCGCACGTTGATGCCATTTGCAACCAGCACCTCCAGTGCCGATGCATGAGCAGGTCCTGATAATGCATGTGTATCCATCCCCAGATACAACGGACCCGAAAAGCCCTGCTCCTTACGATAATCCGCAACGGCTTGGCAGATTGCCAGAATATGATGCTCGTTGAAGGATGCCTTCAATGCAGAACCTCGATGACCAGAGGTTCCAAACGCCACCCGTTGATCGGCAAGGGTTGGATTCGGAATGACGTTGACATATGCGTTGAGTAACGCTTGAATATCCATGTTTGACACGCTTTACTTCCTTTGGATTGGGCTTGAGTAGAAATTTGGGAATATCCTACCACGTCAAACAATCTGCGCCAAAGTGAATCCGCCAGATGTACTTTTAGACTTTGAAACGCCCAACCCTAGCTTGCAAATCATTGGCAAGCAACGCAATGCCATCACTGGCCGATGCGATATGACTTGAGCCACTCGACAGCTGCTCCACACTATGGCTGATGCGCACCAAGGTCTGACTGACATCATCAGCAACAGCGGACTGCTCTTCAGTGGCAGTTGCAATTTGAGTGTTCATATCATTGATTGTCAAAATGACCCCTGTAATATCTTGAAGCTTATGCGATGCATGCTCCGCGCACTCAACAGCCACATTTGCCTTTGAATAACTGTTATGCATAACATCAACGGCTCGTCGAGATGCATTTTGCAACTGTTCAATAATTTCACGGATTTCCTCAGTGGAGCTTTGTGTGCGTGTTGCCAGCGTCCTCACCTCATCTGCAACAACAGCGAACCCTCGCCCATATTCACCGGCACGTGCTGCTTCTATAGCCGCATTCAAGGCAAGTAGATTGGTTTGTTCAGCGATGCCACGAATAACCTCCAGTACTTTTCCAATGGACTCTGTATCGTCTTGCAAGCGCAGAATCACATCCACAGCTTTTTGAACCTCTTGAGCCAACAAACCAACCTCATTGGCATTTTTCTTGACGACGACCTCTCCATCTTTAACAGACTGATTACAGGTTTCTGCCGCATAGGCCGCTTGAGCGGCATTGCCTGCAACTTGGGTAACCGTCGCTGCCATTTGAGTCATAGAGGTGGCTGCGAGGGTGACTTCATGACTTTGCTGCTGAACTTGCTGGTTCGTCACCTGGCTTGATGCTGCCAACTGCTCTGCTGCGGCGCCGAGTTGTATCGCCGCATCACTCACTTGCTTGATGATTGATTGCACACCGCCGACAAAGCGGTTAAAGCTCCGCGCTAAATCACCTAATTCATCCTGACGCTCTTCGTTCAAACGCTGAGTTAAATCACCATCACCTGCTGCAATTTGATCCAACGCATAACGAGTAGCATTCACTGGCTTCACAATCATCCGAGAAACAAACACGATAATAACAATCAAAACAAGCAGGGTAATGGAAAAAGCCGTCATCAAGGACACGCGCAGATTCAGCGCCGCCGCCATGACTTCCTCATAGGGCAACGCAACAGCCAAAGACCAACTTTGATTACCCGCGATTGGATAGTATGCCGCGATCACTCTTTGCTGGTTATCCAGTACGAGATCGGAGATTCCCGCTTGCCCCTCCACCATTTTCCTTGAAAAAGAGGCGTATTCGGGTATTGGGGACTCCAATGCATTAACTTTCATGCGTCTGCTCGCATCGGGATGCACAACATATACCCCGCGAGAGTCAATCAGCCAGGCACTGGCATTGTCATCGGACACTTCATCAACAAGCGTGGTTAAGGTATCAAGGGTAACAGTGGCGGCCAACAAACCAATGAGCCGACCTGAGGTATCGAAAACAGACTGCGCCAGTACCACAATCGCATTGCCCGTCGTACCCGAGTAGAGTGGATCGCTGACTACTGTGGTGCGACTTTTTTGGACAATTAACTGTTGAAAATAATTTCGATCCGCTCGGCTCGCTATATTGCCGTTGTGATGATAGGCGTTCCCCTCTAGATCAACAAAAAACATCACTTCGAAGTCACTGCCCATACGCTGGCCATAACCCTGAACGAATGCAAAAATCTCGTCGATATTGCCCCCTGTCAGTGCGGATGTCCGAGCCAGCGTTTGAATCACGGTTAAACGCGCATTCACCCAAGCACTGACACTATCGGCACTGGCTAACGCGACCATGCTGACAGCATTTTCACCCTGGCCAGAGACCGTTCGACTGGTATGCTGAATAACAACATAAGCCGCTAGAGAAAGACAAAAAGCTAAAGGCAAGCTGATAATTAGAATCAACCTAGGGGTCATTTTCAAACGGCTCAACATAGTATTATCCTTATTTGACAATCGACGTTGATCTTATCTTAACTACCTTATACGTGAAATCTATTTTTTAAGACTTAAGAATTAAGTCTTACCTTTCGTGAAGCACACTCCCTCCTAGGAGACACTGACCTCTTGGGAGCGAGTGGCTAATTTCTCATGCTGAGACACTCCAACACTTTTTCTTAAATAACACTGTTTTAAAACGCACCAAAGAGGCTTCCCAAGACCACCAGCAACACCAGTGAAAGTATCGGGAACACCACCGCAACCATAAATACATCCTTATACGCTTCGCGATGCGTGAGTCCACAAATGGCCAGCAGTGTCACAACGGCACCATTGTGCGGCAAACTGTCGAGACCTCCGGTTGCCACTGTCGTCACACGATGCAATAGATCAGGCGAGATGCCCAACTGATTAGCCAATGCCAAGTACTCAGCGCCAAGCGTTTGCAGAGCAATGCTCATCCCCCCCGAGGCTGACCCTGTAACACCTGCCAACACATTGACAGATAAAGCTAGGGATACCAAGGGGTTACCTCCACCTAGATCGTCAACAAACCCTTTAATAATGTCAAATGCGGGTAACGCCGCGATAACCGCACCAAAGCCAACTAAACTGGCCGTATTAAAGATCGGCAGTACCGAAGCATTCGCTCCATCATCTAAGGTGCGACGTAGCTCACCCAAACGACGCCAATTCATCCCGATAAGCAACAATGAGGCAAAGGTTAAAGAAGCAATAATTGCCCAGATCCCTCTGACCGCATCCAAAGACGTACTGCCATAGATTGGCTCGGCGAGATACTGAGTATCCAAACGAGGTATCAGGTGAGTACTCAGTAAATAGTTTAAAACAATGACCAGCACCACAGGGGCAATTGCCAAGGCAAATGGAGGCAAGCCACTTGCTTTGATGTCTGGCTCAATCAGCGTGACATCAAACCCCTCACCCGCGCTCAACTCCCGCTGAGTTTTATCAAAACTGACAGGCTGATCCTCGTGGGCGCCATAGCCTTCACCTACCCCCTTCGCAAGTTTGGCTTGTCTCGACAGCCACCATTGCCCCAATCCAAACATCACCAATGCCGTGATGATGCCTAAAAATGGAGCCGCGAAGGGCGTTGTCCCAAAATGAGGCATAGGAATTGCGTTTTGTATAGCAGGCGTGCCAGGTAAGGCAGTCATGGTGAACGTGAAGGCACCAAGAGCAATGGTTGCAGGTACCAGTCGCTTGGGAATGTCTGCTTGTCGAAACAGCGCTGCTGCAATCGGATAGACGGCAAACGCCACAACAAACAACGAGACCCCGCCATAGGTCAATACGGCACAGGCAAGCACAACAGCCAGAATGGCTCGCTCTGATCCCAAGTGGCCAACGATTGTTTGACTGATTGCTTCGGCAGAACCACTATCATCCATCAACTTCCCAAATATGGCTCCCAGTAAGAAGAGAGGGAAATATTGAATGATAAACTGTCCAGCCGAGCCCATGAAGAGCTGAGTATAACTTGCCATTAAAGGCGTCCCAGCCGCAAAAAGTGTTGCCAAAAGCGCCATGAGCGGGCCTAACAGCAATACACTGATGCCTCGATACGCCAGCCAGATCAATAGCACCAGCGCAAATACAACCCCTAACAAACCGATCATCAGTTACACTCCTTTGTTACGCTGAACAGGTCTAACCGCATCCTCAAGCAACCAATCAGGGTCAAAGCTTGAGTGCTCACCCAATGCGTGCTTATTCTGCTCCAACCATGCATCAGTACGCTGCCGCCCTAGATCACGCAAATGGCAAAGATACTCCCACTCAGCATTGAGCTTACTAGAGGCCTCTAATGGCCAAAGATCATCCTCTCCATGAATACAATGCAAACGCATATCACGATAACGCTCGTGCTCCAGCCCCTCTGTCTGAATTAAGTCTCGCAGTAGCATAATGCTACGTAACTCTTTAACCAAGCTGGTATTAAACGTGATTTCATTCAGTCGATTGATAATTTCACGGGCGCTGCGTGGCAATTCCTTCCGATAAAATGGATTGATCTGCACCAAAACCAAATCACGTGCATCGCATTCATCGACTAGAGGGTAGAGTGCGGGATTACCTAAATACCCACCATCCCAGTAGGCCTCCCCTTCGATTTCCACGGCTTGAAACATAAAAGGTAAGGCTGCCGACGCCATCAGTGAATCGACCGTTAAATCCGGCTGGCGAAATATTTTAGGACGCCCACTGCGAACATTGGTTGCGGTGACAAATAACTTAATGGCGGTGCAACGATTCACTCGATCAAAATCAACCAAATCCGCCACTAAGTCTCGCAGAGGATTAAGGTTCATAGGATTCAGTTCGTAAGGCGAAAACACCCTCGACAAATGATCAAAGAACAAATACGAAGGTGAGCTATCAAGGCTCCAAGTACCATTGATGCGTGACCAAATATCACGTTGAAAAGGGCTGTTTTTAGCGCCATCACTGACGGCCCGCCAAAAACGTTCCAATGCGGCGCGTGCGCCCTCACGTCCGCCCTCTTCCAAGCCATCCGTCAACACCACAGCGTTCATCGCCCCTGCACTGGTTCCACTAACGCCCTCAATATGCAGGTCGGTTTCTTCCAGCAGTCGATCTAAGACACCCCAGGTAAGCGCTCCATGAGAACCACCCCCCTGCAACGCCAACTCAATCGTTTTGCGTTTTGCATTCATGTGTATACCTCTTAATAATCCATTAATATCTAATCATACCGCAATGCAGCATAACAGATTTTGCCCCATGACTAAAACGCGGGTTTCAGTCACTTAACACTAAGCCTCTTGACCCTAATCAAGGCTCTCCCCCCTGAATCTTGCTAGACTTAAGTATCAATATTCATAAGGAGTAACGACATGGCTTTTAGTGAGTTTCACATTCCAGCGCTTAACTTAATGGGCGAAGGAGCACTGCAGAAAGCAATTGACACCCTCCAAAAACGTAATTTTTCTCGTGCTTTAATTGTTACGGATGCGGGTCTCGTCAGTACAGGATTGGTTGATCAAGTGGTGACATCTCTTAAGCATGTCGGTATCGACAGTCTAGTATTTTCAGAGGTACAGCCAAACCCAACCACTGCAAACGTTGAGTCCGGTCTTGCACTGTTACGCAGCAGCGACTGTGACTTTGTGATTTCCTTGGGCGGCGGCTCACCTCATGACTGCGCAAAAGGCATCGCATTAGTCGCCACTAATGGTGGCAGCATTAAAGATTATGAGGGCGTCGATCAATCTCTACTTCCTCAACTACCTTTAGTCTCTATTAATACTACAGCGGGCACTGCTAGCGAAATGACTCGCTTCTGTATCATTACGGATGAAGCCCGTCATATCAAAATGGCCATTGTTGACAAGCACACCACACCGATTCTGTCAGTTAATGATCCGCTTACTATGCTAGGTATGCCAAAGGGGTTGACTGCAGCCACTGGAATGGATGCACTGACTCACGCAATTGAAGCGTATGTATCCACCGCAGCCACTCCAATTACAGATGCCTGCGCACTGAAAGCTGTTGAAATCATTACTGAATACTTACCCAAAGCTGTAGAGAATGGACAGTATATTGAAGCTCGCGAACAAATGGCCTATGCCCAATTTCTGGCTGGCATGGCATTTAATAATGCATCGTTAGGATACGTTCATGCCATGGCTCACCAACTGGGTGGCTTTTATGATCTACCGCACGGTGTTTGTAATGCCGTTTTACTGCCGCACGTTGAAGCGTTTAACAGCAAAGTGGCCGCTGAGCGTCTTGCAAAAGTAGGCCAGTCCATGGGCGTCATTCCAACAGGTGATGCAGATGCTGATGCAAACACATGCATTAAAGCCATCAAAGCACTCAAGGAGAAAGTTGGCATTCCGCGTGGACTGGCAGATTTAGGTGCCAAACAAGAAGATATTCCAGTATTAGCCGCAAATGCACTCAAAGACGCTTGCGGATTCACCAATCCAATACAAGCGTCCCAAGAAGAAATTGAAGCGATTTTCAAAGCCGCTTGGTAAACTCGAATAAGAACAAGGGCATGAGTATTTAACCTTAAGCCATGCCCTTCTTACCTTTCATCTGCATGTTTAAACACATCGGCTACAACCCGATTACGTCCAGCTGTTTTAGCTTGATAAAGGGCCCTATCGGCCCGTGCAAGGGCAATATCAGGACGTTCGTCTTCCTGACACATAAGGGTACACCCAATACTCACCGTCACGTCAATCGTGTGCTGCTCAAATGTAAAGGTAAAGGCATCTTCAAGGTTAAAGCATTATTTAAGCACGATTTGATCAAAAAATGGCATCATGACCTGCACAATGCGCTGATGCATCTCTCGCCGTTCTTCACGCCCTTCAAAACAAACAAAGCGATCATCCGGCTCTTCCGCGCTCAAAACGGCAAGCCCATGCTCAGTACACACACCTAAAAAATCAAAATGCCCCAATTGTTCAGGTTCGTGATACGTCACAACATCAGGCTTAAGATGCTCAATTAAGTAACGTGACTCGATATTCAGATCAAGTCCTAGGGTGTCTCTAGGCGCACCGAACACCAACATAGGCACATTGATCATTTTCACACTCTCCGGATCAAAACTTTGACTCCCCCCTAAATCAAAAATAGCAAACGCCTTAATGCGTGTATCCGACCAATCCAATTCCATTTGCTGCCGGTCTGTTTCAGTCTTAGCGACCTGCCACTCGTTGAACAAACCGCAAACCAATTCGCCAATATGGTGAACGCAAAAATCATCAAAATGTCGAGAACTATAGCGTGCACCCGCCAGTAACATGGCCGTATGCCCGCCTAGAGAGTGTCCTGCCATGTAAATTTCATCGGATCGAATAGATGTGGACAAGACAAAGTCAGAGGTTAAGTAATCAATCACTCTTGAAATGTCGCGGGCGCGCTGCCACAGCTCGCGCCGCTGATCGGCATCTCGAAAAAAGTGAGAGGTCCCGGGATGGTTAATGGCAACCACTATATAGCCCTGTGCAACCAAAGCTTTCGCTAGCCAAGCTTGATTATGAGCCGTTCCGAACAATCCATGTGATAGCAATAGCACAGGAAATGTACCTACGGCAGGTTCGGCATCGATGATAACCTCAATCGGCTCCCACACGCGCTCCCAATTACCGTGCTCCCAAACAGCATCTGCACTATCATGGGTAGGATACCAAATATAGCCTTCAAGCGTTCGCCCAGATATCGAATCATCAAGGTTTAACATCATCCTCCCTGTCGAAGGATGAGGACTCTTTAGATCCTGTGCATAAAGATTCGAAATACCCAGCCAGCAAGTTAGGATCAGAAGACTGTGCAGCAAGATGCGAATCGGGTTTAGAGTTTTCATGGTTCGTCTCCTTAGACATTCATTTGAACAACACCTCCGCATTTTTGCTAACTACCGGACATTTCGCGCCTTAATTGATGATCAAGGACGTCCTAAATCAGGTTCTAGGACGCCAATCATCGCGCTGTGCGTTTCATTCATCGAATGATTCCATTAGGCTACTGTTGAACTGAGCGCTTCTCTCGTAATTCAGAAACATAAACGCTAGGATACTGAATGATTGCGATTCCCTTGCCCTTTATTGTGTCAATGTTGCTTTTTTTACTGGCATTTTTTTTGTGGGTAAATACCTCCAAAAAAGCGAAATCATCAAGTATTTTTGCTTTCATCTGTGCATTAACGACGACCATCGTTGGCTTACGCTGGAGTGTTGATTGGACCCTATTACGGGCATTGCAACCTGTTTTAGCGTCCTTAGTGCCTGTCTGCGCTTGGCTTTGCTTTAGCCAAGCCCATGGCACGAGAATGAATAAATGGCATGCACTGGGTCCTGGAATCATCACCTTGGGCTCTCTGAGCTACCCTCATTTCCAACCGCCTTTAGATGTTTTCCTCACCTTGATGTATGTTGGCTACGGCATCGCCTTATTACGCTTAGCGCCAACCCCTGCTGAAGACATTAGATTATCCGATACCGAAGGCTTTTCTCAGGCTGAACGTATAGCAGGCGCTCTATTGCTATTCTCAGCCGTCATAGATGGTGCGCTTGCTGTCAACTTTATGTTCTATGAAGGACGCCATGCCATCTATATTCTCACCATCAGCTATGCGCTCTTACTGCCGGCATTGGTGTTGATTATCGCGTGGGTCGGTCTACAAGTTCACACGGTGGAGGTAAAAAGTCATCCCTCTCTTCCAGAAGCACCCTCAGTAGAACAGACACGACACCCGATACTCGACAGTGATGCTCAGCTCATCGTTAATCAGTTTAAACAGTTAATGCAGGATAAGCAGACGTTTCGAGACCCTGACTTGACTTTAAACCGCTTGTCGCGAAAGCTCGTCATTCCATCTCGGCAATTGTCTTCAGCCATCAATCAGGTCTATGGCCGCAATGTGTCACAAGTGATTAATGAGTTTCGAATCAACTATGCCAAACAGCGCCTTATTGAAAGCGATGACAGCATCACCCAAATCTATATGAGTGCTGGCTTCCACAGTAAGTCTAATTTCAATCGCGAGTTCAGCCGTATTACGGGGCAAACACCGAGTGAATTTAGACACGCCGAAATGTATTTGTCATGAATAATCTATTGTAAAAGCTTAATTAGCATGGCTTAATCTTGTTAAGTGATTTAAACAGGAAGTGAGCCGTGTCACAGTTGCTTTTATCCTATTCCAAGATACTGGAAATTGTTGGTGATCTCGTTAAGGTGTATGTGCCCGAACCAGACAGCAACACAACGGGCAATATTGGTTTTGGTGATCTCGCCATTATCGAAAATCCTCTTGATCCGGCTCAACTGCCGGCTTTGGCTCAAGTCATAGAAATGGATCGCGACAGGATTTCATTGCAAGTTTTTTCTGGCACTAAGGGACTTTCCACACAAGCCAGTATTCGTTTTTTGGGTCACTCTATGCAGGTGGCCTTCTCGACAAATATTCTGGGTCGAGCCTTTTCAGGCGTTGGCGTACCCATTGATGGGGGACCTGATCTAAAGGAAGAGCCTCATATCGAGATTGACGGCCCCACCGTTAACCCAGCTCGACGTGTGCTAGCGTCTCGTATGATCCGCACAGATGTGCCAATGATTGATATCTTCAACACCTTAGTCGAAAGCCAAAAGATTCCAATCTTTTCGGTCGCAGGTGAACCTTACAATCAATTACTTGCTCAGATAGGTGCTCATGCCGACGCCGACATTATCGTTTTTGGCGGTATCGGTTTGATATTTGATGACTACTACTTCTTTAAAAAAGCCTTTGAAGACGCGGGTGTTCTTGCCAAAACCGTAATGTATGTTCACTTAGGCTCAGATCCGACTGTCGAAGCCCTTCTGGTTCCCGATATGGCATTGGCCGTGGCCGAACGCTTCGCTGTAGATGAAGGCAAACGCGTCTTAGTTCTACTGACCGATATGACTGCCTATGCCGATGCCTTAAAAGAAGTCGGCGTGGCCATGGAACATGTACCCTCGAATCGTGGCTATATCGGCGATCTCTACTCGCAATTAGCACGCCGCTACGAAAAAGCCTGTGATTATAAAGGGGCTGGTTCCGTCACAATTCTATCCGTGACAACCATGCCAGGTGATGATGTGACGCATCCCGTCCCCGACAATACCGGCTATATCACCGAAGGTCAGTTCTACTTACACGATGGCGTGCTGGACCCCTTCGGCTCATTATCGCGCTTAAAACAACATGTGATCGGCAAAGTCACACGTGAAGACCACGGCCAGATCATGAATACCATGGTTCGATTTTATGCCGCAGCACAGGATGCTCAACAAAAGCAAGCCATGTCATTTGAGCTGACGGAGTACGACCTACGTTTATTGCGTTTCGGTGATCTTTTTCGAAAGCGCTTTATGGACATCAGTGTCACGATTCCTTTGGAAAAAGCTTTAGACCTTTGCTGGAAGACACTGGCCGAATGCTTTGAAGCAGAAGAGTTATTAATGAAACAAGACTTAGTCGATAAGTATTTTCCAGTGGGCTCACAACGGAGTTAATCATGGCTCGATTAGCGCTCAATAAAAGCACATTGAATAAAGAAGGTCGCAAAGTACGTGCCTATCAAAAGTTTGTGCCAGCGCTAGACTTAAAACGCAAACAACTGCTTGCGGCTCGTGCAACAGCTGAGCAAACCCTGAAACAGCAACAGCATGCACTTTTACAAATAGAGCAGCAAGTACGTGCAGAGCTTTCCATGTTGCCCAACTTTCAAGGCAGGGTTGATCAGCTCGTTAGCATTCAATCGATTGAAATAGAACAGGTTAATTTAGTGGGCATCCACTTGCCTGAATTAAGATCGCTCAAGGTGGTGCTTGAACCCTACTCATGCTTGGGCACAGACCATTGGCTGGATCACTTGGCTAACCTCCTCCAGTCGCAGGTCACCCTGCAAGTCCAGCAACAGTTGATCCATAAGCGCTTGGAATGCTTGAATAAGGGTCTGCAAAAAACCACCCAACGTTTGAATTTATTTGACAAGGTATTGATCCCACAGGCACGTCAAAATATACGTAAGATCCAGATTGCCCTAGCCGATGCTGAACGCGCCGGGGTGGTTCGCGCCAAAATTGCTAAACGTAAGCGCTTGGGTGTCGCACTATGAGCATTTTACGACTTAACAAGGTGTCCTTGGTTGGCTTAACCGAACACAAGCCTACACTTTTAGAGGCCCTGCAAGTGCTCGGGGTCATGCATGTCATCCCTCTTCAAGAGGTGGAGCCACGCTCAACGTCAGACGAAAGCGTGAATCCTGAGCGCCTAAAAAGAGCGCTGCAATATTTGTTAAGCAGCCGTGAAAAGCGTCGACAAGTGGTGCGTTTGAAGCAGTTTAATCTGTCTGAAATGCTGGATCGGATTGATCACAATCGCACTCAACGATTAGATTTGATGGCACGTCGTGACTTTCTAGAAAAACGTATTACGGACTTAACCCCCTGGGGCGACTTTATCTTACCTGAGCTAGCGGATCTAGCGGGGCAAAAACTCTGGTTTTACTTGGTCCCCAATTATAAGCTTCCAGCGGTTGAGAGCTCCGGTTTAACCTGGTGCTGCGTGCATCGTGATAATCGTCATGCCTATGTAGTGGTTTTATCCGAAGATGAACCTGATGCGAACCGCATGCCCGTTACACGAACCTTCACGGGCAATATACCTCTGAGTCAATTAGAGCAAAACCTGGAAGATCTTGAAATTGAATTAGAGGCCGTTGAAGCCGAACGCGAAGCCTTAACACGTTGGATCTATCAATTGCAACGCTGTATCGCGGATACAGAAGACCGTGCATTTTTAGCGGATGTCTCGGATCAGACGCTGGACTATGAAGACATTTTTGCAATTCAAGGCTGGGTGGCTGAAAGCAGTGTCGCTGACATTGAACGCTTTGCCAAAAGCCACCAGTTGGCTCTGCTGATTGAACAGCCCAAACCGGATGAATTGCCTCCCACGCTACTGGACAACCCGGAGAAACTTCGCGGGGGCCAAGAGTTGGTGAGTTTTTTTCAAATGCCGGGCTATCGAAGCTGGGACCCTTCACGCGTCGTTTTTTTCTCGTTTGCCGCCTTCTTCGCCATTATTATGTCCGATGCAGGTTACGCTGCCTTAATGGGCTTGGTGCTCATCTACTATTGGAAGGATATGTCGAGCAGTGAAACCTCAAGACGCTTGCGTTCGTTAGCCGTCACGCTGACCGCAACAAGCTTGGTTTGGGGGGTGTTGGTCGGCAGCTATTTTGGTGCCAATGCGCCCTTCTCTTGGCTGGCGACACTTAAAATACTCGACTTACAAGACTTTGACGCCATGATGCGCTTTTCAATTACCTTTGGTGCCTTGCATTTAGTGCTCGCCAATCTAATGATGGCCTGGGTCAGGCGCAGCCAACTTGAAGCTTGGGCATCGGTTGGCTGGGCACTCGCGGTTTTGTCCTGCTTACTCGGATGGCTACAAGGCTTCCATTTTATACACTGGTTCGTATTTGTTATTGCCCTATTGGCCGTCTTGTTAATGTCAAATCAGCAAGACAAATGGCAGTTGCGTCAGGTCATTTGGGGCACCTTAGCACTCACCAATATCACTAAGCTATTTGGTGATGTGTTGAGTTATTTACGACTGTTTGCCTTAGGCCTCGCCAGCGCCTCATTAGCGATTACCTTTAATCAACTCTCAGTCGATGTGGCCAATGCACTGCCGGGCATCGGTGTCTTCTTACAACTCCTGATTTTACTGGCTGGGCACATGCTGAACTTCGTGCTCACCGTGGTCAGTGGAGTCATTCACGGTTTGCGTCTCAACTTAATTGAATTTTACAACTGGAGTTTAGCGGATGAAGGCTATGCCTTCCGCCCTTTCTCAAAACAGGAGGTTACACCTTGGACAACCTGATTATGGCATTAGGCTGGGCAGGTCTTTACGGCCCTATGGCACTTGGCGCGATTGGAAGTATGATCGGCTGTTCGTTAGCGGGTCAAGCCGCTGCTGGTGCACTACTCGAAACAGAAACAGGACACGGGCGCTATATTGGCATCTCAGCAATGCCCTCTTCGCAGTCTATTTATGGGATCGTAGTGATGTTTGCGTTAAGCCGCGAGATAACCCCAGAGAATGCTCCTGGCTTAGCAGGCATAGGGTTGCTATGTGGCTTGGCACTCATGTTCAGCGCGATCTATCAGGGGCGTAGTTGTGCATCGGCCATCAATGTCTCCAAGATTCGCCCTGAGATTTTTGGTATGTCGCTGGCCCCTGCAGCCATTGTAGAAGGCTTTGCCGTGTTTGCGTTTATTTTTGCCTTGGTGATCAGTGCTGGTGTACCAGCGTAGGAGCCGATGATGAATCACACAGAAAAACATCATCCCTCTTCAGGCGTAGAAGCCTTAATTGAGCAACTGCGTGACCAGGGCGTGCAAAAAGGTCGCGAAGAAGCCGATCAGCTATTGAAGGATGCACGGCAAAAAGCCAATCAAATTCTGGACGAAGCGCGTCATGACGCCGATATTCTTCGTCAACAGGCCAAAAAAGAAGCCGAACAAACGCGTAAAGCGGGTGAAGATGCGCTGAAAATGGCCGCCCGAGACCTATTGTTAACCTTAAAAGAAACCATGGCTCTAAGTTTTGCAGATCAAGTTGAACGTTTAGTCGAGCAGCAAATGGATAACGAAGAGTTCATGCGTCGACTGATTCTTGAATTGGCGGGTAAGGTTCGCGACCAATCTCAATTGAACAAGCATCCGATTGAAATTCTGTTGCCTGACGAGTTTATTGGATTAGATGAATTGCGCCGAAATGCTCATGAATACCGTCAAGGCCATTTAAGCCAGTTTGTTCAATCCTTGTCCGCTGATCTTTTGCGTGAGGGTGTGAGTGTCAGTTCCCATTCAGGTCGTGGATTACGCATACGCTTGGTTGGCAAAGAGGTCGAGATAGATTTGACCGATGCTCGATTGCTGAAGTGCTGCTCAAACACCTACAGCCTCGTTTTCGTGCGTTGTTAGAGGGAGTTATTCGTTAGTGGCAGATTACTACACGCTGGTCACTTGCCTGCCTTGGCTGCCTGAGCAGATGGAAAAATGCAGTCAGTTACCTTTGTCACGGATTGCACTAAACCGACGACTTTCGTTGTTGGACTCGCATGATCAGCAAGGCCTTGCTGTTGCCGAGGCACTCTATCACCCGAACTTGGCCAATACGCAGCCGGATCGAGAACGAGTACTGCTCTGGCAAAAGCAAATTGCCGAACTTCCTTCCAGGGTGTTGCAGGAAGTGATTACACAGCGGTTAGAAATACAAACACTCTTAGCCGCATTACGCTATCGACGACGCCCTAACACATCGGCAGAACACTTTTACGGATACGGGCGCTGGACAGAATGGATACGGCAACACTGGAAAGATCCTTTATTCGCCTTAGAAACACAGATCCCCCTCTTGGAGCGCTGGGGCGAGTTGTTTAATCAGGGGCACACGGGAGAGTTACAGTTTGAGATGGATCGTTATTTTTGGCAGCAACTACTTGCAGTGGAGCGAAGCCATCATTTTTCCGTCGAGACAGTGGTGTGCTTTGTGTTGCGCTGGGGCATCGCAGAGCGTCGCCTAAAAAGTGATGCAGATGCGGCATTGGCCGATTTTCAACTACTGAGCGATACACTCCTGCACAACAGCGGTATCCAACAGCAACTGAATAGCTTGTTTGAGGACATAAATCGATGAATGGAACACCCGTTACAGCCCGAGTTGCTGGGGTACGAGACGATATCATAACCCTTCGTTTAATGAAGGATGAACATGGCGAATACTACCCCCTCATCAAAAATGAAGTGGTCTACATCTGCCCAGAACGTCGTCCATCCGACCAACGTCAAGAACGCTTGCAAGCAGAAGTATTGCGTGTTCGTCATGGTGAGGCCGATGTGCAAGTCTTCGAGAATACCCGAGGTGTGTCGATAGGAGACCCTGTCGAGCAAACCGAGCGTTTACTCTCTGTGGCGTTAGGGCCGGGTTTATTGGGTCAAATTTACGACGGTTTGCAAAACCCACTCGAACTGATTGCCGCACAGCATGGTTTCTTTTTACCCAGAGGATTGGATGTTGAAGGGATTGATAATCAACATTTGTGGGCCTTTCAACCAACCGTTAAAATTGGTGCTCGAGTACGGGCCGGAGATCCACTGGGCAAAGTTCAAGAAAGACGCTTCACACATAAAATTATGACACCCTTCAAGTTGCGTGGTGAACTTGAAGTGACCTGGATTCAGGAAGGTAGCTTTACCGTCACGACTCCGATTGTCAGACTTAAAGATATGCATGGTGAAGAACATGAGATCACCATGCGTCAGTTCTGGCCAGTACGCGTACCCGTTAATCGTGATTTATTGCGCACAGGGTCAAGTGAGCGCTTGTATCCTGATCAACCCATGTTAACGACTCTTCGCCTGATCGATACATTTTTTCCGGTAGCCAAGGGTGGAACCGCCTGTATTCCAGGTCCATTTGGCGCGGGTAAAACGGTACTGCAAAGCTTAATTTCACGCTATTCCGATGTGGATATTGTAGTGATTGTGGCCTGCGGTGAACGAGCGGGTGAAGTCGTCGAAACGATTACCGAGTTTCCCAAAACCCCCGATCCGAAAGGCGGGACCTTGATGGATCGCACCGTCATCATTTGTAACACCTCTTCCATGCCAGTTGCGGCGCGTGAAGCCTCTATTTATACGGGTATCACCATCAGTGAATACTATCGTCAAATGGGATACAACGTGTTGCTGATTGCCGACTCAACCTCCCGCTGGGCACAGGCGATGCGTGAAACATCCGGTCGATTAGAAGAGATTCCTGGCGAAGAAGCATTTCCCGCGTATCTTGATTCCGCCGTCAGAGCACTTTATGAACGTGCAGGACTTGTGCGCACCAATGATGGCTCCGTCGGGAGCTTAACCCTCATCGGAACCGTATCGCCTGCAGGCGGTAACTTTGAAGAGCCCGTTACGCAATCAACACTGAGAACAGTAAAAACCTTCTTAGGCTTGAGTGCTGATAGAGCGTACAAACGCGCCTATCCGGCCGTTGATCCATTGATCTCTTGGTCACGTTATCTGTCTCAACTGGAAAATTGGTTTAATACACACTTAGATCCTGAATGGGTGCCCCAAGTCCGTGACATGCTCAATTTGCTCAGGCAAGGGGAAGAGGTTCAGCAAATGATGCAGGTGACGGGCGAAGAAGGCGTAACCTTAACCGATTATATTCTATGGCAGAAATCCCAGTGCCTTGATCAGGTCTATTTACAGCAAGATGCCTTTGATCCCGTGGACATTTCAACGCCCATCCAACGACAGCGAGATTTGTTTCGTTTACTGGTTAGGTGCTTAGAGGGCCTTCCTGCTCTAGAAACAAAAGAAGCGGTTCGCAGGCACTTTGTGCACTTAACTGGCTTGCTTAGAAACCTAAACTATACGCGGCAAGACAGCCCTGAGTATCAGCGCCTATGGCAAGAAATCGAAGCGCTTTCGGCACCTCATGATTGAGGGGTGCCGATTTCGATACTTACTTCTACCCTCTTATTCTGTGCTGTATCTTCGCACCAGCACTCAATACTTATTGCACTAACATGATATGATGGGACCCGTCTAAGAACCGCGATCCTATCGTCATGTCCAGCAGAACCCAAATGACACCGTATTTTTTTCGCTTTGTTGCGCTCTTTGTCAGTCTATTCGTTGCAAGCATTGCTCAGGCCGATAGACCCATTCTGGTAGGGGGCGACTTAAACTATCCTCCTTATGAATTTCTTAACGAGCAGGGTGAACCGGATGGCTACAATACCGAACTAACCCTTGCTATTGCTGAAGTCATGGGGATGGACGTCAATATCCAATTGGGTAGCTGGGATGACATGCGCAGCCTTCTTGAACAAGGCAAACTCGATGTTTTACAAGGCATGGCCTACTCCACTGGTCGCACCGACAAATACGATTTTTCACCCGCCCATGCTCTGGTTCATCAGTCCATTTTTGCCCGTAAAGGAACTGCAAAAGTAAACAACCTAAATGAACTCGCCGGTAAAGAGATTATTGTCCAGCGTGCTGGAGTGATGCACGACTTTTTCATTAACAGTGGTATTGATGCCAAATTAATTTTAGTGGATACCCATGCGGCTGCATTGCGCCTACTTGCATCGGGTCAATACGATTACGCGCTGGTTGCCAACCTACCCGGCTTGTATCTAGGCAAAGAGCTTGAGCTTTCAAACATCACACCGGTTGGCCGCCCTTTTGGTGCTAATCAATATGGCTATGCAGTGATGAAAGGCAATACCGACCTGCTCGCACAATTTAGCGAAGGATTAGCCATTCTAAAGAACACGGGCCGCCACCAAAAAATTTATGACAAATGGCTGGGTCCACTTGAGCAAGATGGCTTTCCATGGAAAGAAGTCGGACTGATTACGGGCAGTATTTCGGGAATATTACTGGTGATACTGGGCGGGATTGTTGTATGGAACCGTATGCTAACCCGTGAAGTGAGCCGCCGTACTGACGAGCTCAAGCAACAGCAAAAACAACTGATGCAAGCCGACAAAATGGCTTCTCTAGGAATTTTAGTGTCAGGCGTTGCTCATGAAATCAATAATCCAAGCAGTCTACTGTTACTGAATCTACCCGTCATTCAAGAATTTTATTCTGACGCTGAAGAGATTCTAGAAGCCCACTTTCAAGCGCATGGCGACTTTTACATTGCAGGACTTGAATACAGCCGAATGCGTGATGAAATTCCATCCATGCTGCAGGATATGCTCACAGGCGCACAAAAAATTCGCCGTATTGTGAATGATCTAAAAGACTTTGCCCGCGAAACACCTGATGACCTAAAAGAGCCAGTGGACCTTAATGAAATTTTAGAAGTCGCCATCCGACTGGTCGACAATACCATACGCCAAAGCTGCAACCAATTTAAGGTTGAATATACTCAACCGCTGCCATATTTTTATGGCAGCGCTCAAAAAATTGAGCAAGTGATTATTAATCTTATTGTCAACGCATGTCAGGCGCTGGAAACCTCCAACCAAGCCATTAATGTTCGTACATTTCTTAAAGATGAGCATCACCTGTGTTTAGAAGTTTGGGACCAAGGTAAAGGCATCGCGCCTGCGCATATGGCCCGCTTATGCGACCCGTTTTTTACCACTCGACGTGAAGAGGGCGGCACGGGTCTTGGTCTTTTCATATCCAGTAAAATCGTCCAAGAGCATGGAGGCAGTCTGGTATACGAATCCAGCTCGCAGGGCACGAAAGCTATCTTGACCTTTTCAGTTGCTTAGGAAGACCCATATGCAAAAAAATCTTTACCCTCAATTTGGTATTCTGCTAATTGATGATGAAGAAGCCTTTTTACGCAGTATGAGCATTGCATTGGAGCGTAAAGCCGGGTTTACCCACCTATATCGCTGCCAAGACAGCCGTGATGCCATGGCCATGATTGCCGAACACCCTATCGGAATCGTGCTTCTAGACATGACCATGCCGCATATATCAGGTGACAAACTTCTGCAGACAATTGTCACTGAGCGTCCGGACATTAGTGTCATTGTCCTCAGTGGACTGAATCAAATAGAAACGGCCCTAGATTGCATGCGCCTTGGTGCGTTTGATTATTTTGTCAAAACCACAGAAGAGCAAAAACTCATTGAAGGCATCAAGCGGGCCGTGCGAATGCAAGAAATGCACGTTGAGAACCAAGCATTGCGGCGTCATGTATTAACCAACACATTGGAGCAACCCGATGTGTTCGCAAACATCATCACGCAAGACAAACGCATGCGTGCCGTGTTTCAATACCTAGAATCAATTTCTTCAAGTCTGCAACCGGCGCTCATCACGGGCGAAAGTGGCGTAGGCAAAGAACAAATAGCTCAAGCCATTCATGACCTAAGTAAAAATACAGGTCCACTTGTCAGCGTCAACGTAGCCGGATTGGACGACAATGTCTTTTCTGACACGCTGTTTGGTCATAGTCGAGGGGCCTTCACAGGTGCAGAGAGTGCGCGCTCGGGTATGATTGAGCAAGCGAATGGAGGCACCTTATTTTTGGATGAAATAGGTGATTTAAGCCCAACCGCTCAAGTCAAACTCTTACGCCTGTTGCAAGAAGGCGAATATTATCCTTTAGGCAGTGACCGGCCTAAGCGACTGCGTGCCAGAATCGTCGCGGCAACCCATCAGAATTTAACTGAAAAACAAGCATCCGGTCATTTTCGTAAAGATTTATATTACCGTTTAAAAATCCATCATGTTGAAATTCCAGCCCTGCGGCACCGTGTCGATGACCTGCCCTTACTCTTCGAGTATTTCCTCACCCAAGCTGCAGAGGAAATGGGCAAAACCAAACCCACTATTCCCAAGGAACTGCCCATTTTATTGGCCAATTATCAATGGCCTGGGAATATCAGAGAATTAAAGGCGCTGATTTACGACGCTGTCAGTCGCCATCGAAGCAAAGTACTCTCGATGGAAACCTTCCGCTCAGTTTTAACCAATAATGGCCCTAGTGCGCCTCAGGACCCGTCAGCAAACAACACAGCACGGGTATTTTTTCCAATAGATCAGCCCTTACCATCCTTGCAGGAAATCAACGACCTTCTTGTCGAAGAAGCGATGAAGCGTGCACAAGGCAATCAGTCTCTTGCATCACGTCTCATTGGCGTGTCTCAACCAGCACTGAGTAAACGTTTAAATAAAAAAACATCATAAACTCCCGCCAAAAACCCCTATAACCTTGGTTATAACTATAACCAAGGTTATTCCACAGCCAACTCTCTGATACAAAACCTTTTCTAGAAAATTATTGAAGAGTCACTATTCCATTAGGAATACCCCTTCCAATGATTCCAAACAGATCAAAGCCTATTTTTAAAAACAAAATCAAATACTTAAACTCATCCTCACGATTGGCACAGTGCTTGCTTTAATGAAATCCATCATTGCATCTAGATACGGCACAGGTTGTACCGTCTAGGCATGACTTTGTCCTCAACATTGGGGAATCCAACGTTAACAACTCTGACAAATAACAACTAAAAAGGCAGTACTATGAAAGACTCTCAACACGCCAAACAACCCGGGTTTTGGAGCAGAATGCCACTGTGGCAAAAAATTCTGATTGGTATGGTGCTAGGCGCTATCGCAGGCTCCATCATGGGTCCAAACGCAGAAATGCTTAAACCCCTTGGGACACTGTTTCTCAACGCCATACGAATGCTGATTGTTCCGCTGGTTTTTTGCTCACTCGTTGTTGGCGTTACCTCCATGCAGGACACTCGTAAAATGGGGCGCATAGGCGTAAAGTCCCTTGTGTTATATATGGGGACGACAGCCGTTGCGATCACCATTGGTCTGGGATTGGGTACTATTTTCGCCCCAGGCGCTGGTTTAGACATGACCGCTCCAGCCGTAGCCCAAGCGGCAAAAGAAGCGCCGACGCTGGTCGAAACGCTGCTCAACATGATTCCAACCAATCCTATTGGTGCACTTGCTGCTGGAAATATTCTACAAATTATTATCTTCGCATTGGGTTTGGGTATTGCATTGACCCTGTCCGGCGATATTGCAAAACCCGCAATTGCTTTATTTGAAAGCCTTGCTGAAGCCATGTACACCTTAACGGGCTTGGTCATGAAACTGGCACCTTACGGTGTGTTTGGTTTAATGGCCTGGGTTGCTGGCACCTATGGTCTGGAAATCTTGCTGCCTCTAATAAAGGTCATCACTGTCGTTTATATTGGCTGCATCCTCCATGTGGTGGTATTTTATAGCGGTCTGCTGAGCGTTGTCGGTCGCCTAAATCCAATCAATTACTTGAAAGGCATCGTGAGTCCTGCAGCAGTGGCCTTTACCACCACCAGCAGTGCTGGCACCTTGCCAGTCAGCATCAAAGCCGCTCAGGAGGAATTAGGGGTATCTAAAGGTATTTCCAGCTTCGTACTGCCCATGGGCGCAACGATTAATATGGATGGAACGGCACTTTACCAAGCGTTTGCGCGCTGTTCATCGCACAAGCCTTTGGCATTGACCTAGAAATGTCTGACTACATCGTCATCATCGCCACTTCTACACTGGCGTCGATTGGCACTGCAGGGGTTCCAGGTGCAGGTATCATTATGCTATCGTTAGTCTTAACCACGGTAGGTTTGCCGATTGAAGGCTTAGCGATTATTGCAGGTATCGACCGAATTTTAGACATGGCCCGTACAACAGTAAACGTATGCGGTGATTTGATGGTATCGACACTGGTTGCCAAAAGCGAAAATGAACTCGATCAAGAGATTTATTCCGCGCTTCCAACAGCAAACCAAATCAATACTTAAACAGTCCCGTTTAAGCCTTCCACTAGCGCCAGATGGACGCCGTCTATCTGGCCTTAGATCGCTGATCACCACTTGGTGGTCACTATAAAAAGCGTTCTATACTAGGTGCCGAAATGAAAGTATCCCAAAAAGTCGCTCTCTATGCCTCCGCAATTGTGATATTGGCTTTCTCCCTCTACTCGTGGATACAGTACAGTAGTTTGAAAAATGCCCTATTCACCAAAACCACAACAAGCACCCAAGAAAGCAGTCGTGCCTTAGCCGTACAGGTAAATAACTGGTTGAATGGTAAACTCGCTTTAATTGATGTTGCATCACAAGCGATTGACAGTGACTTCTCTAATCAATCCATTCAAAAAACCTTTGATCTACCGATCTACAAACAAGAGTTTTTGTTGATGTTTGGGGGACTGGATGCCGAGGCCGTGCGCTTTAGCAATGATCCGAATTGGAACCCGCCGGGTTGGGATGCTCGCAAACGTCCTTGGTACCCTGTTGCTAACGCCCATAAACGCGCCGTGTTTACGGAACCTTACCTGTCGACTGAAGGTGACGTACTGATTTCGGCTGTCGCAAACTTCTATGACAAAGGCCAGTTTAAAGGTGCATTCGGCGGAGACCTGAGTCTTAGAACCGTTTCCGATGCTGTCAACACCCTTAATTTCAATGGGACTGGCTATGCGTATCTTGTCAATGAGGCTGGCAAAATCATCAGCCACCCCGACACCGACCTGAATGGAAAGAACATCACAGAGTTTATCGCAGGTAACCTGCCACAGCTAAGTACCGAACTGACACGCGTCAGTCTAAAAGACGGCAGTCATGCTACATTACCTTTACCCCACTACCGAACCTATATGGCGCTAAATGGTTTATTGGTGTTGTCCTTGACGAAAACAAAGTGTTACAGGATGTCCGTGAGTTTGGCTGGATTGCGATGATCAGCACCCTTATTGCCGCCGTTATTGCGTCCATTACTCTGTACTTGGTCGTGAGCGGTCTGCTGAAACCCTTGCAAGGCCTGCATAAATCCTTACAAGAGATCAACAGCGGTGATGGCGACCTAACCAAACGCCTCAGCATTGTGAGTAAAGATGAGTTTGGTCAAGTGTCAGCCGACTTCAATCATTTTATTGACTATCTACAAGCGCTGATACAAGAAGTAAAACATTTGTCTAGCGATGTCCGACTCAACACTGACAAAACCGCTGACTCGTCAGTACGATCTGCCAAACAACTGCAGAAGCAATTAAGTGAGCTGGATCAGTTAGCGGCCGCCATGCATGAAATGTCCGCAACAGCGCACGATGTAGCAGACAATGCTCAAACCGCCGCTGATCGCGCAAATCAAGCCGATATTGCAGCAAAAGACGGTGAAGCCGTCGTAATGCGTACAACCCAAACCATCGCTCAGTTGACCGAGCAAATGAGCGGGGTTGTGAATACCATCAATGATCTCGTTGGATACAGTAACAATATTGAATCCATCCTCACGGTTATCACGGACATTGCGGATCAGACCAACTTACTGGCCCTAAACGCGGCTATCGAAGCTGCGCGCGCTGGCGAACAAGGTCGAGGCTTTGCGGTTGTTGCGGATGAAGTGCGCACGCTTGCCCTCAAAACACAAGAGTCCACTAAACAAATCAAAGCCATGATTCATCAATTGCAAGGCGGTGTTAAAAGTGCTGAGAGCGTCATACTCAAAAGTCGTGAAAACGCCAACCAGACGCAAGAGGTCGCCAATCAAGCGCGTGATTCGTTGCAGGTCATCCGTAAAAGCATCATTGAAATCAACAATATGAACGTACAAATCGCCACCGCTGCAGAACAGCAAAGTGCGACAACCCTTGAAATCAACCGCAATACTACGAATATCCGTGATATCAGCCAAGCCGTTGCCGAAGCCGCTCAACATCAAGAAAGCCTTTGCAACACCATGGTGGATCTGACCAACCAACAAGCCAACGCGCTAGACAAATTCAAAGTCTAGTACTCAAGATAGGCTACCTTTGACCTTAAGCCTGCGCGCAGGGCCAAAGGTAGCCTCCAACATCGCCAACACCGCCTCTCAAACACGCCCTGCGACATTATGCCACAACACCTTTTAGATCAGTTGGCTATACAATTCAGCGCAATAATATCGAACTCATTGAAAGGCATGGTTTATGAAGCGACTGATCAGCGCATTGAGCATTACATTTTTACTACACTCGGGCATCTCTTTTGCTGAGATCGTAATCAATGACATTCAAGGCAGAAGCGTCACATTGAATGCACACCCTGAAAAAGTTGCCCTTGGCTTCTACTACGAAGACTACTTAGCTGTTGCAGGTACTGAAGGCTTCAACAAACTCGTTTCGTTATCTAAAGCCCCATGGGAAAGCTGGAGACCCGGCCAATGGAATGCTTACACAGATGCCTTCCCTCCCTTAGCCACTCTGCCTGATTTTGGTAACGCCGAGGATGGAACCTTATCGACCGAAGCATTGATCGCAACCTCACCCGATGTTTTAATTCTCGCGAGTTGGCAGTTTGATTCGATTGGCACAGGCATACAACAAATTGAAGCCGCTGGCATTCCTATCGTAACCCTTGACTACAATGCACAAACACTCGAAAAGCACATCGCCTCAACTCGAATTCTAGGTCAATTGTTAAATCAAGAAGATCGTGCTGAAGCATTAGTAAACTTATACGAAGCAAAACATCAGGATACACTACAACGTGTTAAGACTGCGCATAGCCATGGAGCCATCTCAAAGAAAATCTATGTAGAGCTCGCACAAAACGGCCCTGATGCGCAAGGGAATAGCTATAGTAAAGGCATGTGGGGCGGCGTTATAGACCTGCTTCAAGGGCAAAACATCGCAGCTGGGCAAATCGAAAACTGGGGACCTCTCTCACCGGAATACATCATCGCATCGCAGCCGGACGTTATTCTTTTAGCAGGCTCTGAATGGCTTAATCGACCCTACTCCGTTCAACTTGGTTTTGGAGCCGATGCATCCTTGACGCATCAACGCATGGAAGCCTATCTCAGTCGTGCAGGCTGGTCGTCTCTCCCCGCTGTTCAGAACAGAGACGTGTATGGCGTGTATCACGGAGGCAATCGCACCTTGTCAGATTTTGTGTACATGCGCGCGATTGGCCAAGCGCTATACCCTGACTACTTCACAGATGTCGATCCTGCTCAAGAGCTCCAAGACTTCTATGCTGAGTGGATGCCTATTTCTGCGACGGGTCTCTTCGTCACACGTCTACAATAATGTTCTTCTCTCTGCTGTCAACAATGCGCAACTCTGCCCTATACAGAATTGCGCTCTGTTTTGTATGCCTGATGATATTGATCGTTTTTGATCTGCTTACGGGCCCATCGGGAATGACTCTTCATCAGGTGATTGTGACACTCTTAGAAGGCCCTAATGGAGACAACAAGGCGTTCTCAACCATTATTTGGCTGATTCGTTTGCCGCAAACCCTCACGGCAATTGCCGTCGGATTTTGCTTAGGTTACGCAGGCTTAATGATGCAAACAATTCTAGCCAACCCTTTGGCAAGCCCCTACACACTCGGTTTTTCAGCCGCTGCTGGCTTTGGTGCCGCCTTGAGCATTCTGTTTGGTGCATCCTTACCCATCGCTGTGTGGATACTGGTTCCAGTGTCTGCCTTTGCATCCACACTTTTAGCCTGTGCTATTATTTATGCGATTGCGCACCTAAAAGGCAGCCACTCAGAAATTCTTGTGCTAGCCGGTATTGCGGTATTGTTCTTTTTCCAGTCGCTACAGTCCCTCCTGCAATATTTAGCAGCGCCAGAAGTACTGCAACAAATCGTTTTTTGGTTATTTGGCAGCTTACTCAAAGCCAACTGGACATCTGTATGGGTGATCACTGCAATCCTCGCCGTGACCCTACCCTTTAGCTTAAAAGAAGTGTGGAATTTAACGACACTTCGACTGGGCGATGACAATGCTGCAAGTCTTGGTTTAAATGTGAACGCATTGCGTAAACGCATTTTTATACATGTTGCACTATTGACTGCAGCCGCCGTTAGTTTTACCGGAACGATCGGATTTATTGGCTTAATATCACCCCATGTCAGCCGCGCCATCGTTGGTGAAGATCATCGATACTCGCTTTTATTGTCCGGTATGATCGGGTCAATTCTGCTGGTCTCTGCGTCCATTTTGAGCAAAACTATTTCAGCAGGAGCCGTTATCCCTGTTGGCATTATTACCGCAATCGTTGGTGTTCCGATGCTACTTATCGTCATTCTGAAAAAACAAGGCTAATCGGCTCATGCTGTTACTCACCGACTTTCAGGTTAAGATTGATCACAAAACTCGTTTAAACATCCCTAAAGCCGAATTAAGCAATTCGGGCATAATTGGAGTGATTGGCCCCAATGGCTCCGGTAAATCAACGCTTTTAAAAAGTTTAGCGGGCTTTTTAAATCACTCAGGCAAAAAGCAACTCGATCATCAGTGGCCATCCTCAAATCAAATTAGCTATATGCCCCAAGCCTACTTGGTCAAATCCAAGCTTAAGGTGGAAGATTGCGTGTTGTTAGGGCAACGCGAACAACTGAGTTGGAGAATAACCGAGACTCAGCGCTCAAAAGCGATGGAAATACTCAATGAGTTACAGCTGTCTCATTTAGCTAAACGATCAATGGACTCTCTTTCAGGGGGGCAGCAACAAATGGTACTTCTTGCCCAACGTCTTTCACGCAATCCAACGCTGCTGCTGTTGGATGAACCGACAAGTGCGCTTGATATGTACCACCAACTCGAAGTGTTATCAATTCTACAGTCTTTTATCCAAACCCATAGAACAACGGTTATCATTGCCCTCCATGAACTCACTCTGGCCAGCCGATTTACTGATCAATTAATCATCTTAAAAGAGGGTCAGCTAGTCAGCTATGGAAACACCCATCAGCTTATAACAGAAGCACTGATCAGTCAGGTCTATCAAATCGATTGTCAAATTTTGACAACACATGAGCAAAAACCAGTCGTTGTGCCGATTAGATCCAAACGCTGTGTTTAGGCGTTTAGGTGTTTAGGTGTTTAGGTAGGATGTTGATGAATCTGATTCGACCCTCCTGAACGCTCTAGGTCAATTTTGTTCAATACCTCACCCACGCCCTTCTCTATCCTTCATTGCTCAACTCAATGGAGGAAACCATGACCCTTTCAATGCTGTTCACTATGTCTGCTTTTGCTTTAGCAGCATCCATCTCACCGGGACCTGTCAATCTTGTCTGTTTAAGCTGCGGAACGCGCTTTCCGATTCGCACAGGTCTTGTGTTTGTCACCGGAGCAACGCTTGGCTTTATTGCTCTGTTTTATGCTGTGGGATTTGGGCTTTACTCCGTGCTCACCGTGTTTCCATTTATTGAAATTCTGCTACGTTGGTTGGGTGTGGCATTTTTACTTTTTATGAGTTTCAAACTGGCAAGTGACAAGGGCGTCGTGACCGAGAAATCAACCCACCCCACCCCCGGATTTATGACAGGCGCCCTTATGCAATGGCTAAATCCAAAAGCTTGGTTAGCTTCTGCCGCAGGGATAGGTGCGTATACAACCGCCAATGATCCACAACAGGTTGTCATCTTCGGGTTGCTCTACCTACCCATTTGTTGGCTATCCTTAAGCGCTTGGGTCTATGCAGGTGTGTTTTTACGCAAACACGTAGAAAACCCTCGCCTGCTTATGTTGATTAACCGTACGCTCGCATTACTCCTGGCGCTCAGCTGCATTTATCTACTGATTGATTAAGGTCCGTCTATATTGATTCGGCGTGGCAGCATGTGGCGTTTAAAGACACGCTGAAAATGCGGCTGATCCGCAAAGCCAACATTTTGAGCCACGTCGGCAATGGCCTTCCCCGTTTTCAGTTGCGTTCTACCTAGCTGAATGCGGCGATTGAGCAAATACGCATGGGGAGTCATACCAAAGTGCTGACTAAAAGCACGAATAAGGTAGCCCGAGCTATAACTAAAACGTTTGCATAAGGTATCTAGCGAAATCTCTTCTGTGACCTGCTCATCTAAGTAACGCGCAATGTAGAGATCCTCACGATAGCGATAGGTGCTTTTACCAGCTGTAATGGCACCAAGCGACCACTGTGTATGACTGTGCAGCGCATAATTGACCTGACGACCGTCCTCCACCTTGCGCAGTTCAACGTAAGGCATGCGCGGATCACGCCAAAAAATGGGAAGCGAGGTCTTAGATGTCATGTTTTGCAGCGTCCAACGCTAGTTGAAGGTAGTGTGCGAGCTGTTTATCTTGAATATCCTGCAACACATAAAGCTTGATGTGTCTGCGTCCTTTTCCTGTGCCTTCTAGATGCCCAAGCGAGTCATGAATTTTTGCACCCGACACAAATTCAACCGATACATGCTTTTTGTAGGCAAACACACCGCAAAATTGAACATCCGACGAGAATAAAATACCACCGTACTTCACCTCCTCGGAGATGGGTGCAAAAAGCTCACTGACCAGCGCACGCACCTGTTCTACAAGCGCGTATTGTTCAACACCTAGAACATGAATATCCTCTAATAACGCATCCACTGTTTTACCTTTCATGGTCTGCTCCTTTATTTACGTTGCAGTGACACATCAGACGCAAAATGATGCCACTGTTTGCACCGTTTGCTCAAACACCGGGACCTACAGGCGGGTACTTTATAAACTCTGGCTCATTCTCCATGCGAGCAGATAGGGCAACCAACGCTGGAAAATTCTCAGCGGGTACCAGTGTTGCAAGCATAGACTGAGTAAACTGCCAAGCCACTGCAGACGTAATGCTTGCCTGACTCCGTGAGACCTCAAAGATCGGCCTCTGTAATACCACTTCCTGCTCCAAGCTCTCGTAGGCGGCTAATAGCTGGCATCGCACGCGCTCCATCCAAGGCTCGAACTGTGCTGACGCAGGTCGTAAGTTGCGCTCATACACTATTTGTATAGTCTTTTCACAAGCAGCCAACGCAAGACTGACCGCACGCATCTCATGCTGCATTGTCGCCGCACTCTGAGACCATAGCGAGACTCCTTGGCTTTTGGTTGCCTCGATAAACTGCAGGATGAGCGAGGAGTCCATTAAAACCTCTCCGTCATCGCATATGAGTGACGGTGCTTTAACGACAGGATTAATGCTTTGGAACTCTTCAAATGTACTGAAAACCGATACCGCTTTGTGTTCAAACGGAACACCCAAGCACTCTAAAGAAATAGCAACTCGCCTTACGTAGGGTGAATCAAGCATTCCAATCAATTGCATAGAACCTTCCTTTTAATGCTAAGGAGCCTGTGGGATTAGACATTTTGAAATTAAAAACTCCAGCAAACAGCACGCCCTTTACTATAATCTTTATTCACCCTGAAACAAGCGAATAACACGACCTTCAGCAGAATTGCCGGATCATAGGCTGGTGCGCCGTTGTCGTCATTTCGTTGAGGCTCTGCTTGAATTGTTTGCTCGCATGCGTGCCAAAGTGACACAATGATTGCTTTTTGTATATTTAAGCACCACAATGAAGATGTGACAGTTTGACACAAAGGAGATTACATTATGGCTACCACTTTACCTCGTATCACTGCGAGAGTTGATGTCGATACACAAAACTTATTAACCAAAGCTGCTGCTCTCACCGGCATGTCTAGTATTAACTCATTTGTATTGAATGCCGCAATCGAAAAAGCAAAACAAGTGATTGAACATGAGCAAACACTAAAATTAAGCCAAGCAGATGCCATATTACTTATGGAAGCTCTCGATAAACCAACAACATTAAATGAAAAGCTTAAAACTGCCGCCAAACGCTATGAGACCAAAACCCAATGATGAAAACGGTATTGCTCGATAAAGATAAACACGATAGAAGCCGATTCAACTGCGGAATTGATGCGCTTAATAACTATTTGAAAGTCATGGCTAGTCAGCAAGCTAAAAAAGACAATACTCGAACATTTGTTTTAGAGGATGAAAAAAACACATCACTTATCATCGGCTTTTATACTTTAACAATGACACCCATTGACCTAAAAGCATTGCCCGATAAGTTACAGAAAAAGTATCAGTCATCAACTTCTGGCGGACTCATTGCTCGCTTAGCTATCGATGAACGCTATAAAGGTAAAGGATTTGGCGAATGGTTACTTATCGATGCTCTACGAAAACTACTGGCAGCTAGTGATAGTGTGGCATTTCCAGTCGTTATTGTTGACGCAAAAGATGGTGCTAAACACTTCTATGAGCGCTATGGTTTTAAAGCGTTTCAAGATGCAGAAAATAAGCTATTTATCACCATTTCAGATATTAGGGCAAGTTTAAGCTAGTTTATTGCTCGCCTTTAGGAAGCTAACGAGCCTGTCGGATTAGACATTTTGAAATCAAAATCCCCAGCATCAACAGCCCGTCATTTATTCTAATATTTATTTACCCTGAAACAAGAAAATAACACAACCTTCAGCAGAATGGCCGGATCATAGGCTGGTGCGCCGTTGCCGTCATTTCGATAGCGAGATTCAAACACGCTGAAATCTAAATCATTATCCACGACATGATTCAAATAGTATTCAAACGTACTAGGTTCGATCTAATCCGAAAACCGCAGAGGTATCATCTTGGTTTGGTTGTAATCGTAGTGTTTATACCGCGCCATCCCTTGCCACCTCTGAGGTAAGGTTTAGTTAACGGATTAGCCTTCATCTGTCACATAAGCCAAGGGCTATGGGGCTAATCCGACAGTCTCAACGCTCAGCTCACCGCGCAAACTTTGGGTGGCGGCTTTTATTCATCTTTGTACATAAAAGATGACGGCTAAAGTTTGTCCGGTGGAGCTGTTGGTTAGCATTTTTATGATGCCAAGGCTCTGAGCACAGTTTCCGGTTCTTTAGAAACTACATTTAGAAGAACTAAAGCTGGTCCTTGAGGTTTACGATCCCCTCTTTCCCAGTGACGAAGAGTACTGACACTTATACCGAAAGCTGAAGCAAACTCGCTTTGCGACATACCTACTTGAGCTCGAACTTGCTTTACATCTAGTGGACTGAACTCATGTACAATCGCACTTTTTACTTTACCACCAGAATAATCAATGGCCTCTTGGAGGCCCTGCTTAATACTTGAGAATGCGCTAGTCATTTGAACCACCATAATTTTGCAGAAGTAAACTTGTGAATTTAGCGAGGTCATTGCGCTCAGCTTTACTGAGGTTTGCCTTTTCACCTTTACCAAAAACGGTAAGAAGAAAAAGAGGTATAGCACCATTGTGATAATAATAAATCACCCGAACACCACCGCTTTTACCTCTTCCTTGTGCAGACCACCGTAACTTCCTAATACCACCAGTGCCTTGCATAAGATCGCCTGATTGCGGGTGCGTAGCTAAGTAATTTATGATACTCGCCCTTTCATCTTCTTTGAGCAAGCTCGAAACTCGCTTTTGAAATTCTGGTAGCTCTACGATAGTTTGCATAACACAAACTATAATCCAATGGATCACACCCGGTCAACTGATTTTTTGATGCAATCTGGATAGGGAGACGCCTCACGGCGCCTCTCCTCCCACACCACTGCGCATACGGATCACGCACAGTTGCCCCTTTGTCAGCTGTTCCTTCAACATCATGCAGATCTCTCAGGGTAAGACACGTAGCTTTCCTGACGTAGATGCCAGATTTATGAAATACAGCCTAATCGCAGATGGAAGGCTTTGCGGTCACGTGCCCGCTCGCCCCAGCTGTATCACACCTCAGATCTGGTTCGTGTACATCATCCCGTCATTTTGGATTGGGCATCCGTCAGCACCTGCCTCGCGGCAACACCCTTGCCCTTTTCCTAGCCTTCGGCTCTGCGAACATCAGGCAAGAGGACTTTCACCTCTCTAGTTACGTGTCATGCCCGACACACACGCCTCAATAACCGGCGCAACTTTTCAGCGTCCGGCACCGAAGGCGCGAAGTTAATTGACTTGTTAGCTACCATTTTCCAGAGGAAGGCGGCTAAGCAAGGTTGTCCCAGATGACGTGATCTCGGTAACACCCGCCGACAAGGATTCCTCACGCAAATTTTTTGCCGCCCATCCACCGCAGAAAATGAAATATGGGACGTCACTTCGTATTGTTTGAATAGTCCTAGCCAACGTGATACCAGCTTTCTTATCTTCAGGCCTATCCATATCTGAGATGACAATATCGTATGGACTTTCTTCGAATTTTCTAATGCCCTCTTCGGTATCGAGCGCGATATCTACGATATGCCCCATTTCTTGCAACGATGCTACAAGGTAGCTATTGTTCTTAGGCGTATCATCAACCCACAAAATGCGCTTACTTCTGGCAACAGGCTGTGCTCAGTGTTTAGTGATATTTCCTCCTTTCTCTCCAAGTGTTTTTCGATTGCCGCCAATCGCGATTGCACATCATTGACGATTTTCCTCTGTTGCTCAGACGCTTCCTCCATCGTTAACTCGTTACCGGCAACTTTGATCGTGAATTTCCGCCCTCGGGCAGATTCGATAAGCGTTTTGATTGGCTTATGAAACTTGTACAGAAAAAAGCCGAATATCGCTGGCCACGCTAAAGAAGACAACGCTGTAATCAGTTTTGACAGAGATTCCATTAGATAGTCCTTTTTACAGCTAACGAGCCTGTAGAAAAACCTAATCTCGACACGTTTTTCTACCAGAGATCGCTGTATATTGTTCATTTTCAATTGCTGACTTTAATCAACAATCAGTTCTTTATCCTGCCTTGATGGCTTTAACTTATGCAGACCTTCGGCAATTGGCTTGCAGAGCCTCATTTAATAGCAAGGGCATTCTGATTTCCACCGCCTTATCCGCTCAATCCACTATCAACATCTGGTTGTAGTCAGAATGCTTGAACTTTGCCATCCCAGAACCTCCGTTTCCTGAAAGTCTTATCAAGGCATAGATGGAGAGGTTTTTCTACAGCCTGAACGTCTGCAGCTGCGGCAAATTGCGAGCACAGGGCAGTAAGAAATCATGGACTACTGGCGTTATAGCTGCCCAAAATTCACACAACAGACCTTTGTTGAATGGGCTGGCCAAAGCGTACGCTTTTCATTTTGGGCGAGGGCCTACTATTACCAACAAATTAGCCGTGCTAAATCACATAATATGGCGATTCGAGCACTGGCATTTAAGTGTATCAGAATCGCTTTCCGCTGCTGGCAAACAAAAACGCTTACAATGAGAGCACCTACCTTGAAAGCCTGAAAAAGCGCAATTCACCGCTCTTAAACTATGCGCCTTCAACGTAAATCATCGCTGTTGTCCACCTCAGGATGTGTTGTTATGTGAATATTCACAAGTTATCAATAAATATTGCCTTATGAACCTCATAAGAATCTTCAGAAATTGCTGCTCTTCTAATTTCAACACCGTTAAAATCACGCGCTGCTTCTATAATTTCTTTGTCTGTAACTCCACAGCTTATACCGAGGATAATTTCTTTTAACTCGATAGTGCTGTCAAAATTTTTAAAGTGTAAATCATTATTCTCATCAAGGCTATTTAGATCAAAGAACACTCTACTTTCCTTTTCATAACTCCAATCTATGAACTTGCAGCACCTTGCAAACTTTACTTTTCGCCATTCATCATCAGTTCCTCCATGGCTTGAAAAAAAAAACAATATAAGGCTCTTCTCTATACTCGACATCATTTAGAATCTTATCATCCACATCAAATCCGAGAGCTATACCTTGATGTCTGTCTGCATAATGTGACCATTGTACTGGGTTTCTATAATCTCTACTGAAGCATATCATACCCAGTTCTTCGTTCCATTGCTCTCTTAAATATGTAAAATCATCACGCCAGCCGTTCAATATACGGACAAAACAATCAAAAGGGTCATTTAAGTTATTAATTCTCGACACTTTTATATGTTTATTTTTTAAATTGCTAAGCCCCCAACGACTACTTGTAAAATAATATACTCTCATATGGTTAACTCGAACTGAAGTCTAGTGCAACACATAACAAATAAACGGTTATACAGCGACTCAGCCACATCTATAACTACCTGTTGAACGCCGCTCAGCACTTAATGCTTTTTATGATCGGTGGAGGTTCCGTGGCGTTAGCGCCTTTCATTCGAACCAGCACTATCGTGCTACTCGATCTCAATCCCTTAAAGCTTATTTACTTTGTGGCTTTAATGAACTTTATAGCCACATTTCTGCTGTTTAGCAACACACTCACCTAAACAGGTCACTGGCTCATGACCACATAATTGACAGTGCGCAGGGTATGAACTAACGACTTGAACTGCCTGATCACACTCAACCTTTAGCCCCTGTCCCAGCTGCCGCCGAATCAGAGTCAGTAACAAACATCGTCGCTTAATTGCATTCGATAAAAATCCATAGTGTCGAGGTAGTGCCCCAAGTCAACTCGCAAGGAGCTACTCGACTTGGCAGCGGTTAATAACCTCGCTAAGTAAGCCTCAGTAAGCGACCGAAGGAAGTGCCTCTGGCCCTACTGAATGAAACCGCGAATGCCATCACAACGCCATCTGAACGTCATATTCCTCCGCTAATGTATGCATATTGACGAATTTTTATATGACCCTACTCTCAGGAATAAATATGAACAGCTATGTAACGCCTCCCTTTCTTTCGCTAGCAGGCAAAAAAGGACTGATTACGGGCATTGCCAATGATAAGTCAATCGCCTATGCCGTCGCCAAGGCGATTGTCGAACTAGGTGGTGAAATTATTATCACGTATCAAAATGAAAAAACAGCGCAGTATACTAGACCCCTTGCGGCAGCACTGGGAGCCACAGATTTTCTAAAACTGGATGTAACCGAGCCAGAAAGTTTAGAGACGGTAGTGGCTAAATGTCGGGACGCTTTTGGCGAGATTGATTTTGCTATCCACTCCATGGCCTTTTGCAAAGCCGATGATTTACACGGTCGTGTGATTGATTCCTCCGAGGATGGCTTTAATTTAGCCATGAACATTTCGTGTCACAGTTTTCTGCGGATGGGCAAAGCCCTTGAGCCACTGATGGCACACGGCGGCGCTTTGATTACGATGTCCTATTTAGGAGCAGAGCGAGTGGTACATGATTATGGCGTGATGGGGATTGTGAAAGCGGCGCTCGAATCTTCAGTGCGTTATATGGCATACGATCTAGGGCCTAAGGGAATTCGTGTTTTCGCAGTTTCACCGGGCCCGATAATGACTCGAGCGGCTTCCGGTATCAGCAACTTTAGTCATCTACTTGAGGCAGACGCGCACAAAGCACCTCTGGGTCGGACGGTGACGATTGATGAAGTCGGAGCCCTAACGGCTTTTCTCTGCGCCAAAGGGTCATCAGGGATGACAGGTCAAACGATTTATGTGGACGCAGGCGCGCATATTATCGCGTAAGGTATTCAATTTAGCCCACTTGAAGTCTAGGTGGGCTAAAATCACAACGCTCAACGACCATCCCCACACTCTTTGCAACACCCATATAAAATAATTTCGTGATCTTCCACCCTAAACCCTGAGGGTGCCATCATCTGTAAATTACCGGGACATGCATCAACATCAAACACACGCTCACATTGTCTACACTGAAAATAATGATGATGTGTGTGCACTTCAAGCTCGTAGCGTGGATTCTGGCCCGGCAGCACCACACTCTTAATCCGGCCTTCGCTCTGAAGGGCTTTGAGATTTCGGTATACCGTCGCAAGTGACAGACTGGGCACATGACACGTTGCTAAGTCCAGAACTTCCTGGGCGAGCAACGGACGCCCGGCTGTCGCAATCACGTCAAGGATGGCTTCATATTGACGCGTTTTTCGTTCCATAGATTTTCACTCATTTATTTTCAAAGCTACTGACCAAAATACCAAGCAAGCACACAGCAACAGAATACTGACAGCTATACATAATTCTTGTCAATTCATTAATGATAATGCATTATCATTAGCAACAAGACAAAAATGAAGACATACGATAACTTAGCGATCAGTTAAATGCCTAAACGGGACACCCTAGATGAATGCGCCACTTCCTGATGTTTCATTAACCGACATAGCACCCACGTTACGCCCTTTGCAGTGGGTGGGTATGCAATCCATTGATATTCCTGTCACTCTTGAGGAAGTCGGTTATCGGCGAGAGCTTCATGCACGTGCCGACGTACAGGTTAACTTACCGACACCCCACATAAAGGGCATTCATATGTCCAGACTCTATCAATTACTGGACAAGCTCAGTCATGGGATGGCGCTTTCACCCGCTCGTTTACACGAACTGCTTGAAGCAATGATCGATAGCCATCACGATTGCCACACCCAGAGCGCTAGATTGCGTCTGAACGTTGATCTCCTAGTGCGCCGACCCGCACTGGTTACACAAGGCCTATCCGGATGGAAGTCTTACCCTCTACGTATCGATGCTGAGTTGATCGATGGAACCTTTCACTGCCAGCTTAGAGTAAGGGTTGACTACTCATCGACCTGCCCTTGCTCTGCAGCATTATCACGCCAACTTATAGCAAACGCCTTCCTTCAGGAATTTGGCCGTACCGCTCAAGTAGAGCCATCAGTCGTAGCATCTTGGCTTCAGCAATTTGCCAGTCTTGCTACGCCTCACAGTCAGCGAAGTGAAGCCGAAGTGACGGTTAGTTTACCCTCTGATGCTGAGATGCTGGGCGCTTTAAAACTCATAGAATGCATTGAACACGCTGTTGGCACTCCTGTACAAACAGCCGTCAAGAGAGCCGATGAACAAGAGTTTGCTGCGCTCAATGGCCAAAATCTGATGTTCGTGGAAGACGCCGCACGCCGCATAGAAGCGGCCCTTTTCGCTTACACGGAACCCCAGGTTCATGTACGCCATTTAGAAAGCCTTCACCCTCATGATGCCGTGGCCTGGACGATGCCAGCTTGAAGGTGCCCCCTTATCACTCAATCAACCGGAGGTTGAGCACCGTATGCCACCAAAATTAACGCTCGATAAACGACTAACGCAACAACACGCCGACCTGCTGATCAAAGGCGGCATCGCCATAACCCCCAGTGGGGCTGAACAACTTGATATTGCCTGTATCGAAGGCACCATCGTGGCACTCGGTGCGCTGGCCGGAACCTGGACAGCGGATACTGAACTTGATGCGCGAGGGTTGCATATACTCCCCGGTGTTATCGATAGCCAAGTGCATTTTCGTGAGCCCGGTCTGACCCACAAAGAAGATCTGGAAACAGGTACACGAGGCGCTGTACTGGGTGGAGTCACAGGTATTTTCGAAATGCCGAATACGAACCCACTCACGCTTTGGCAGATGACTTACACGCAAAGCTCGACGCTGCCAAAGGACGTGCTTGGTGTAATTATGCCTTTTATATGGGCGGCTCTGCGGTGAATGCTGATCAGCTTCACACCTTAGAAAAAATACCTGGATGCGCAGGAATCAAAGTGTTTATGGGGAGTTCTTTCGGCGATTTGCTGACCGATGATGACACAGTGTTACGACGTATTTTAGCAAATGGCCATCGACGCATGGCCGTCCATGCAGAGGATGAAGCGCGTTTGCGTGAGCGAAAAGCAATCGTTGAAGCCAGTCAGGACGTTCGTGATCATACGATCTGGCGCGATGTTGAAAGTGCGCTTAAAGCAACTCAGCGGATTGTTAATTTAGCTGCTAACACAGGGCGTCGGCTGCACCTGTTGCATGTTTCAACAGCAGAGGAAATGCGCTTCTTAGCGAGGCACAAACGCTATGTCAGTGTCGAGGTGACACCCCACCATCTCACCCTATGTGCACCCGAATGCTATGAGCAACTGGGCAGTTTGGCACAGATGAATCCTCCTGTGCGTGAGAAGCGCCATCAAGACGCTTTATGGGAAGCCCTTCGCAACGGACTTGTCGATGTCATTGGCAGCGACCATGCACCTCATACCCTAGACGAAAAAGCGCAACCCTACCCACAATCCCCCAGTGGAATGACAGGAGTACAAACCCTACTCCCCACTATGCTGAATCATGTAAATTCCGGTCACCTAACACTGCAACGCTTGGTCGATTTAACCAGCGCAGGCCCTGCGCGCATTTTTGGTATTGCCGGAAAAGGACGCATCGCTTTAGGCTATGATGCCGATCTAACCCTAGTCGACCTATCGGCTAAGCGTAGAATTGAACATAACTGGATTGCCAGTCATAGCGGATGGACACCTTATGATGGCATGGACGTCACTGGCTGGCCGATTCACACGGTCATCCATGGGCAAGGCGTGATGATCGATGAAGCATTGGTGGGGAAACCCATGGGTCAACCCTTACAGTTTCTGGAGATCCCCTCGAAAGCCTTATCTGACGTTTGAGACACCCACCCACCTTACCCAGATCAACGCTTGTCTGGGTAAGGTTACGAGTGAATGATTAGAATGTTAGCTTCACGCCGACATACGCTGAACGCCCCATCCCTGGAACGGCTATGCCCCATGGAATACCATTGATGGCCATTGTTCGACCTTGTCCCATGTATGCCCCACCTGTCGGTAGGCTGTAATTGCGGTCAAACAGGTTTTCTACACCAAAATCCAAACGCACTTGCTTCCAACTGTGACTTGCACGCACATTGACCAAATGATAACCGGAGGTCGTTACCTCATTACGAACCCCTGATACCTTCCGCCTATCATCTACCAGGATTAACTCCATAGCATTGTCCCAATTATTCTTTTGATGACGTAAAGTGAAGCGAGCATTTAAAGGCATGATATTGTAAAGGCTGTCACCACTGTCTCGATTCTTACCATCCGTGTAATTGAGCACTGTATTAAGCCCCCATTGCCCCCAATCATTAGACATCAAGGGCAAACCCATGGCTAAATCAACACCGTATAAACGAGCCGACTGATTGGTAAACTGCAAAACATTAAATTGATCGGCTCCCCAGCTAGACCGTTTGATGGCATCGATATAATCATCAACATGGGTATAGAAAGGCGTCGCACTGATATTCCAACGACGGTCAGGAGCATGCCAATCAAAGGTTGCGGATACTGTATACGCCGTTTCGGGTTTAAGATTCACATCGCCTATGTAGCCGTTGCCATCTCCCACAAAATTGTTCATAGTTGCCGCCATCGGCCAACTTGACCAAGTATAGCGTTCGTACACATTAGGCGAGCGTACTTTACGTGCAAGCCCTAACTCAATGTCTAGGGTGTCACTGTGACGATAACGTGCCAACAGTGCTAAATCGATATTATGATCGGTTTGTTTACGCGACTGTGCGTTGAAAGCCGTAGATTCTGCTAGCTGATTGCCAGGCATATTCGCTGCTGCATATCCCTGCACGGCATCAGCATTCATACGAACATGCTCATACCGAATCCCTGACAGGCTGCTCCAACGTTCACTGTGCTGTTGCTCTACTTCAGCAAACACGGCGGTTCGATCACGCTGCCCATTATTGATGTTTAGAAAGGTATTCGGCCCCATACCACCGCCCGAAGCGGTCCAATAATCATCCAAACGGTAACGTTGCAGATCAGACCCAACTCGTAGCAAGCGAGTGTTTGTCAGCTCAATATCGCCTTTTAAACTAACGCCTGTATTGTCACTTTCCGAATACATGGGCATTCCGGCTGCACAGGTACCCGCTGGATCTCCATGGAAACGTATTGGGTCACAAGGGTTTCCTGGCCCAGAGAGGGTTCCATACCAAAAACGCTTATCTGCACCAAAATCCATAAAATGGTCAACCCTTTCATGGTATACGCGCGCTTCCATTAATCCCCAATTAAAATCACGTCTCCACCCAAGATTCACCAGCTTTTGAGTGTTTTTCAGTAAATCCATGCGCTGATTCGGAAAGAGCTGTTCTGGCATCTCCTGATAACTGAAGCGAGTGTCAAAGAGATTATCACCGGCTTGTATTGCGATACCGAGTGCATGATTCTGCGTTTCATAGGCTGTCGAACCGACCTCATCTAAACGCAGGGTGTGGCCTGGACGATCCGTGCCAGTGAAGTCTTTAAATGCGCCTCCCGCTTTGTAGTTGTCTGCTTGACTCCACGCTCCATCGTATTGAATGTTGATTTGTTCAGTTGCATAACTGGCTTTAAGATTTCCGCCTAATGCATTGTTATTGCTTCGATAAAAGGCACCAAGCTCTCCTTTAACCCTAGACTCCTCTCCAGAGGATGCAAATTCAGGTACGGCACGCTCAGCGATAATCGTACCACCAATACTATCGCCTCCTACACTGACGGGAGTGATCCCAGCGTAGACTTTTAACAGGCTAATATTGCTTGGCTCAACATACGAAAGTGGTGGATTCATGTGATTCGGACATGCAGCAATCAAATCCATTCCATCCACTTTGACTCGTAATCGATCATCGGCCAAACCACGAATAGAAGGTAAACTCGATACACCACCCGCCCCGTATAGGCTCACACCCGGAATATCCCTAAGTAAACTGGCGGTGTCATTGGTAATTGATCGTAGCATTTCGATGTTGGCTGGACTTTGCCTGATAGCGGCATCCATGTTTAGCGGTAAAGGTTTAGTAACCTCCAATCGGGTATCCGCATGCACTGGATTAGCACCTCCTGTCTGACTGAATAGAATACAAGCAATCGCGCAGGATAAGGATGTCGGTTTTACAATCAGCTCTTTTATGTTCACACGCATGTTATTTCCCAAAGAGTGGTATATCCACTTCAACGCCTTTTCTAATCCTAAGGGTCCAGAAGACCCTCATGATTAGAAAAAACTACATTAGATATTAAATACCGATAAATTTTATGGGAAAAGCAGGAACATTACGTGTGACATGATGTCGCATCAGGCAGGTGACTCTGATCGCGGCATTCCCAGAGCTGAGCCTGAGCAGTGGTTAGTCACCGTATTTCATAAAGACGGCCTCTTCACCGTAACTTGCTAGCTTGCGCTTTAATGTATCGCTCGGTGTCACTGGACAAAATCCATAACGCTGCCAATAGGCCTGAGAGCCTTGAACCGCTGTAAGCGTTGCCCGCGAGAATCCAAATTCTTCCGACGTGGTTAAAAACTGCCGCACCAGTAATTGCCCTGCGCCTGTTTTACGCGCATATGGGCTGACGGCTAAATCGTGTAAATAAACACAATCAGGTTCTTTACAAGCTTGATCATTGACTCGATTTAACTCAGGTGGGGCTGATGATGTCCAGGGTAAGGCCAATAGATAGCCAACAACCTTCTCTCCCTCACATGCAACAAAGCAAGTCTCTGGAGAGACCGCCAACTTTGAAGCCAAAGACTCGATAGATTCAAGAACCACTTCTGTATAACACATCGCTTGAATCTCAACGACCGAGACCAAGTCCTGCAACACCATGCGTCTAACACTAGGCAAACCTGCCATTTACAACTCCAAGTAGATCAGTTAATTAAAAAAGAGCACTTAAGCGTAATGATCTATAGAATTCAACTCAAGTTTTGGTTAATTTAGCGAAGATTAATTGATGTCAATGCGAATGGGTGAATCGGCACCTTATCCAACCCTTAACGCAGTGACAAGAGCCCATGACTGAGATTCAAGGAGTGAACATGGCATCATCATTAGAAGTCAAAACGGCCACCTCTTCCATACTGCTACTTTGCATCACAGCCTATTTCACATTTGAGATACTTTGGGTTTGGCTGTTTGTTCTTCTGATTGTATTGCCTGTTTTATCAAGTCGATTTCCAGCCATTGGCTACCTTTTTGGTGCAAGCTTACTACTCACTCCATTCGTGATCATGCGTTTTGACACGTCGGTTTATCTTCTGCTGTTTTCAATCGGAGTGGCTATCTACGGTGGTTTTTTGATCAAATCGACCCACGCTCAAATTACACACCGTCAGGACTCGGCATCATCAACCCCAAAAAACACAACACGCATCTCTGAACTGACTGATCAAACGTCTTTATTTGATCAGATTAAGCAAAGACAACAGGAGCCTCTCCAAACACCCTTTCGGAAGGGTCTGTTCGAGAGCTTAGTTCGTGCCCTCGACGGCATAACGCTTGTGGCCGTTGGATTGGTCAGCATACCGACGTTTCTAGCGCTTTGCTATTTTGGTTTAAAATGGCCAATCGTACTTGGATTAATCACCTTTGCTGTGTACCTGTGGCGAGTAACCCGCTATCCTGACACTCTAGCCATCAAAAACCCTTGGGATCTGCGCTGGCACGGATTAGTGCTTTGCATGTGCTGTTTACTTTGGGTATTGCTGATCAATCTAGTGCCTCAACACACTCTACTGAGCTTCAATTCAACACTTCCAGCAATCCTGGCGAGTTCGGCTTGGTTTGAATACGGCAGCCTACTCAGCACTTACTTAAATCAAATCATTACCATGCTCACCACTGGTATTTTCTTGGCCGTGTTATCAATCCTCCCAACAGTTTTATGCCTTCTACTCTTGGGCTGGCTGTTCATTCGCGCGTACCTCGGCCTCTCCGGTGATATTCAGCAACGTTTTGACATTATGCGCTGGCCCTTCGCGGCCTCAATTTTAATCCTTATCATGATTTGGCCTAACCTGGAAACCTTTCACGCCTATTTATTTGATTGGATGCTCAACTACGAAATTCAACTCACTTACCTAGTTGAGCTTTTTATTATTGGTTTTTTACCTTGGCGCGTTTGGACGATTATTTTTAAATCACGACGCCAATTGCTTGAATTTCAACGCACGTAAGCCATTGGCGACCACGAGTAAGCTCACTCCCATATCGGCAAAGACCGCCATCCACATGCTCGCCTGTCCCAAAAAAGCCAAGAGTATGAAGATACATTTTATCCCAATGGCCAACGCAATATTTTGCTTGAGCAATCGCATGCAGAATCTCGACAAACGAATATAGGTGGCGATTTTACGAGGGTCATCATCCATCAGGGCTATATCCGCCGTTTCAATGGCCGTATCCGTTCCTGCCGCGCCCATCGCCAACCCCAAATTTGCCTGAGCCAATGCAGGGGCGTCATTAATGCCATCACCGACCATTGCAACCTGATGCCCTTCCTTCATGATGTTTTTAATGGCTTCGAGTTTGTCCTCTGGCATCAAGTTGGCTTGAACATCGGTTATGCCCACCTCCTGCGCGATAGACCTCGCCGTATTAAGATTGTCTCCACTGAGCATAAGGGTACTCAGACCCAGCGCATGTAAGGCGTTAATGGCCTCCTGACTATTGGGCTTCAACGGATCAGCGACTCCAAACAGTCCCAAAACACGAGCATCTTCTATTAGTAATACACAGGATTCACCTTGGGATTCGATCCTTGCAACATCGGCAGTATAGGCTTCTAGGGGCACATTCATGGCGTGCGCTAGACGGTCATTGCCCAAACCATATCGATGCGAGTTAAGTGCCACTTGAAGACCTTGGCCTGGCAATGCAATCAGGGACTCTACCGTCAAGCGTTCACCGACATGCGCCAACGTCAGCGTTTTTGAAACAGGGTGGCTTGAATGCTGAGCGATACTAGAAGCTAGCCGCAGCACGTCTTCATCTGGCATCCCGCTGAGGTTTTTAAAGGATCTTAGCTCTGGCTGTCCCTGTGTCAGGGTTCCGGTTTTATCAAATGCCACGCGATTGAGCCGACTGCCTGCCTCTAAATGACTCCCGCCTTTAATCAAAATCCCTAAGCGCGCTGCTCTGGCAAGGCCGCTGACAATCGTAACAGGCGTAGAAATAACCAACGCACAAGGACAGGCAATGACTAATAAAACAAGTGCTCTGTAAAGCCAATCCAAAAAGGCTCCCCCGAACAAAACAGGCGGTACGAGCGCCGTCGCCAAGGCGATGAAAAAGATAATCGGGGTATAGATACGCGCAAACTGATCAACCAGACGTTGTGTAGGAGCCTTATCCGCTTGCGCCTCCTCTACACGCTTAATAATTCGTGCCAGCGTCGTATTCGACGCCTCAGCTGTCACTTGAAACTCAAACAACTCGGTTTCATTCAAGGTTCCTGCATACACCGAATCGCCCAATTGTTTTTCAACCGCCAGACTCTCACCCGTGATCGCGGCTTGGTTAATAAACGTGTGCCCCTTCAAAATGCGGCCATCCAAACCAATTCTCTCACCTGGCTGCACCTGTACACGCTGACCAATTTTTACCTGTGTCACCGGAAGGCTCTGCCAGTGTCCATCCTCCATCAAGACCCGAGCGGTATCCGGTGCCAGAGACAATACGCTCTGAATCGCATGGCGAGCACGTTCAACTGACTTTTCTTCAATCCACTCAGCCAAGGTAAACAGCACTAACACCATTGCGGCTTCCGCCCAATGGCCAATCAACAGTGCGCAAGTGACCGCTAAGCTCATTAAAGCATTAATGGTTAAGTCGAGTTTAAGGAGCGACAGCCAACCTCGCTTGAGTACCTCTGTTCCACACAACGCAATCGCCACCAACGCCAACATAAGACTGATCCAGCCCCATCCCGGCAATGTCCATTCAATCACTTCCGCTAGCAAAGCAGCACCACCCGCGAATGACAGTTTGACATAGGGTATGGGGCTGACTTGCGCAAGCGCATGGCTTGCTGTTTGATTACTAGAACAGGCTGATGAGCCGCAACAGTTCGACATTTCTGGATCTCCTTGGGTTTTATCACTATAGTAAAAACCCTAAAGTTACTTCAGGGTCAAGCCCGAGGAGAAAATATGCTCAGCATTGGTCAACTTGCTAAACGGATTGAGTGCCCAGTAGAAACTCTGCGTTATTGGGAGAAAGAAGGGCTGCTTCCCGCCCCCTATCGAGGTGACAATAATTACCGTTGGTATCAAGACAGTCATCTTGAGCGCGCTTTGTTTATTCGTAACTGTCGTAATCTTGATATGAGTTTAGCGGAAATCCGTCAACTCTTACGTTACAAGGATCAGCCTGACATGCGCTGCGATCAGGTCAACCGATTATTGGATGAACATATTTCGCATGTGACGGAGCGTATCGCCTCACTTACCTTGCTCAAAGACACGCTAGAGAGTTTAAGGCAACGTTGTGTGACCGAAAAAAATATAGATGCATGCGAGATCCTTGCCGGCTTGAGTTCAGACCAAACACAAGGCTCCACAGAGAAGTGCTCATCACACTTACGCGGGGTTCATCCTGGCTCAGGTCGGAGTATTTAAAGGTAAGGGAGACTCACCTTTTACCGCACGTATGACAAAGTTGCTGTGAATGTCTTTCACAAACGGCAGCATTTGTATTTGTCGAAGCAAAAGCTCGTAATGCTGTAGATCTTTAACCACGACCTCAAGCCGATAATCTGCGGTACCGGAGACTAAGTAGCAACTGATCACGTTTGGCATGGCCAGTACAGACGCTTCAAACTGGCTACTGGCTTGATCACCATGATGGCCTAAACGTAGGTCAACAAACACGGTCATGCCTAAATCCAGCGCAACGCGATTAAGTGATGCGCGATACCCTAGAATAACGCCCTCTTCTTCCAATTGCTTAACACGACGCAAACACGGCGAGGGGGATAAATTCACCTTGTCGGACAGCTCTACATTCGTTAGACGCCCATTCGCTTGTAACTGATCCAGAATTCGATAATCCAGCCCATCCAGTTTCATCAAAAAAGCCTCAGTTTTCAAAAATGGCATTTATCATTAAAAATAGAAAAATAATTGGCATTTTATGCCATAAAACTGAATTTCGATAGATCAATTCGCAAGGACATGCGCTGCATGTTAGCATCATAATACAGGCTCATTTTAGTAAGGTGTTATTCAATGAGCGCATCAACTCCATCCAAACCTTCCGCTGATTATCGCGTCCTGACACAAGGAAAAGACTTTTACATGGGCGTATTGGCTGCCCTGGTCACGGTGTCTATCTGGTCAGGCTGGTTGATTTCGGTGCGTTTATCCGCGTCGGGACAACTCACCTCGTTTGACTTAGCCGTGATGCGTTATTTAGTGCCAGCCTTGGTCTTGTTGCCCTTTGTTTGGCGTCATCGTGAAAAGATTCGCAATACGCGTTTCAGGTATCTGCTTGGCATGCTGGTTGGTGCTGGTGTACCTTTCTTTTACCTAAGTTCAACGGGGCTTCAATACGCACCTGCAGCTCATGCGGGTTTATTGATTCCCGGCACCTTTCCCTTGTTTGTCACGGCAATGGCGGTGTTAATTTATAAACAACCCTTACACCCCGCTCGCTTTTGGGGGCTGAGTTGGGTGGCCCTTGGAGTGGCCGTGTTAATGAGTCACTCGTTATATCAAGGCGACCTGCAAGTACTCAAAGGTGACCTACTCTTGTTGGGTGCAAGCTTTTGCTGGGCTTTATTTACAGTTAGTTTACGAGTTGCAGGACTTCCACCTCTTGCTGCAGCGGGTTTACTCTGTTGTTTATCCTGTGGTGTGCTCGCGTTTCTTGCACTTATGGGCTGGTATGAAACAGGTATTACCACCGCTTCCTCACAAGAAATTGCGACTCAGTTAGTCACACAGGCTCTTCTGGCAGGTTTACTGGCAGGTTTTTCATATGGTTTTGCAATCAACCGCATTGGGGCTGAAAACACCTCAGCCATTGGTGCTCTCACACCAGTCTTAACAGGTTTAGCTGCAATTCCTTTATTGGGCGAGTCACTGAGCCTTGCGGCGGTATTAGGAATGTTACTCATCGGATTAGGGGCTTACCGGGCAAGCCGAATCCGAGATGCGTAAACACTCGATGCAAATGTGTCACGCGATCAAGGCGAATAGTGCTAGACATGTCAATCGATTAGCACTATTGCCCAGAAGGAAAGCTAAATTAACGAGATGTATTAAATGTTAATCGCGCTTATATAAAGCCTCGATCGTGCTTGAGGCCAAAGAATGTGCATTGATCATATAACCCGTTAACGCACCCGACGCATTTTCAGGAAGTTCGAGCATTGTGGACAAGGCATGTATCGTAAATTGATAACGGTGTACCCCGTGCCCTTGTGGAGGGCACGCGCCGCCGAAGCCAGTGACACCATAGTCGTTGCTGATTTGGACACTGCCTTCAGGGAACAGGTTTTTACTCAAATCCCCCGCTCCAGCAGGTAACTCTGTCGTATTTTTAGGAATATTAATTATTTGCCAATGCCACCAACCACTTCCTGTCGGCGCGTCTGGATCGTAGGCTGTAATCGCAAAGGCCTCTGTGCCTTCAGGTGCACCAGACCAAGAAAGCTGTGGTGATAGATTGCCTCCTTCACAACCAAAACCCTGATACTCTTGGGCCTTGCTCATAAACTCGCCGTGCGTTATATCAGCACTGGACAGAGTAAATGAATCAGCCAATGCAGTACCTGACAATAACAAGGCTAAAAAGCAGATGGCCTGTTTGTTTTCGTTGCGTTTCATAAGAGTCTCCATAACTCGTGAAGTAAGAGCACTTATAGTATTGCCTACCCCCCTCATCGAAATAGCACGAAAACCGTCATTTATTCGCCCTAATCGTGCACCTTTGTTTTTCGCAGGTCTGTCGGAGTGATCCCAAAAAGGTGTTTAAACTTTTCAGTAAAACGCGATTGGGACTGATAGCCACATCTCTCTGCAATCCGTCCAATTGGATCAAGGCTGGTTTGAACCAAATGAAGACCATAGCCTAACTTAACTCTATCTTTAATGACCTGAAGACTGGTTCCTTCTGCATTTAGTTTTCTGCGTAAAGTTGATTCACTCATAGCGAGCTTTTCCGTCAGAGTTTCCACACTCAAATCACTAGAAACATGAGCACTAATAATATTATGTAGCTTATGACTAAGGCTCGGCGGTTCTATTATGGTACTTACCTGCTTATAACCCAGATGATAAATGACTTGAAGCATCTCCTTTTTTCGAAGCGCCCAAAAACTGGATGGCATAAAGGTGGACCACTCGATAAACTGCTGCAGAGTATTTTCTAAAGTTGAATCAATACGACCTTGAAAGTAGGTTTCTGTACTGGGTCCTTGGTAACTAAAACAATCAAAATCACTATAGTCAAATTCAATTACTAGAGCAAAATACTCATTGCCTTGAGAGATATTCCTCAAGTCAATGTTAGGACTATTTGATAAAAATATGAAGCTGCCTGTTGGACAGGTTATTTCCTGCTGACTCCCAAGCTTTTTACATCCATTCAGCACACAAATTAATAATGGCTTTATGATAGGAACATTGACGATCCGCTGCTCCTTGACGGATGAGTAAACCGAGAAAGGTAGCTGATCCCTCTCTTGCAGCGCGACTTTTGCTGCGTCTATTAATTTTTCCATAAGATGCAGGCCCTGAATGTGGTAAGCAGTTGCTTAGGCTTATCGTGTTGACTCCTTTGCTCCATGTAGGCAACCGTCCTCATTCTTATTTTTTGGAGACTCAACAGCATAACGAATCTTGTTATTAGAACACCAATCATACGCTTGATTAGCAGAGCCATCGAACCGCCCCTGTCGTTACCAATAAACAGGTTTTGTAGCGGGTTTTTTATTTGTGGGAACTCTAGTCGGAAACTGGTTATCTTGCAACTCAGAAAACTTGATATGACGTCGAAGCCAGTGTGCGTAGTTATTGAGCGACCCTGGAACACAACGCGGAATATTTTCACGATGAGGGAGAATAACTCCAATATGCATATCAGGAAAGTCTTCACGGATCGCTTTTAATGCAGGCTGCATATCCGTATCACCTGATACAAGAACCATGTGACGTATACGTTCTTCAATAGGAAGAACTGTTTGCTTTGCTGCCATTCGGTACATACTAATAGCAATATTGACATCCGTTTCTTTTTCTTCGAGTCTCCATATATCAACTTGATCCTGACGAGATGGAGGCGTATTTCTATCAACAAATCGTGGAGCTTTAGCTGGATCTAGTCGATGTCGTCCTAGGATTACCTCAACCCCCTTTGCTTTGAGCGCTCTGATGTACGTATCTTGGGCCTCTTTTGACTGGATTCCACGTGTCGAAAGTTTAGGCTGTACTGGCGAGGTAAAATAATGAAAAGATATGGGCTCAAATGCTGGATTTTCTATTCGTGCAACAGATGACAGCAGACTAGGAAGATCAAGCCACTTGTATCCCGTACCAGCTAAAAGACCATAGAAAAGGTTATAACCATCGATAAAAAATGCTGTTCGCACAAATTCTAATCCTTGAATGCGAAAAAACCGACACTAGGCCGGTTTTTTCACCCTAACAGCCAGAGAACTAAATCTCTGCGTACAGGGCTGAGTTGTGTTCTAATAATGATACACTTCCGCAAAGTTGTCAAGAACACCCTACAGCCAAACGATATTCCTCAGGTCAATGTTAGGACTATTTGATAAAAATATGAAGCTGCCTGTAGGACAGGTTATTTCCTAAGGTTAGTCACTTGTTAGTGTAGAAAAATCCGCATCAATTATCACTTTTAAACCTCTTAGAATGCGATACGAGCAGTAGCATTATGTGTCTGGAAGCCAGTGCTACATGCGTCTCTATCTCAAGTCGCACATTAAGTCTTCATTATAAGATAGACACCGGCACCTACCAGAACACCACCCGATGCGATCTTCATAGCAGGGTACGCCTTTTTCTGTCGTTTTAGGACACCCGGTAAGGATACGATTTTGCTAGCAGAATAGGCATAGAACAATTTTACACCACCCACTGCAAACACCGTTAAAAGGCTAATCACTATAACGTCTGAAGTATTCAGTGTGGTCAAATCAACAAAAGCAGGAAACAAACTTGCGTAGAAGAGAATGGCCTTTACATCGCCAAGTGTCAGAATTAAACCTGCCAGAAAACTTGTTGACAATGTCGAGGCTGAGTGACCGACAGAAACCTGCGCCCTAGCCTTCGACCGCAAAAGGCTGATGCCAAACCAGATTAGATATGCACCAGCCATATATCTTAGAATCAGGAAAAAACCACCCATCACTTCTGCCAGCGCCGTCATTCCGAAAATGGCCAGAAAAACGAAAATAAGATCTCCGAGTACGATGCCAACTGAAACAGCGGCACCATTTAAAAATCCAGCGGTTGAAGAACGAGCAATAACTAAGGCCACACTAGTGCTAGGAACCAGTGCTAACATTACCATCACGGCAAATAGAACAACTATTTCAAGTATATTCATCACGACCTCTTGGCCTAACTGATAATCCTACGTTAAAAAAGCGCCTGTATCTTTTTTACGTTCAGTATCAGAAAGCTCTGAACACACGGTATACATCCGCTGGTTCATCCAGCGATTATAGGCCGCCATATCTCTAGCCTGAACTGCAAGCATGTAATACTCTCCTTTTAATATGGGTCTAGCGTTCGTGAGCAGTCGATTGTCCCTAGAAACACCTTCTGACCATGGCTTATTAGTTAAGTGATAATTTCTGTGCTGACCTCTGTTTTTACCGAGTTAGCAATAAAGCATTGTTCATGAGAAAGATGGTGGATTTTTTCAAGATCATCTCTTGAGGGAATCCGATCCCCTGAAAACTCTACTTTCGGGCGGAGCGTAACCTTGGTCATGGATATCTTCCCTGATCCATCTTTTTCCATGATACCCTTAGCATCATCAGAATAGCTTTCCACCACATAGCCTTTTTTGGCTGCAATTGATAGAAAAAAAAGCATATGACAACTCGACAAGGAGGCAATAAACGCTTCCTCGGGATCAACATTTGCTTCAACCGAATAAGGTAAAGGCACTACATGGGGTGACGATGAAGCAGGTACAGTAACACCCCCATCAAACTCCCATACATGGCCACGGCTATATTTATTGTCGACGAAGGGTTCATCCTTACCACGACCCCATTTCACTAAAGCAAAATATTCGGACATTTCATCTCCAACTTAGTGTATCTCCAAAGCTAGAACACCCTATTAAGTTCTGGAGTGGGTTTGCTTGGTGTAACCCCAGCTATTTCCCTCCGGCCAGATCGATGAAGGATCCAGTAACATAGGATGCTTCATCTGATAATAACCAAGCAATAGCATTTGCCACTTCATCAGGTGTACCACCACGTTGCAATGGTATTTGAGGCGCTAAGCGGTCAACCCGATTGGGCTCACCGCCATCGGCATGCATATCGGTATAAATAAAACCGGGCCTTACTGAATTTACACGAATACCCTGAGCGGCAACTTCCAAGGACAACCCTTTGGTCAATGAATCCATCGCCCCTTTAGAGGCTGCATAATCAATATACTCAAAGGGCGAGCCTGTCCGTGAAGCAACAGATGATACATTCACGATAGCGCCTGTCGATTTATTTCGATTGATAAATTCACGTGAGCAAAGAAAACAGCTCGTTACATTAGATAACATAACTTTGTTAAATCGTTCAACATCCATGTCGGCAAGACACGACTGAGGATACAAAATGCCTGCGTTATTCACTAAATGTGTAGCATGGCCATAGGTTTTTTCGGTTACATCGAATAACGCTACAACGTCAGTTTCTTTGGAAACATCAGCTTGGTACGAAAACGCTTGACCACCAAGCGCCGTAATCTCAGCAACGACAGCCTCGGCACTTTTGGCATCTGAGCGGTAATTGACACAGACAGCATACCCTCTTGATGCTAACAACTTCGCAGTGGCCGCACCAATTCCTCGACCACCGCCAGTAACGATAACGACTTTATTCATCGTATTTCCCCTGATAACACGTGATTCGAAATCACCCACCACCTTGCAGTTACCTATCCGACACGACGAGTGACAGGTTGAACAGGGAAATGGATATATCGCCAGTAAAGTCTTCTTCTACTCAAAATGAGTCTATGTCTTCACCAAACATAATTCGATGACCTTCTGGTGTCGCGACACCAAACTCACGCATGCCCCAAGGCTTATTGGACAGGGCTTGAAAAATTTCGGCTCCGCGCTGCATATAATCACGGTAAATGTCGTCAATGCCCTCACAGTTCACATAAGCAAAGTACGAATGCTCATGTGTATCGCGCGCTGGGACTTCGTCTGGGCAGTGCCCAAGCATGACATGAAAGCTGCCAAGGCTAAGAAATGACCAGCCCTCTACGCGAAATCGTACAGAAAAGCCAAGCTTGTCGAGAAAGTATCTCTCGGTCATTTCGACATCATTAACGGCTAAAACATGCTGGGTTGCTTTCACTTCAAACATTGACGACTCCACTACAAACATGTGCAATTCTACAATAAAAGATAGGCTAACACTGTACCTGTAAGCAACCGATCAATACCGGACGTACCCGACCTCGTATCCAATATCATTTGGCCTCAACCACGTCTTTGATCACACGTCCCAATTCAGCAATCGCAGTGTTTCTGTCCTCAAAGGACGCTGTCGTTTCTGTTATGTAAAATGCCACCACTATCGGTAAGCGCTCTGGCGGCCAGATTACCGCCGTAATAGCTCTAGACCCAAATCCACCCGCTCCCGTTCTATCGGCTATAATCCATTCTGCGGGCATACTTGCTCTGAATAAGCCGTCAGCCACTTTATTTCCGACGAGCCACTCTCGCAATTGGCTTTTAGAGTTAGGGGACAAAACATCACCCAGCAGCAACCCTTTAAGATTAGCCACCATCGCATTGGGCGTAGTTGTATCTCGATCATCACCGGGAGTCGCCTGATTCAGCTCTGTTTCCCAGCGATCCAATCGCGTGACATTATCGCCGATTTCCCTCGCGAACTCAGTCACGACCCCTGGCCCACCCATGGCCTGTAAAATGAGATTTGCAGCCGTATTATCACTGGTCGTCATCGTCGCTTCGCATAACTCAAAAAGGGACATTTCCCGATTATCGGCATGCTGCTCTGTAATGGGTGAGTAAGTCACAAGATCGGATTTTGAAAAACTGACTGTTCTTTCAAGTTGCTCTTGATTGCTATCAACACGCTGAAGCAAGGCAGCACAGGCTAATGTTTTAAAAGTACTGGACATAGCAAACCGTTGGTCCGCATTGTATTCCCAACGCACTCCTGTCTCCGAATCATACGCAGAGAAACCGATCCGTGCATCAAGCACATTTTCTATGCGCTGGAGTTCAGTCATCAGGGCATCGTCCTGAGCCTGTACCAAAACCGAAGGGAGCATCAAACATACAGACAAAATACCGCTTAAAAAAAGCGGGCCACGGCGTTTACTCATTCCTTACACTCCTTTCAAAATAAGAGCCTTCCTGAATCCTTTTTCATAAGACAGATTCACGACGCTTACTCAGGGCTCAACCCTAATTCTTTTTGTTTACGCTTGCTCAGCCCGAGCGACACAATACGATAAGATTCTGACAAATAATATCTTAACTCTTCGTCCAACTCACTAGATGTGCCTATTTGCTGGATCCATTTCATACCACGATTGGCAAAGTAAGGCGCGGGTATGTACCCATCTAACTCGCTGAGAAGATCAAAATTCAAACTTGAGACTTTAAATGTAAACGCCGGTTGTTTGTTCTTTCCCCATCCACCAATAGCAAACACCTTGCCGCCGACTTTCCAAACCTGCGAGTTTCCCCATTGCACAACGTGGGTAGTCGCTGGAAACGAACCACAAAAGTGATTGAACTCATCATAATTCATGTTTGTATTTCCAAGCCTTAAAATTCCGTCATAACCCGCATGTGTTACTCATTGCGACTACTCCACCTCACTGATCAATGCACCATATCCCTGCATTTCCATCTCCTCAATTGGGATAAACCTCATCGCAGCGGAGTTCATGCAATAACGTAAACCCGTGGGGGCTGGGCCATCATTGAATACATGCCCCAAATGTGAATCGGCAAAGCGGCTACGCACTTCGGTCCGGACTGAGAAAAAGCTTCTATCCTCTTTTTCCACTACCCAATCGGCATGAATAGGTCGAGTGAAGCTGGGCCAGCCAGTGCCCGAGTCATATTTGTCACGAGATGAAAACAGAGGCTCTCCAGACACAACATCGACATAGATTCCGGCTCGTTTCTCATCATTGTATTGATTCCTGAACGGACGCTCCGTACCGTCTTTTTGAGTAACGTAATACTGCTCCTCAGTCAGACGCGCCTTGAGCTCACTGTCGCTCGGTTTTACAAATGTATCTGGATTAAACCCCTCCGCTTGGATTGATTGTGAGCGAGATGCCTGAGAATTGGCAGCGTCAGGTACGTCGATATTTTGTGGACGGTACAACGTGTAATCCACCGCTCTATCACTCCCCCAAACGGCATCGATGAACTGGTAACGCCCTGAGTTGCGTGTATAGAATGCATACCGTAGTGGATTCTTCTTGTAATAATCTTGGTGGTATTCTTCAGCTTCATAGAAAACTTTGAAAGGGACGATTTCAATGACTACGGGGTTGTCGTATCGACCTGATGCTTCCAGTGCCATCACCGCAGCATCTGCCGCGTGTTTTTGGGCTTCATTATGATAAAAAATGGCTGGGCGATATTGCTGACCTCGATCAACATACTGACCTTCAGCATCCGTCGGGTTAGCGGTACGCCACAGCGTCTGCAAAAGCCCTTCATAGGTGATCACTGTGGGATCATAAAAGACCTGCACGGCCTCCGTATGACCCGTCAGCCCACCTGCCACTTGCTGATAGGTTGGATTAACCTCATCCCCTCCGCTGTAACCGGATACCGCCTCTACTACTCCAGGTACCTTTTCAAAGGCTTCCTCCACGCACCAAAAGCACCCACCTGCAAAGGTAGCAATGGCCAACGTAGGATCATCGGGTGCGTATTTAGAAGTGGCAGCGTTGGATGCGTTGAGGTGGAATCCTGCCAGCAACATGACCATTGCCGTGAACATGAATAGCGCATAGCGTTTCATAAACTTACCCTCTTATCCTGTGAATACTGGAATCAATTTAAATGAAGCGCATCACAGGCCGTTCTCAAGTTTGATGTGTTTTTATCACATCGGTTCAATTTGATACGTATACGGGTAAACCCATGCAGAAAGATGCTCTTCTCTCTGCTTATTTTTCTACTCGAATGTCTTAGGCTCTGGCAACACAATCAGAAATCCACTTTATTACGCAGTGTCTTCGTTTTACCACGCTGAGTTTTTTCATCTACTCGGCGGCGCTGAGAGCCCTTGGTGGGTTTGGTGGCTCGGCGTAATTTAACCGGTTTAGTGGCCTCCTGAATCAATTCTTTCAGCCGCTGCAGAGCATCCTCCTTGTTCATTTCCAAAGTACGAAAGCGCTGAGCTTTGATCACAACCACCCCATCTTGGGTAATCCGCTGATCCGAATAGCTCAGCAACCGTTCTTTATAAATAGGCAGCAAAGACGATCGCTGAATATCAAAGCGTAAATGCACGGCAGACGCGACCTTGTTAACGTTTTGCCCACCCGCTCCTTGGGCACGAATCGCTTGGAATTCAATTTCCCAGTCAGCTAAGTGAATATTTTCAGTAATTTCGAGCAAAAGAGCCTCTTCGTTAAGCTATTATCTGCTGATCAGTATAACCGAAATGATCGATGTAGTTGCAAGGTGCAATTTAGCTGGACTTTATTGCCAATTAAAGCGATGACGATAGCTCAAAGTGTGTGTAATTAATCCGTTGATCTTCCCCATAAATCACCAAAACGATCTCGGTGACACAGGTACAAACGAAGATCAAATTCAAGTTGATGGTAGTCGGGCTCCATATAACAACAGAGCTTGTAAAACGCCTTGTCATGCTCTTTTTCACGCAAGTGCGCAAGTTCATGGACCAGAATCATCCGCAAAAATGGCTCCGGAACTTTACGAAATAAAGAAGAAATCCGAATCTCGTTTTTCGACTTCAATTTAGCGCCCTGCACTCGTGATACGTAGGTATGTAGACCTAAGGCATTATTAATAATATGAATTTTATCATCATATACCACCTTGCTGATCGGCGTTGAACTGCGCATAAACTGATTTTTAATGGCCTGAGCATAGTCATACAACGCCCTTTCTGACACCAGCTCATGCACTTTTGGATACTTGTTCTGCAACCAAACACCGGATGTATTGTTATCCAACAACGCCAGTGCCTGCTGCTGAACTTGTGGGCTGTAGCCACTGAGGTAATTCAGTATTTTTGTCTGACTCATAAAACTATGTATCACCCTACTAAAAAGGATAGGCCTTTTTAGTGGAGACCTCCTCTATACTGTTTTGGGGTTACGCCAAAGTGGTTTTTGAACACTTTGCTCATGTAACCCACATCTGTCATGCCCACTTCCTCTGCCAAACGAGACAAAGAGTGATGGCTGTGGCGTAACCGCCAAGCGAGATGTTTCAAGCGCATTTCTTGCCAATAGCTGCGTGCCGTCACATCAAAATGCTCCATAAACAGCCGATCCAATTGTCGCCTGCCCACTCCAACCTGAGCCGCTAAAGCTTCAATACGCATAGGCTCCCCAAGAAACTGCCGCATCAGTGCCAAGGCTCGACTCAAGTGCCGCCCGATATCCGGTTCAGAATGCAGAGACTTAAGACGATGGCTCGTTTCGCGTGTTTCGTCGACCAGCATATCGGCCAACCCCTTCAGGGCTTTTTCGCGGCCACAATGTCGACTCAAGAGTTCGGTCGCCAGATCAATTGCAGCACTGCCACCTGCACAACTGATCCGCTTACCATCCAGCAGATAGAGCTGCTCCGTGCTCATTGAAATATTGGGGAACAAGATAGCAAATTCACGTGCATGTCGCCAATGCACCGCCACTCGATGGTTCTTCAAAAAACCCGCCTGAGCCAATAAAAAGCAAGCATTATCAATACTCACCAAACTCAATCCATGCTGGTTGGCTTGGCGTAATATCGCACGGTAATGCGTCGCTAGCGCCGCACTTGCACCTGTTTCTCGCGCACCAAAGATTACCAAATACTGATAAGCAGACCAATCCAAATGCTCTGGAGTGGTCTGAATTTTGACTTCAACCCCACAGCTTGCGGCGACACTGGTACCTGTTTCATAGCCAAGTACTTGCCAACGACAATAACGCTGCTGACTTAAGTCTTCATCATCAGCCGAAAAACGCAGCTTATCAAGAAATCCACCGAATGGAAGCAAGGCAAAACCTGGCAGCGGTAACAATAGAAAACCAACATCTGCGCGCTTCATGCAGCACCTGTCCAAAAAACACTAAACAATGTCTAATTTTTACACATATAAAGCTGAATGTCGCCTGCATACTGAGCGCCATATTGGACAGTCATCTCGCTCAGGAGTTTTGCATGACACTGGAAACCTGGTTAATCTATCTTGTCGCCACACTGGGTCTATCGTTGACCCCAGGACCCAACAGCTTGCTGGCACTAACACATGGCGCAATCCATGGACCGACACGCACACTGAAAACCATTGCAGGAGGTGCTGTTGGCTTTGCATGCGTGATCGCACTCTCAATGTTTGGCATCGCGTCTCTGCTAACGCTGGCTGAGGAGCTGCTGCTGGTCATGAAAATTGTAGGCGGGTTATATCTTGTCTGGCTGGGTATTCAAGTCTGGCGCTCACCCGCGCCCGGGCAGCCCGGCATGACCAGTGACGGTGTCTGCGGTTGGAACATGGCACGCCAAGGCTTTTTAGCGGCGCTCTCAAACCCTAAAGTCATCCTATTTTTTGGCGCATTTCTCCCCCAGTTTATCAATCCAAACAACGATCTCTGGGTACAGTTTTTAATTATGATGCTGACCTTTGTGTTAATTGAATGCCTTGTCGAACTCTTTATTGCAGGATTCGCCAAAGGTGTTTCCAACTGGCTAGGGCGCTGCGGAAAGCGCTTCAATCAAGTGTGTGGCAGTCTGTTCGTGTTAATTGGCGTGGGGCTCCCGCTCAGCAGCTAGAGCCCTACTCAAACTAAGGACGACGCTTGAACGTCGAGGAGTAAATGGCTGTCGCTTGCCAAGGTTGCACGGACTCAGTGGCGTTCTGTTGAAGCATATACAGTGTATTAATGACTTCCACACCATCCTGAATTTGCATTAAACCTGAAAAAGCGGACACCCAATGCCAAGAGGGATCGGGCGGTCCTTCAAGGCTTCGCCAATTGACCGTAAATGCGATGGCTATGCTATTGCCAACTGGATCGGGATCGGCTACCCCCATAACGGGGTATACACCTGTCGCCCCTGTATCCGACCGATACTGTCCACGAAAAGTACCATCCGCCTCCAGTGGACCTATCTCCATCACAGAACCAAACTCATTGACCCAAACGCCACTGATACTGACCTGAGATTGGATGGAGGTGGCCAGTAATACCGAGGGTTCAACGTGATCCCCATCGCCCAGCATAAAGGCTGAATATACCGTATCCAGAAAAACCGACCCGACCACTAACAATTCATCTGGTAGACCTTCTAAATATTGCACACCTAGATCCCATTGAGCCGGGCCCACCTGCATAAAATACTGTCTTGGCGTCAAACGATACGAAACACCGCCAAGTGTCAGATCCAGCATTGGGTAACTCGAAAGATCCGCCTCACTTGTAACCGTCGTTGGACGACGACCCTCATCGGTGATCGCTTCTATCATCCGATGAATAATCGCATGCCCACCTTTAAATACAGACGAGCCGGTATCTAACACAAAGTCAATCTCTTTGCCGATAGAACAACGCCCAATCTGCAGCTGATCTAAGCAGACACTCCACAAATAGCCTAGCTCACCCTCCAAGGGTTTAAGCGCTAAACAATTGACACTGGTAGGCTCATATAAGGTTTGGTCTAAGGCGCCGAGAAGACAGCGCCCTTCACCACGAACGGGATCAAACCAAAATGAAGCAATTGCATGGCGAATCAAGCCCTGATTTTTCAACTCTTCCAGCAACGCACTGGGTTGTTGGCAAGGGATCGATGGAATCGCAAAACCACCATCACAATCCAATTCACTAAACTGCTGACCTTCATAACTCACAGCTAAATAGAGACTCATGGGTTCTGTAAACGGAACCAAGCTGCGCTGACCGGCATGTTCATAATTGAGGTGACACACATCATTACCCATCACAACTCCCATACTGCCCCAAGGGCCAAAGGAAACACTGGTAGGCGCTTGCCGTCCTGGAACAAAGGTCGTGGACGCCTCAGGATTGAAGGCCGTATGCAATCGACAAGCCTCGGTTGTACAGGAGCTGGCTGTCACCCAGGTATTGACCGTACCTGTATCCAACATGATTCGTAAAGGCTGAGGAGGTGTTCCTACACCAATCGTGGTCGTCCATGGCGTTGCGCCATTATCCGTTAACACCCCGCGAGTCAGTGTGAATTCAACAAAGGGAGTGTCCGTAACATCGGGTCGCTCAGACTTGTGAGCATCCATCGGGTTTGGTTGATTCATTCGAACGCCTTCGTGTTTTTATGAGTAAGAGTTATGCCGCAATACACACCTGATTACGGCCACTATGCTTGGCACGATAAAGCGCTAGATCCGCAGCAAATATCAACTCCTCTACAGACCCAGTGACATCGGGATAGGCCACAACACCCACGCTGATGGTAATCGTACCTAAATTACCGCCAGCATCCGTCCAGCACTCAGATTCGATACAACGACGCAGCCGCTCTGCGATTTCGATTCCCTCCTGCAGGCGAGTCTGAGGCAGCACAGCAACAAATTCTTCTCCTCCGTAACGACCCGCATAATCAACCGTTCGAATCGTATCGTTAAGGATGGTACCAAAGCGAGACAACACCTCATCCCCCGCTTGATGGCCAAACTGATCATTCACCTGTTTGAAATTATCAATATCAATTAACAAGACACACAAAGCGCACTCATAACGCTCCGCACGCGCCACATCCTCATATAAGCGCCTCATGAGCTCATGGCGATTGTACAGCCCTGACAGAGAATCGTGCGTAGCCAAGCGCTGCAACTCCAACTCCATGCTCTTACGATCTGTAATATCAAAAATAAGCCCCTCGATACAATCGACCCCATCAACCATGACATTGCGACCTTGCTCCCACACCCAACGCTCCGTTCCATCTTGGCGAAGAATGCGATACTCCAGTGCAAATGGCCGTTCTTCTTTACGCGCGGCTTGCACTTCAGCCCACAAACGTTGGCGGTCTTCAGGATGGGTAATATCAGTGAAGTTCATTTTCGCAGATCCAACAAACACAGAAGGCGAGTAACCCGTTAATGACGAACAACCATCACTCACAAATGTCATCGTCCATGTCTTATCATTCCTGCAACGATAGGCCATACCCGGAAGATTCGACATGAGCGTTGCCAACTGACGTTCACGCTCAACAAGGGCATGTTCTGCTCGCTTACGTGCGGTAATATCTTGGCCGATTGCAATAGAGCCCATCATTTCGCCATCATCATTGAAGAATCGACGGGAATTCCAAGCGATGATTTTCTCTTCGCCAGACTTGGTACGAATACGAGTTTCAAACCCTTGCACCTCAGTGCCATGCTCAAGAATTTCGGTGACTTTAGCACCGATTTCTGCACGATAATCAGGTTCAGGGTAGAGCCATTCCCATATTGCTGGGTCGCCTTGCACCTCTTCACGGCCGTACCCACTTATCTGCTCAGCCGCTTTATTCCAAACAGTTATGCGCCATTGCGGATCAAGAACATTGATCCACACCAAGGCATTATCGATCACGTTTTCACGAAATTGATCCAATGCTCGTAACTGCTTACGCTGTTGGATATCGCGTTGCTTCGCGGCTTTGGATTCCCGCTGCCAATGACGCAACGAAAAATACATAATGAGTGACATAGCCAAGACAAAAAAAGCACCCTTGACTAAGCTAATAGAAATGTAAAGATTGGGATAGCGCGCAGTCAAATACATACCCAACCACTCAGCACCCACATATAAAACGCTTACCACTATTAAATGGATACCCAAAAGAACGGGGGTTTGAAACGCTGTTTTAGTGGATTTGTCTCGTTTCATCTCAGGCTATTCATAAAAAGTTCTCTTATTATCCTATCGTATAGATGTTACAAACATCCTTTCAGGAACCTGCGCAAGCAATTCGAGTATAAACAGCCTTTAAGATTAATCAAAGCCCCCAACGTGATTAGGCTCTTCCCCAAAAGGACACATTGATTATGCGAACAAAAGGCAATTTAAAATACCCCCTATTTAGTAAAATCCGTTAAAATATATACTTTTTTACAGAACGATCTCTTAATGGCCAAATCAGGTTCCACGACAACATCCAAAGCCCCCCAATTGCATCCACGCAATGTGCATCAAGGGCGTTACAACCTGCAAGCTCTTACGAGCAGCCACCCCGCTCTTGCCCCATTTATACGTGACAATCCGAAGGGTGATGCCACTATCGATTTTACAGATGACAAAGCTGTTCTCTGTTTAAATGCAGCACTCTTAGCCCATTATTATCAGATTAAATATTGGCAGATACCCTATGGCTATCTCTGCCTCCCATTCCAGGGCGGGTAGACTACATCCACTATGCAGCAGACTTGCTCGCGCGCTCCAACCAACAGATACCTCCTCAGGGGCGACGTGTTAAGGTTCTGGACATTGGTTGTGGTGCAAATTGTATCTACCCCATCATTGGCGCACGTACATACGGCTGGCAGTTTATTGGCACCGACATTGATGTGATCGCTGCGCGCTCAGCAGAGTTGATTGTTCAATCAAATAGATCGATCAGCAAGCATATCCAGATCCGTTTTAACGCTTCAGCTGACGACATTTTTACCAATGTCATTCAGCCTTCAGATCGCTTTAGCCTAACCCTGTGCAACCCTCCGTTTCATGCATCTCAACAGGAGGCCGAATCAGGTAGTCAGCGCAAATGGCGAAATCTAAATATAAAACCAAAGGGCACACATAAAGCTCATCTTAACTTTGGTGGCCAAGCGACAGAACTCTGGTGCGAAGGCGGTGAACTGGCATTTTTAATGCGCATGATCCAACAAAGCGCCCGCTTCGAATCACAGGTATGCTGGTTTACCAGCTTAGTCTCAAAAGACAAAAACATACCGCTATTAAAAAAACAGCTACAACGTGTCGGTGCCGTTCAGACACAGGTTATTTCAATGTCTCAAGGACAAAAAATCAGCCGACTATTGGCCTGGAGCTTCATGGATAAGAGGGCACAAGAAGAATGGGCACTAACACATTGGAAAGATTAAATAAAATATCTATTTTATTACACACTTATTGGAGTTAAAGCATGGACATCGGTGATCTAAGAAACGAATACTGCCGCGCAGGACTAACCCGGGAAAGCCTTGCTTCAGACCCGTTTACGCAATTTGAACAATGGTTTATGCAAGCCAATGATGCAAAGATACACGAAGTAAATGCCATGCAGCTTGCCACCGTATCCCTTGAAGGAAAACCCAGCTTACGCACCGTACTGCTCAAGTCATTTGATGAGAAGGGCTTTGTCTTTTTTACCAACTACCAAAGCCAAAAAGCCCAACAGATCGATGCAAACCCAGAAGTGACAACACTTTTTTTCTGGAAAGAACTTGAGCGTCAAGTCGAAATCAGCGGCCGGGCCGAAAAAATCTCAACGTTAGAATCGCTGAAATACTTCACCAGTCGTCCGCGTGGAAGTCAGCTGGGCGCTTGGGTATCGGCACAAAGCTCTATCATCAGCTCGCGCAGCCTTTTAGAAATTAAACTGGATGAAATGAAGCGTAAATTCAGTGCAGGTCAGATTCCTCTGCCCGATTTTTGGGGTGGGTATCGTATAGTACCGCATACCATTGAGTTTTGGCAGGGGCGGCCTGATCGATTGCACGACCGCTTTGAATACCGCCGTACACCTTCTGAAGAATGGAAAATAGAGCGACTCGCGCCTTAAGATAGCCAGACGAGCATGACACACATGAGCAATCCGCCCACCAGCGAGCGTTGGGACATCTTCTGCCGAGTCATCGATAATTTTGGTGATATCGGCGTGTGCTGGCGCTTTGCACGCCAACTCTCTGCGGAGCACGGCATACACGTGCGTCTTTGGCTGGACGACCTAAGCGCCCTTAAAAAAATATGGCCAGACGCCTGTTTGGATGACGAGCAGCATCTTGCGGGCGTATACGTGCGCGTCTGGCCAGACGCTTTTCCTTTGATAACAACAGACGATATCCCTGACGTGGTAATCGAAGCGTTTGCTTGCGATATTCCCGACACCTATGTTGTCGCCATGAGCCAACGGCCCTGCCCACCTCGATGGTTCAACCTTGAATATCTAAGTGCTGAAGACTGGACTCAGGACTATCACACCTTGAACTCCATGCACCCACAATTTGCACTCAACAAAATATTCTTTTTTCCGGGGTTTCGTCAAAATACGGGGGGGCTTCTGCGAGAAAAAGGGCTCTTATCCAAACGTGATCAACTTCAATCGCACGCTGACAGACGCACACAAGCCCTGAGCCAATGGGGTGTCCATCCTCATGAAAACAGCTTGATTGTTTCGTTGTTTTCATACGAAAACAGCGCACTGCACGATCTTCTTGACTCAATGAAACAGGGTGATCGAACGGTTCTCTGCCTGATCCCCGATGGCAAAATACGCCCAGCGGTTGAGCGTTGGTTGAAGATCGATACTATGCATGAAGGAGAAGTCTACAGATCGGGTCAACTTCGTTTCCAACGGCTTCCTTTCTTGCCTCAAGATAGTTACGACACCCTGCTGTTTTGTTGCGATATTAATTTTGTGCGCGGTGAGGATTCATTTGTGCGGGCACAATGGGCCGCTCGCCCTTTTATATGGCATATCTACCCTCAGGAGGACGATGTGCATTTGGAAAAACTGGACGCATTTCTTGACCTCTATACAAAACGCCTGAAAGATAAAGAAAAACAAACAATTAAATCGATTTTTTTTGCCTGGAACCAAAACTTAGGCGCTTCTCATTTATGGCAAGAAATACTAGACTTACTGCCTATCTGGAATGAACACTCACACACTTGGTGCCAACAACTCAATTCACAAGCTGATTTAGTTGAAAATTTGGTGCATTTTTCCAGAAAACCGCTATATTAACCCGCAATTTTATCCATTACGTTGAGAGTCAACCATGAAAACAGCTCAAGAACTGCGCGCTGGAAACGTTATCAGCATCAGCGGCTCACCCTGGGTCATCCTAAAAGCCGAATTCAGTAAATCTGGCCGCAACTCAGCAGTTGTTAAAATGAAACTGAAAAACCTACTGTCCGGTATTGCGACAGAGTCTGTGTACAAAGCCGATGAGAAGTTTGATGACATCATTCTTGAGCGCAAAGAAGTCACCTACTCTTACTTTGCAGACCCTCGCTATGTGTTTATGGATACAGACTACGAGCAGTACGAAATTGATAAAGAAGACCTTGAAGGCGTGATGGATTACATCATCGACGGCATGGAAGATGTCTGCGAAGCTGTATTCTACGAAGGCAAAGTTATCTCTGTAACCCTGCCTAACACGATTGTTCGTGAAATCGTCTACACTGAGCCTGCTGTTCGTGGCGACACCTCAGGTAAAGTGATGAAAACTGCAAAACTTGCCAACGGCACTGAGATTCAAGTATCTGCTTTCTGTGAAATCGGCGACTCTGTCTCGATTGATACCCGTACAGGTGAGTACAAGGCACGCGTTAAGGCGTAACGAATCCCCACAGTCTTATTTGCCCAAGAACAAAGCATGCACTTTACTTGGGCAAATACTCATGGTTGGCGATAGCCTAAAAATGCCCCGAACAGCTCGTCTTTTTCCTCAGTGGATGACATCCTGCAACTGATTGAAAAACTGGCCAAGCTCAGAGACGCAGGTGCCATTTCCGAAGATGAATATCATTCTAAAAAAACGGAACTGCTGAATCGGATCTAGATGATAGGCCTTGGCTGCGCAAAGCGAAGACAAGGCCATAGATGCCGGACGCCCCACTTGATCAGATAAAAACGAGCCTTTCCGCATGATAAGACAGTCTGTTGCAGAAAGGGTATTAGGGACTGTGCTGCTGCCTCATGCTGTCGGCAATCACTAGGCTCAAAAACTCGAGCCCGGCTGTTTCAAAAACTCAATTTCTTCGGACGTAGATTCCCGGCCCAGGATCTGATTACGATGCGGATAGCGTCCAAAACGATCGATGATCACCTTATGCTTAAGTTCGAATTGATAGTTTTCAGCCGGTGCATACTCGCGGTACAAACGCTCCGCCTCGACATGAATAAGCGCCGACTCACTGTGCATGTACGGAAGCAACAAAAAGGCCCGTTCTGTTTCCGAAAGCTGCTCATGCAAACCCGCAGCCACTGCCTCCTGAGCTAGAACCAATGCCATCGCATCTTGTGAAAACGCAGCCGGAGTATTACGGTAAATGTTTCTTGAAAACTGATCTAACACAATAATTTCCGCTAGACGCCCTTTCACCTCTTTCCGCCATGTGTACAGCTCACCTTGCGATGCTTGCGTCAGAAGCGCGCCAAACCGCGTTTTGATCTGCTCATCAAAGTCCGAGTCAGCAACCCACCACATCTTTGGATCAATGTCTTCAAACCAGAACTCAAGAACACTGTTGTACATGACAAACTCCTCTTTTAACCGCAGATGGCTTTATTACCTGCTGATTACCTTAAACACCCAAAAAAGTCTCTAAATCCAATCCCAAGAACTCTGTCCCAGGAACTGGATTACTTGTCACAGGTGGATGTTGCACGAACCCATACGACTTATATAATCTCAAGGCAGTCTTGAACTCAGGCAGCACATCAAGGCATATTTTCTTATAGCCGCTACTGATCGCTTCATGCAATATTCTCTCAACCAACTTAGCACCTAACTGCCTGCCACGAGCACTTGGCCTAATATACACCCGCTTCATTTCACATGTAGCATCATCCAACTTTCGAAATGCAGCGCAGCCAACAGGATGCCCACCTATTCTCAACAAAAATATTTTGGACTCGTCAGCACTGTACTTCTCAGTCAACTGGCCAAACTCCTCGTCATTACCCTGAAAAGAAAGATCAACTGAAGTGCTATCAATATATTCATGATACAAATCAAGCACATCTTTTAAGTCGGCAGGAAAAATTGCCCTTGCTAACGTATACAAACCCCTCTCCTAACAAAACAGTTATAATTGTTCATGCTGCTTTTCCATTTCCAGCTCCACCCTTAACGCTGAATGTGCATCATTCGCTGCGTATTTTATCTGATGCTCATTCAGCGGATATATTGCCCAGTTTGATTTTTGTGCGCTCTTAGTGAGCCGTTGATTAAACAACATCGCAACCGCTACTCTAGCACCAACGTGTTGTTTTACGTTCACATATCGCATCACTTTTGAAGACAACTCTTCTGAGTTGATTAATGTTATTCCATACTTTCGGAAAAGAAGCTTTTTGTCTTCTTTTAACCCAAAGCCCACCTTCTTTATTTCAGGGTCGGATAACACCCCTTCGAGAACAGTAATATTTTCATGAAATTTAGTAGGGAATAAATACGCTGTAGTTTCTGTGGCGAGCTGGATCAAATGAGGCCCATCACTCACCTCCCCTTTTTTAAAACAGGGTTTACTCTCTGTGTCGAACCCTACACAAGCGTGCTTTTTTAACTCTGCTACTGCACGTTCAGCATCTATCTTGTTTGCCACAACGATGATGTTGTCCTGCCCAAGACCGTCATAAATAGGTAAGTCTCGGATCTGCTCCTTTGTCGGCCTTTCCATTGCGTTCCTTATTTTAAGAGAAAATGCCCTATAACATCGACGTTCAGAGGGTCCCTGCTTGCATCACACCCATTGACATTAAAGCACAGTATTTTAGGGTTCGGCACCATATATAAACAAATCATGTCAGGATTATTGTAGCCACAGACTCCCTACCCGCTTTGCTAAATTTAATCCCACTCAAGCCCGTAACGCTTTGTACATGATGTAACTATCAACATGCCCCAATTTTCCATGGCGATAAGCTCTTGGAATTGTTCCGATAATCTTAAAACCCAATTTTTGCCAGAGCTGTACCGCCACTTCATTGCTCGAAACAACTGCGTTGAATTGCATAGCTTCAAAGCCTAACGTCATCGCTTGGTCTTGAGAATGCTCACAGAGCCGTTTGGCAATCCCTTTGCCACGCGCGGCTTCGGTTACCATATAGCCACAATTGCACACATGATTACCCGGCCCCATCGCGTTCGGCTTAATATAGTAAGAGCCCAGTATCTGTTGATTTTCTTCAAACACAAATGTCTTCATTGGCATTATGCACCAAAGCTCATAAGCCTCCTCGAAACTCATTTTTGGATCGAAGGCATAGGTTTCTTGCGCTTGAATAACGGTCTCAAAACAAGGCCAGAATGCCTCGAAATCCGATTTGGTCATTTCTCTTATCACGTAAATGCTCTCCTAAACCTCAAACCTTGCCCTTGTGAACGATTGATTGGTAATTGCACCATCACCAATCCGGTGAATCACTATACGCCGACGAACTCAAGCCGCCTACAAAACACCTTCCAAAAACGCCAAGAAACCCTCTGGCTGATCCCACATAATAAAGTGATAGGCATCATCAATTTGCATTAGATTGGCTGTACTGGCTTGGGCGTAAGCCGATTGATAAAGACTCGCCAGTTTCTCTGCCGTTATTGGCATGGTCTGGTCATAGGCAAACAGAACATAGACAGGAGCTGTAATTTGACCCAATAGATTTCTAGCATCATAGGCGATTACCTCTCGGGACAATTGAGCATAAATAGCACGATTCGTGGTGTTGGCCCAAGTCACAATTTTTTCAACTCCCTCCGTGGACTTAACCATTACCCCTGCAGCCTGACGGACATAGGCTTCATACTCCGTTGCACTCATTGCCAGAAACTGCTGCTCTAAACTCATCGCAAATGGAGCCACTTGTGCCGACGTCGCTTGGGCATTGAATAGCAAACTAAAAAAAGGCAACGCATCCACCACCACAACCTTACTCACGGCATCTGGATTGACACTGCCAACCATTAAAGCCAAAAGCCCGCCCATTGAGTGCCCGATCAGCGACGGTGAATCCAATCGAGCATGCTCAATATAGCCAAGGAGGTCATCACGTAAAGCGTCTAAATAATGTTCAGGCACTGAAGACGGTGCTTTGCTTACGGCAAAGCCTTTGATCGTCACAATATGAACTCTATAACGGGACTGAAGCTGATCGACAGTGGTATCCCACACCTCAGGTGCAGAGGCCAGCCCATTGACTAAAATAATATCATGCCCCGAACCTACAACCCTCACTGACACAGTGTTCGAGTCAAACTCGGTCGCATGAAGTCCGGTACTGCAGAGAAGTAAAATCCATAAACACACTAATCTTTTGACCATTTTTAACTCCCAGATATGAATAACATCTTTCGCCTTACGTAACTATACCTGTTAATGTTTGATAGGGTTCGCTTCTAAAATCGTGAGTTAAACGATAGCGAACGGCTCGCGCCTTTTATCACCGCCCTCTGAAGAGATCCGTCAAATCGTTATCACCTTCGCGGATCGTTTGCGGGAAAGCAGGATGCTCCCACATGCGTTGCAATACACGCCGCACCGCTGGGCGATGTGAATGATCAAAGATACTGCCATCTGGGAGCATGCCTGGGAGAATACCCTGCGCTCCTCGGAGGCTGTTAAATGCAACTGAACTAGCGATACGCATTATATTTTGATCGGAATATGCCAATGTCAGCAGAAACTCCAAAAATTCCGCCAGTTGATCAGGCGGCAAGTCAAGCATGGCAGCAGAGGCCCCTGCTTTTACGCCAAGTGCAACCGATGGGTCAGCGACAAGCTGTCGAACCAGAAAGCTCCACCCTGAAGGGTTTTGCCTGATCTCCTGAAAAAAATCGGTGCTTGGTGGACTGAACCAAATATCCGAGTATATTGTATCAAAATGCTGCTCCGCCAAGACCTTAAACTCTTCATATTCCATCTCTACCTTCCTGATACTGTGATCTCGTGTTATGTTCCATAGCATGCCAGACAGGACAATCAACAATCCCATCACAAGCACGATAAGTATCTTTTTATTCACTTGCCCTCCTCAATTTTCACAACTGCTTCACTATCAACTAATAGATGGCCGTAGCGTAGACAAGGCAGAACAGTATCAGCTTCGAGCCAACTAGAGTTCCGCATTGGAGCGCAGAGGCATGTATTTCATGCCCTCTGCAATCTATCAATCCAAAATATTTTTAAAGCCTAGTCAGACGCACGGCCGTCTCCATTTCATCGTATTCCCGTACATAAGTTGTGGGGAGAATCTCGAGTATAAATGCAGCCCCCTCCGGCGTCTGCGCCAGATCAATACTTTCTGGGTTCTCGAAAACACAAGCCTTCATCTCGGAGCGCCGCAACAACACTACTCTCAAATACACTAATTGATGTGATGAGCTAGGTTTTATAGGTGCGTGAAGCTTCAACAATTGATTGCCAGGGTCAGGGCCTTCGTAAAGAAAATGGCTGCGACCCGTAATTTGTACAATATCGTCCGGACGTGTTTTGAAAGGAAATTTGAGCCGCACGTGGATAGTGCGTGACGTTTCTTCGGGCCAGATGTTGGCACGCATTTCAGCATCTCCAGCATCCCCCCACCCCCAACTCTCCGGACTATAAACCCGACAATACTCGTGCATGCGCATCTCCTGTATGAATGTATAAATACCGGCCGCTAGAACAACACAGGCTCCCGCGACCCAAAGCCATTTCATGCATTATTCCTCTTGCGATTGAAGTTCAATGAAGCCCCAAGGTTGCTCAGCTGGAGTATTGCCAGTAATCGGCAGACTAATGAGACCGCTCTTTCTCCAAAGAGCGAAGATTCAATGCAATTCCATAAGCCGCCTTACTCGCCCTAGTGCAACCGCAAAGCCACAAGATAGGAACATAGATTTCAGCCAAAATCCGGCCTGTGCGTAAGACGATAGCGAACCTATTCAGGCTAGGCTCGCGCCTTTTATCACCGCCCTCTGAAGAGATCCGTCAAATCGTCATCGCCTTCACGGCTCGTTTGCGGATAGGCGGGATGCTCCCACAAGCGTTGCAATACACGCCGCACCGCTGGGCGATGTGAATGATCAAAGATACTGCCATCTGGGAGCATGCCTGGAAGAATGTGCAACGCACCTCGATAAGAGTTAAATGCAACCCCCTCAGCAATCTTTATATAGTTTGGGTCAGAATATGCCAATGTCAGCAGAAACTCTAAAAACTCCGCCAATTGATCAGGCGGCAAGTCAAGCAAGGCAGCAGAAGCTCCATCTTTAACCCCGATTGCAACCGTTGGGTCAGCGACAAGCTGTCTAACCAGAAAACTCCACCCTGAGGGGTTTTGCCTGATCTCCTGAAAAAAATCGGTACTTGCCGGCTGGAAGTCAATATCCATAAAGCGCGTTGAAAAATGCTCCTCTACCAAGGCCTTAAACTCTTCATATTCCATTTCTACCTTCCTGATACTGTGATCTCGTGTTATGTTCCATAGCATGCCAGACAAGAAAATCAACAATCCCATCAAAAGCACGATAAGTATCTTTTTTTTCACTCGTCCTCCTCAATCTTTACTTCAATTCCTGCCGATGGATAATTTATGCTGTGTCGACCCTCATTTTCACTCGTACGGAAGCCCCAATGATTATTGACTACCTCATCTCTATTAGCCGAAATCGTCCTGCCCTGCATAATCACAATCGCGTGATGACAAGCGTTGGTCACCTGCGCAAGACCCTGACCGTTCTCTGGATATGCGATAATGCCAACATGACCGGATGCCAAAGCACTTTCCGATTCAATCGCCAGAATTGATCCTGGCGATACAGGATTGCGCCCGTTCCGAAATTGGATGTTGTGCCACTCAGGTGTTGGATCGGATTCGGAGTTATCCTCTTCAGCCCAATGACGCGCCAATGCCGGGACCGTATTATCCCCCCTAAGCCAACTCAACCGACGCGCATAAGTATAGGCTGGGGAGCTGCCATACACTTGCTCAATCATATCGTAGACAAAAAAATTGCACTTGTTGGTTCCACTCCTCATCGACATTTTACCGTCAAAGGATTTCACCTTCTTGCGAAAAGCCCACCTCCTACTACCGACCTCTAGCAAAGCTCTCTCCACCAGCGCATCCGTTCCCGTAAACAGAGTTTCGATCATGTAGTGTCCACACGGGATATTGGAAAACGTAACTTCTCCGGTGTTTGTAGTCTCCTCTCGCCGAATCGGGCCAGAAATTTTCACAGTAACTTCACCCCCGATCAGCACTTTGCTGTCGCGCATATATGGCAGCAGGGTATCCACATCGTTGCCATAATGGAGTGAAACCGTGAGCTCGCCCGAACAGGGTGCGACCACCGCATCAAAATCCTGTCGAGAAGCATCGTTGGGAGGAAGTATCTCTTGAGTCGTCATAGGCTTGACCTTATTTGTGTCTGGACCATCCGTAAAAAGTCCTCTGCACGTCTAGCATCATCGCGGTCGCTTTGTTCAAGTGTTTTCCGCATTTGCTCATCAAAGGGTTCGTATCGAGCTCCAAGCAAAACAAAACCGGCCAGAGCGTAACGCATAGCATAGGCAGACCGTATGGCATGGCTCTCAAGGTACGGCAATTCGCACCTAAACGACGCCATTATTTCGTCATCTGCCGGAAGATCAGCATAGTGAGATTTCATCCAAGCCAGAGTTTCGCATAGGAAAGCCTCTGCACGTGCTTGACGCAGGTCTTGTAGCAAAGCTCCAGACAACACGAACGGTCGAGCCTCCGCCAAAGACTTCAGACTTAATCTGTAAACACTCTGGCGCAGTGCAGCTAGGATGATTATTGGGCTGCCATTTAGCGATAACATATTGCTGGCCATTTGATGATCAAGCCTTTCACAAAAGCCACGCAGGCACGCCCCCTCCCAAAACCTGAAATAAAACCACTTCCCATCTTCATCCTGCACCTTTGTAAATTTACGCAGATGCTTACGTACCGCATCAAACCCAGCCCTCGAACGCAGAAAAACACCCAGTTCCTTGTCCCAAAGCCCGCACACGCCATCAGGGCCAGTAAACAGACGACGAGTAAAATCGTTGTCCTCGGCTAGCTCGACTAAGTAGGGTGCGTACTCGGCCAGATCTTCTTGTGCTTTACCCTGAAACAAAGACTGATGCCGAAGACCCGAGTCTTCCAGCAAACTGGTTAGCAAATAAGGCATTTTGGCGGCATCTAGCACTGCATAAGTGACCAGCGGCGGGACTTCATCACCAAACTCGACAGAATCGGCCTCAGTCGGATCACTGTGACCGAACAGCGCCTCGCGCAGTGCATCAGGGACATTTTTCTTCGGATGAACACCGAATTGCGCATCCAAGGGAGTGATGGAGCCGAGCTCTTCGATCTGAAGCCAGTTTTTATCTTGCTCTGCCGCATCACCCGAACCCGCCAGCCTTGTCATCACACCCAGCGCAACACGCTGCTGCCCATCACTTAGTGAGCGCACCAATGCCGCAGCATATGCAGCTTGATCTGGATATTGCTTTACCCAAGAGGCTGCCGGCAACACCGAATCGGACCAGAAAAACTGACACCCCTTCGTACTCAGGGCATCTATGACCAGCACCTCATAATCCTTTCGCTCCAAGCAAAGCGCTACGGCAATCAGGCCCACCTGTTCCGCCCCTCGCGAGGCATAGCAATGGCTAACAAAGGGGGTCATAACATGACCTCATTGGATGAGGGAGTATTAACGCATGAATATTTTTGTGAAAACATCAATGTAACCTACTGTTTAGCAGGACTGATGCTCATAGAAGAACAAGGCTGATGGCCGTTTGGCTCAGCGAAATGTGACGTTCATCCATGAAGCAACGACGGCTTCCTTGTTGTAAAGCGGAAATTTTAACAATTAACAGTCAGGAAGTTCAACCAAAGTTTACAAAAGCAGCGACATCGCCCTACTCTTGCAAACAATCAAAACACAGCGCCACTCTAGAATAACCAAGTATGCAAAAGCCGACCCGGCGCGAACGCAAACCCACCCGCAATCAGAATACCGCCGACATAGACACCAATCATATTGTATTGATGCGTTGTGTAATCCTTCTTACGCGCCGCAAAAAATGCCGCAGGTACCGAATAGAGCACCACAAAACTGAATAAATGTATGAAACCAAAATGATTCAACAGTGTTGGGCCTATTTGTGCGGTCATAAACAGCGTAATGAACGCAGTTGACAGCATGAGCAACATATATACCTTTCCTAGCGCTCTATGCTTCGACGTGCCTTTTCTGTTTAACAATAGAAACGTCCCTATCAAAAATGCAGGCACAACCGTGACAAGGTGCATATATGCCAGAAAAACATAGCTCATCCTAGACCCCAATCCGTTTATAAAAACGCCCTTCGCTTCTCACTCTGCATTTAACTCATGAATAAAGGTTTTTATATCGGGTAGATCCGCATACTGCACCGCGTTATCCGCAATCGAATCCCAAGTCGCTTTTGAGCTTGTACAAAGATGCGCAATAACCTCGACAGAAGCGGCATCGATGAGCGCACCAACCGGAACCCAGTAATAAGGCATTCCTCGAAGCATATTGGGAACCGGTGAGCCACAATTGCTACAGAAATCGGATGTAAAACCTGACTCCTTGACCCAACTCTTAATGTGACTGCGACCTGATACCCACGAGAATTTTGCTTCCGGGACTATCGTACCCAAATTTGAAGAGGTTCCACTCTGGGCTCGGCACAAAGTGCAATGACATTGATAAGCCCTAACTTTTGGCAAATCCAATTCAAATACGGTTTGACCACACAAGCATTTCCCTAGGATTAAACACCCCTGTCAAAAGCCAACATTAGCGAAATATTCAAAAAGCCCATATACCACCCAGCATTAAGATGACACAACACCTAGCGCTACCCTAGGATAAGGGATGGCTCTGCAAGCATCAAACACAACGGATCGCTTTATCAATAAACGCCTGATATTCCTCCTTCGGAACAAAAGATCCACCCGTTGTCCAAATCAAATGCGTACTCTTGTCCATTACATCATTCAATTGATGGTCCCGAATCCATGTCCTACCCTCTGGCGTATTCAGCATCTGAGGCCCTAAGCATCCAATCGCCGCTGACGGCTCCACCTCGATGTTTTCCAGCTTTTTCAATTGCAGTAAATGCTGGTACAAAGCGGCATCCTCCGCTGTATAGACCCCTGCCAACTGGTCTCGAATCGCATCACAAACCCACTGAGACGCCTGACCTACAGCTAAGCCATCCGCTTCAGTATCAATCGTTAAATCAAACTCGTACACGCTCACTGGCTCCGCTCCTGGCCTACCCGCCATACCCAGTAACATGCAAGGAGCCTGAACGGGTTCAGCAAAAAAGCAATGCACATGCTCACCAAACATCGCTTTCAAACCAAAGGTAATTCCACCTGGCGCGCCACCCACACCCGCTGGAAGATAGACGAATAAAGGATGATCCGAGTCAACCGCAATCTGTTGCTCCTCCAGCTGTGCCTTTAAGCGTAATGCGGCCACTGCGTATCCCATAAATAATCGTGGCGAGTTCTCATCATCCACAAAATAACTGCGCGGGTTCGCCTCCGCCTCCGCTCGTCCCGCTGCAACTGCAGCGCCGTAGTCCGCATCGTGCTCAACCACTTTCACACCCCGCTTACGCAAACGGTCTTTTTTCCACTCTTTTGCATCTACCGACATATGCACGGTGGCCTGAAAACCAAGCGCCGCCCCAATAATGCCAATACTAAGCCCAAGATTTCCCGTGCTACCCACCGCTATTTCATACTGACCAAAAAGCGACCGAACCTCTGGCTGCAGTACTTTTTGATAATCGTCATGGATATCTTTTAGAACTTGATGATCTAGCGCCAACTGTTCAGCAAAACACAGCACCTCATGAATACCGCCTCGCGCTTTTATCGAGCCTGCGACTGGCAAACCATGATCGGCTTTAATCAAAGTGCGTGCCCCCATGGGCGTTATTGCCTGATGTAAATGAGGCGCCAATAACAATGGAGACTCAATAATCCCACTGCTAACAGCAAGCTCAGGAAACAACTGACATAATACAGGCACAAAACGCGCTAAACGTGCTTGCGCTTCATACATCTCTAGAACATCGGGCTTTGCAGGTGCAGACGAAGGCTCTTGATACTTTGGGTTTAGCCAGAGTAATGGTTGTCCTTGCCTGACCTGGCTTTGTTGTTCTTGGGTTATTGAGAGGTGAATCATGAATACTGACCTGTATTTAGATAGTTAATACGCCAAGTATTGCTTGATTTAACGCGACCATCAAACGATAGTTATTAAACCTATCTTTAGTTTTTCTAAACACAAGGATATTGTAAGAAGAACTCAACACACACTGATGACTCTCGAACTTTTGGAGCCAATTGAATGTTAAGCGCCAGAACCCTAACCGCATTAAGAATTTTTGAGGTGGTGGGACGTTTAATGAGCTTTTCGCGCGCAGCTGACGAGCTTTGTGTGACCACAGGGGCCATCAGTCAACAAATTCGTAAGCTGGAAGAAGAAATAGGTTCGCCTTTGTTTGTTCGCAATGCTCGCTCGCTCAAAATGACAGCAACCGGAGAAACCCTATTCGCAAACATTGTTCAACCGCTTAACACACTCGCTCTTGCGGTCGACTCTGTTAAGACTCGGGACACCGAACGTATCATTCGCCTTAAAGCCACGCCCTCCTTTGCACTTCATTGGCTGATACCTCGCTTAACCGAGTTTCATCGAACTAACCCTTTCATTAGGGTCGAAGTGCTCGCGGCGCTCAGTGTCTTAGACGATGCACCCTTAAACTACGATATCGCCATCGACTACAGCCCAAGTCATCGAGCGAGTGAACATAACGTAAGGTTTATGATGAATGAATATTTACTTCCCGTTATGTCACCCCATTATCGCGGCAACCGGGATTGGACAGCAGCAGAGGCTTGGCAAGACATTGCCTTCCTCCATGATACCGAAGCTTGGGCGAATGCTGATCGACATAGCGAATGGAACGTTTGGCTTACGCAAATGCAAATCCAGCCACTTCAAAATGCGGATCATTACTACTTTAACCGTGTTGATATGGCCATTGAAGCCGCCGCCGCAGGCCTCGGCGTTGCAATGGCTCGCCTCTCACTTGTACAGGATAACTTGAAATCGGGTCGACTCATCGCCCCCTGCGAAAGGGTAATGTCACCTGCCAGTTACTGGTTAAGAATTTCTGAAACTCGAATGGAAGATCCTCATATACTTGCCTTGGTTCAATGGATTGGGGTGCAATGTGAGGTGTCGAAGGTACTAGAGTAGTTTAAACGTTTGAGTTTGGATGGTTTTGAAATTCGATTTCTTCAGGAGGAGGCCTCCGGCCCAATATGTCATTTCGGTGCGGGTAGTATCCAAAACGATTCGATAATAATATTAGGGTCGCTTTGGAATTACTGATAAGTGAAGCTATCGAGAAAAACGATATGCAAATGCAAACAAAGACAAACCGATTACTGACCAGATAAGACCAACAATATAATTGCCTATTTGGAGGCCAAAGAAATGAGAGAAAAGTAAGGTTAAACCACAAATACTCATGCAACTCAAATCAGATGTGACAGATAATGTTTTAAAGCCAAGAATGTAACTAGTACCTAAGATCAAGCAAAACACACAAAGCACTGTAATTAGCAAAAATGGTTTTGATTTCATTTAATATTAGCCCTCCATGATCAGTTAAACAAAAATAATCGGTATTATGTGTTTAGTGGAGTGCAAATCTCTAGTCGAGCACTTCATTTTAATTTATTAAACCGGTGGCAACTCAGGTCTGACATCTGGTCTGGATGACAGTAAGACCAGTCGGACGCAGGTTCATTTCGTGCAGGGGGTAGGTACCTGCCCTCGACCGGGAAGCTTATGGGTCAAGAGCGTGCAGAGCTAAAGCGCCACTCCCGCTTCCTGTACCTTTTGGTTCAAGCGCCATAGCCACTTCCGCTTGTTCACCTTAACGCCCTTTACCACAGATTCAGATATCTACACCATACCCGCTCTCTATCATTCATCCAGCTTGTGGCTACCAAAAGGGCGTGCCTCTCACGATTTTCGCCCCGCGCCCGAAGACGCTTCATTACATTGTCCGAGCCGCTAGTTTATTCAGGCTCGTAGATTCACCCGGTGACACGGGCGGTTCCGTCTAGTCTTTAGCGGAAAACTTCATTGCACAACTTCGTATCGCACGGGCCATAGTTGTTAAGCCATCTGCGCCAATGAGTGACATCTTGAATCTCAGCCAAATCGTCCTGCTCTGCTTGCTGTGTCTTGTAAAGATCCCATCTAATTTGTAGGTTGAGCCAGAAATCGGCCGAAACATCAAAGAACAGGCCCAAACGAAGTGCAGTACTTGGCGTGATACCACGCTTCTGATTAACCAGCTCATTAACCCTTTGGTAAGGAACATGAATGGCATCTGCCAGCTCGCGCTGTGTAATCTGCATCGGATGCAAAAACTCTTCTAGCAGCATTTCGCCGGGATGGATCGGCTGTCTATGTGTGGGAATACGGATCATATTTTACCTCTAGTGGTAATCAGTTAACTCTACTTCGTCGGGCCCAGCTTCAGTCCACTTAAAGCAGATCCTGTATTGATCGTTCACTCGAATGCTGTGCTGCCCTTTTCTATCACCAGACAAAGCCTCCAACCTGTTACCCGGAGGAACTTTCAGCTCATCACGATCAATAACAGAGTCCAATAACTCGAGCTTTCTTACAGCAACTCGCCACAAAGACTGTGGGCATAACTTTCGGGCTGCCTTGGAAGCCACTCCATTGTAGATGTCTTCGGTGCCCTTATCTTTGAAATGAATAATCATGATAGAACGGTAGCACGGCTTCCATGCTACGTCAATTTGGATTGTGAACGAACAGGCTTAACGCCCACCACAAACGGCACAAGGAACGAGTGTCCGGCAACCGCAGGGAGCGAATTTAATGGCTTTGTTAGGTTTATTCATAACCTTCTGCCTTCCACCTAAGAGAAGTCATGACTGAATGATGAATATTGAAGATAAACGACTTCAACTGCATGACAAGAAAATTGAACTGGTCTAATAGAACTGGACACTTTAATTAGCGACAATATCAGTCAGCTATTGAGGTGTCATTATGAGTCAGAAACGAACTTACAAACAGTACTCAACTGAGTTTAAAGAAGAGGCTGTATCGTTAGTGAATGATCAGGGTTATTCAGTACCCGAAGCGGCTAAAGCACTAGGTATCAATCCCAATATGCTCTACCGCTGGAAAGAGAAGTTTGAGGCTAAGCAAGCAGGTAGTCAACTTTCCGAATCTGAAAGAGATGAGCTTATTAGACTACGCAAAGAAAATCGTAAGCTGCTGATGGAAAAGGAGATATTAAAAAAGGCTTCAGCCTTCTTCGCGAAAGAAATGAAGTAAAGTTTGATTTCATCTTGGCCGAGTCAGCTGATTACCCAGTCACGATGCTTTGCAAAGGCATGGGTGTCAGCCAATCCGCTTATTACGACTGGCTCAAGCGCCCTGGCAAGCTAATTGCTGCGGAGGAGTTAACACTCAGACGGCGAATGAAAGAGCTATTCAAACGTAGCCGATCAAGCTTAGGTAGTCGAGAGATGATGAAAAAACTTCGTGAAGAAGGCTTTGAAATTGGTCGCTATCGAGTGCGACAGCGTGTGGCTTATAAGGTCACTACAAAGCGTAACTTCAGTGATTCAGTTGCAGACAACCTGTTGAACCAAAACTTTAATCCTACGGGGCCAAATCAAGTATGGGCAGGTGATGTAACCTATTGCCGCACTGGTGAAGGCTGGATGTATTTAGCGGTGGTCATGGACTTATATTCACGCCGAATCGTTGGATGGCATATTGATAAACGCATGACAGCAGATCTTGTTAGCAAGGCATTGATGAAAGCCTATAATCTGAGAAACCCGCCATCAGGGCTTGTGTTTCAGAGTGATAGAGGCTCCCAGTATACGAGTCGACGTTACCGCAAATACTGGACAGCTACCAGATGCGAGCCAGTATGGGTGACGTAGGTGCCTGTTGGGATAATGCTGTCGTGGAACGTTTCTTTGGAAGCCTTAAGCATGATTGGCTCCTTAAAATCCCGCAGCCAACACGTGAACATATGAAAAAAGATGTCGCTGAATATATGCGATATTACAACTTGGAAAGACTGCACACAGCCAATGGCGACAAAACGCCGGTGGATTATGAAAACGAGCTAAAAAAAGTGTCCGGTTTTAGTTGACCAGTACAGTATGCTTCACCTATCTTGTTCGCCTATAAAAACTCAGAAACTCGCGCCGCTTTTACGAGTCGCTTGGAGCCGATAGTTAAGCGCACACTCAGACCCCGAAATGCAACTCTCTGTGACAATTAGGACATACAGCGATTGCATTATCTAACGTGTCTTCTCCGTCATCCGCAAGCCGGACTTTATGATGAACCTCCAAGTAAGGCGAACCGTCCGTACGACGACTGAACGGTGCCTTTTCCCCGCATTTCTCACATACACCACGTGCCCGATATAGCACCTCAGCGACGACATCAGGGTTTCTCAAGAAGACCTTCGTTGAGACCCTTACACTGCAGGGCAATCGATTTGCTTGAGAAAGCCTTTTAAGTCGTTCAGTAGAGGAGCTCAGGATAGCCTTATCTACTTCTTCACTGAATTTGGCCTCCATCTCTGCCAACTCCACAATAGTGCCGAAAGCACTTTCAGAATATTGGCAAATCAGCTCGTCTAATACGGCTACGACCTGTGACTTAAGAGGGCTCTGCAAAGACACGCCCTGGCGGCAAAAGTGCCGCTGGAAATTGCTCCATCTCTCGTCTCCATCCAGCAACGGTAGGCGACGACTGCACTCTGCTTCGTCTATTACTATTCGCTGGGATATTGGATTCACTTCTATGAGCCGAACCCTGTATGGTCGCTTACTCATTTCTTGGTGATAATGTCCAACGACCTTATATGTCCCACACAACTCATAATAATTTCTTTCGCGCCTTTTCTGAATAACATAAACTAAGTCCCCCACCTTAGTTTGCTTTTGCTTATATTCCTGAGACACGCCATACCCACCAGATGGGTCGAAATCAGTATTATTGCTTGGGCCATGGTACGCGTAGAAATGCTGCCTCATTCGTGTCTCCGGAATATATTTGCTTTGTCGCGAAAAGCGCTTAATCTGAATAGGAGGTATTTCATAAGTCCCCCTACTCACACACCACCGGGCATACGGATCACGTACCACGGCCGTCCATTTATTCATACTCATTTATGCCGTGAATGATGGCAGCCCCCAAGCGAGCAAAATATCTGTTCGTCAATAAAGTGCAGGGCTTTTACTTAAACGCCAAGATCCATGATCCGATTTAGCCGTGTTCTAGGCCGTCCAGCGATCTACCCCTAAACGACGTAGTTTACGATACCCACTTCGGCCCCATTGTTGCCAGATATAGCAACGCAATTTTCGCTTGATCAATTTATCTATCTCACGCAGCGGGTTCAGTACCTCAGCTATGCCAAAGTACGCTTTCGAATCAAGCAGGTAACTCTTCAAATCTGCGATAACCTGCAACAGGTTATCGCCTCTTGTTAGTTTCTTCGTTTTCTGCGATGTAGACAATTAGGCCAGAAAAAGAAACCACTATCGTCACGTAAATTGAGAAAAGAATAAACGTTGGAGCAGTATAGAATACCCCTGCGATTTTGATGAACCATTCGGGTTTGATGGCACCAACACCTCCAACAATCGTTGCAAGCAGTGTAATGCCCGTAGCTGTCACACCAACTCGGAAAGTTGGCTTCTGGAATATGATGAACAGGGCACCAATCACGACTAAAAGAACAGCAGCGATAACTATTCCATCATTAGATATTTCAGGGTTCCCCATTCCCCCATGCCAATCCGAATACATTCTCATTGGGATCCAAGTAGCAAGAGCCCCATATGCGAGTAAAAGCTTATCGATAAACCCGGCTTCTATTCTGTTTCTTATCCCACCGGAAATAGCAACACTACCGAGAAGCATGCATGCCCCGAACAAACCCAAGACACTTAAAAAATCAGCATATTTTTTACGGAAACTAGATAACTCCCAGTATTCGGAGAAGCTTTTGTCTTTGCTTCCGAAATAATTCAATAGTGCAGCATCATACTTTTTGTACTCGACGTCCGACTGTGCGTGTCCAGCAACAATATTTTTGGCTATCGTTTCGAGTGAGGCAACTCTTATATTCATTAGTTCTTTCGCCAGAGTTTGGTCTGAAAAATCCCAAGGCATTGGAGCAGCATGATAGAACTGCTTAAGAGTATCTTGATAGCCATAGATAGGTGGCACCATTGATAACAAGACAATTATCAATATATTTAGCCTCTTCTTTAGTGGCATTTGAAATGCTTGTGAAATGTCTATTTCTTGTAGGTATCGCAATAAAAGATAGATAGCTGACGGCAACACGATCACGTGAAAAAGCGATTTCCCTGGGTCTTGTGCTGCTTCCAGAAGGCCTAGTGTCCATGAGTGTGGAGCGGGTATGTAAATACACCTAAGAACCACCTCGAATAGCCCTAGCAGGCTAAGAGTTATCGCGACTGCTACGGGAAAACTACTCTTCGACATTGCATTATTCCGTTAATCATTTTGAAAGCAAGCGAGCCTGTTGAAAAACCTAATCTCGACAAGCTTTAACTTCTCTACATTATGCACCAAACAGTACAATCGCCACTGCCCCTTATTTTTACCTCGTAAGATAAAACGACTGAGTGCTTTATTGGTCAATATTACCGAACACAGGATCGACAACAGACATTCGATGGCTATAAATTTGCTTACCTTTTGGACTATTTATTCGGTGTCTTATCCAGTCAGTGCAGGTCGGCGCACGCTGAAATACCCTGCTAGAAGCGCTTGCTGTATCCATTTCGTCAGGATCTTTCAGGCACACTTTAAACAATTGGTGTCTGCTAATCCCCGTATTACTAAAACCTATATCTTCGTGGGTTGCTTTATAAAAACCCACGCTACCGCCCTACCCGTGATCCATCACAGCATCCAAATATCCCAACAAAATATCAAACACCCATCCCTAAAAAAACGCTATCAATCACTTGATCCTAATACAGTTAATCAAAAATAACCATACAAAATATATGATCAATACCAAAGGCCAAGCATCTACCCCCAATGCATTTAAGCACACCCTAATCAAAAATCCAGAAAACACCGATGCGCTCAACGGAAGAGGTGTGTTGTCGCCACTCAAGACCATCGGTCGCCATGGATGGCGACAGTGAGGCTCCAGGGATGGATTCACGCCGTGTCTGGAGTGGTGATGACACACCTCGGACCCCTGCTCCAAAACCTCCCAACATCCATCCCACCAATGAGCAAGACTTTCCACCCCCACCCTTGTAATTTCCCACATCACCCCTATATCAGAGCACATGAATACACCCAACGCACCATTCAAGGGTGAGTCTTAACCACAAATTTTGAGAAACATTATGTCTGAAGCCTACGTGGTCACCTGCCCCCACTGCCATCGAAAAAACAAACTGCCCGCCTCACGTCTTAACGACGCACCCAACTGCGGCGCCTGCAAACAAGCACTCTTCGAAGGCAAGCCCTTAAATCTCAACAGCCAGAATTTTGATGCACACATCAGTGCAGACTTACCCGTACTCGTCGACTTCTGGGCACCTTGGTGTGGCCCCTGTCGTCAATTTGCACCGATCTTTGAACAAGCCGCCAAACATGAAGAACCGGGATTACGCTGTGTGAAAGTCGATACCGAAGCCGAACCCATGCTGGGATCTCGTTTTGGGATACGCAGCATTCCGACATTAGTGATGTTTAAGCAGGGAAAAGAAATCGCGCGCCTATCAGGGGCTTTACCGCCCTCTGAATTGGCACGCTGGATACAGCAGGTACTTAGCTAGCAGACTCATCCGAAGCCGCTTGCGCATCGCGCTCAGCGGCTTTACGTTTTTGCTGATTCAAACGACGAATCTTATCCGCCAATGGCCCCGTATTATGCGCCCCACGGCGACCCGCCGCTGCCGCCTTCCCCTCTTTCTCAGCCTCTAAACGTGCCTTCTCATACACTGAAGCCTGCTTCTTACGCTCTTTAATCGCTTTGCTGCGACGACTCTCGTAACTTTCTGGATCAGCCAAGCGCTCCTGCTTGCGAGGGGTAAAAACCAACTCGTCTTGATGTACTGCGCTGCGTCGTTTCTTTTCGCGTGTCATAGTTTACCTTCTGTGTTTTCTTCAGCGGCCTCAAGTGCAGCCAATCGTGCCGCTTCTTCTTTCTCTTGCCACTCAGCGGGGGTTTCAAAACTGATACGACCCAGTTTTCCGCCACGCATTTCGTTAATTAAAATTTCGGAGGCTTTATGGCGATCCACCACCCCTCCTGGTCGCAAACAACCACGCTTTCGACCGATCTCATCCAAAATTTGATCCGCCGTATCAGGCAAATCAGTGATCTTATAACGCCCCATCAAACGACCCGCATAATGGTTCGCCATAAACTCAGCTGCAAACGCCGCCACCAACTCATGCTCAATGGCCGTGTCCTTAATAGCACCACTCACCGCCAAACGATAACCCGAATCGATATCCTCAATCTTAGGCCAAAGAATGCCCGGCGTATCCGACAACGCCATACCATCCTGCACCGTATAACGCTTCTGATGACGCGTAATCGCCGGCTCATTGCCAACCTTCGCCAATTTACGCCCCATCATCGCATTCAACAACGTGGACTTCCCCACATTCGGAATCCCCATGATCATCGCACGTACTGGCCGATCCGCCTTCGCACGCGCAGGCACCAACGACTTACACAAACTGCTAATGCGCTTAATTAACGCATGATCACCCTGATCAAGACTAATCGCCTTGATGCCCTCTTGCTCATTAAAATACGCCAACCAATCATCAGTGACCATCGGGTCCGCTAAATCTTGCTTATTCAACAACTTAAGGACTGGCTTACCCTTGCGCAGCGTTTCCACCAAGGGGTTTTCGCTCGAACGCGGCAAACGCGCATCCAACACTTCAATTACAACATCGACCTCATCCATCACCTCCGCAATCTCTTTGCGGGCTTTATGCATGTGGCCAGGAAACCAGTTAATTCGACTCATGACGCTCTATGGATACTCTTCATTCAAGATAACGCCATTATACACGCCCTTGAAAAAGAACCTTGCTTAATTGCTCAAAAAACAAAAAAACCAGCTTCGATTAAAAAGCTGGTTTTTTTATCAAACACAAAACTTAATTAAACGTTAAATCACGATCACCCTGCTCATCACGGATACGCGTGGGCAAGCCCATCTCGTTCAGCAACTGCAAGAAAGGCTGCGGAGGCAACTCCTCAACGTTCACCATGGTGCTCACATCCCAATCACCCTTGGCAACCAAAATTGCAGCCGCAACAGCAGGAACACCCGCCGTGTACGAAATCCCTTGGCTACCCACTTCATCGTAGGCAACTTTATGATCGGCCACGTTATAGATAAAGACCTCTTTATCCTGACCGTCCTTTTTACCCTTCACCAAATCACCAATACAGGTTTTACCTGTGTAATCCGGCGCCAAGGAAGAAGGATCCGGCAACACCGCTTTAACCACCTTTAAAGGCACAACCTCTAAGCCCTCAGCCGTCACAACCGGTTGCTCCGACAAAAGACCTAAATTGTTCAATACGGTAAAAACATTAATGTAATGCTCACCAAAGCCCATCCAAAAGCGCACATTCGGCACCTTCAAATTCGCGGACAAAGAATGCACTTCATCATGCCCAGTCATGTAAGAGGTTTGCACCCCTACCACCGGAAGATCATCCGTACGCTTCACTTCAAACATTTTATTTGAAGTCCACTCGTTGTTCTGCCAAGACCAAACCTGACCTGTAAACTCGCGGAAGTTTATTTCAGGATCAAAGTTGGTCGCAAAATAACGCCCATGACTGCCCGCATTGATATCGATGATATCGATGGAATCAATCGAGTCGAAATATTCACGATCCGCCAATGCCGCATAGGCATTGACAACACCCGGATCAAAACCCACACCCAAAATAGCCGTAACGCCCTTCTCTTTACACAGATCACGACGCTTCCATTCGTAGTTGGCATACCAAGGGGGTGTTTCACAGATTTTTGCAGGATCTTCATGAATCGCCGTGTCCAGGTACGCAGCCCCTGTATCAATACAGGCACTCAGCACAGACATGTTGATGAAAGCCGATCCGACATTGATGACCAGTTGAGACTCAGTCTCTACAATCAGCGCCTTAGTCGCTTCAATATCCAATGCGTTTAAAGCATAGGCGTTAAGACTACCCTGCACTTTCATGCTGCCCTTTTCTAACACACTGGCAATAATATGCTCACATTTTTCAATGTTTCGGGAAGCAATCGCTATATTTCCCAAAATATCGTTATGTTGCGCACATTTATGAGCCACTACTTGGGCCACACCTCCAGCACCAATAATCAGAACATTTTTTTTCATTTCTTTCCTCAACTCCACTTTTTAACATGGGCCGAACAATTTACCCCTCTTAATAATTAAGAGAGGTTCTGGACAAAGTCGTCGAAGGTAAACTCCCTGATCAGCTCAACGCGGCCATCCAACTGGCGTACTGCGATTGATGGCATTTGCACGCCATTAAACCAATTCTTTTTCACCATTGTGTAACCAGCGGCATCGATAAAAGATAAACGATCACCCGCTTTCAGCGGCGCATCAAATCTAAACGTACCAAAAATATCACCCGCCAAGCAGGACTTACCGCACACCATGTACTCGTGCTCACCTTCACAGGGGGCCATCTTAGCGCTTTGCTGGTAAATCAATAAATCTAACATATGTGCTTCGATGGAGCTGTCCACCACCGCCAGGTTCTTACCATTAAACAACGTATCAAGCACCGTGACTTCCAAAGTGGTCGATAAAGTAATGGCCGCTTCACCCGGCTCTAAATACACCTGCACACCGAAGGTTTGTGCAAACTGCTTTAAGCGTGCGCAAAAGGCATCAACAGGATAGCCCTCACCCGTAAAGTGAATGCCACCGCCCAAGCTCACCCACTCAACTTGATGCAAAAGATGACCAAACGTTGTTTCAATTTGCGTCAGCATTTCATCAAAGCGATTAAAGTCGTCATTTTCGCAGTTATTGTGGAACATGAAGCCAGAGATCTGATCGATCACGCCTTCGATTTTGACAGGATCCCACTCACCCAAACGGCTAAATGGCCGTGCCGTCAGCAATAATAAATTCAGACGTGCTGACACGCGGATTCACCCGCAGGCCACGCACATGATTAGAAGACGCTTCAGAAAAGCGCTGTAACTGACTGATAGAATTAAAAATAATCTTGTCAGAGCACGCCAAAACCTGCTCTATTTCATCATCAGAATAAGCCACACTGTAGGCATGCGTTTCTTTACCAAACTTTTCTTTGCCTAAGCGCACTTCAAACAGTGACGACGAGGTCGTGCCGTCCATGTACTCGCGCATCAGATCAAAAACCGACCAAGTCGCGAAACATTTCAACGCCAACAGCGCCTTTGCACCGGAATGCTCACGCACATACGCGATCTTTTCCAGATTGCGCAATAAACTTGCCTTATCGATAAGGTAATAGGGGGTTTTGATCATGTCAGCTCCTCGTACCCTGTAATCTGGTCAGTAGACGGATAGCCCTACAGCCAATAAAACGCGCGATTATAGTGGAAAGCTTTCTATTCTTCGAGGAAAACTCTCAATTCATGCATAAAAAACCCTAGCACTAGGCTAGGTTTTTATATGACATTAACATGACAACCGAAATGAATTAGTTTGCAGCCGCACGCGCGGCATCAACCCAGGCATCAAACGTCGATTGATGTGCTGCAATCCATGACTGCGCATGACGCTCAATTTGTGCAGGGCTGTCTTCGCCATTACGAACCAGCATATTCTGTGCGCTGACATCATTCACAGGCAGACTCATCACCTCAAACAGCTTCGCAGCGGCAGGGTTGGCTTCGGCCCAGGCTTTGTTCGCAACGATACGCATCGAGTTAATATCAAAGCCGTAGTTACGACCATTCGGCAATTCAGTGTCAGTATCATTTGGGTTTGCCGAGAAAGGCACCTCTAACCAGACAACATCGGTACCCGGAACAAGAATGCCCGATACCCAGTAAGGCGTCCAGGTGTAATATAAAATCGGCTCGCCTTGCTCATAACGCGTGATCGTATCGGAGATAATCGCCGCATAGGAGCCTTGATTATGGTTGATTTTGTCTCGGAGATCATACGCATCTAAATGATGCTCGATCACCCCTTCACATCCCCAACCCGCCTGACAGCCCGTTAAGTCGGCTTTTCCATCGCCATTGTTGTCAAACAAGGCTCTAATTTCTGGCTTGGCAAAATCGGCGATATTGGTGATGTTGTGCGCATCGGCGGTTTTCTTATCGATCAAATAGCCTTGTGCCGCACCTTCTACATAATGCCCTGCACGGTAAAATGCATCATCACTGCCAGCATTTTCATACATCGTATTGTGCAAAGGAAACCAGTTGACGGCGGTGTAGGTCGCGTCACCATTTGCAATGGCTGTATAGCCGGCGCTGTAGTCGACTTTTTGAATCGGCTTAACATCATAGCCTAAGGCTTTTAGCGCTTCGTTCACGATGACCGTTTGAAAGGCTTCTTCCGCAATGGGACTGTGAACAGCTTGAACACTGACGCCACTGCCCGGCTGAGCCATTGCAAAGCCAGAAACGCTCAACAGACTGGTGAATAACAAGGTATGTTGGGTTCGTTTACTTAGCATTCTATTCTCCTTGGGAGTTTGATAATACCTAGTTTTTAGACTGGGTTTTGAATTGGCGATAAATCCAACCGATAGGGCCTGATTCATACCAGTGTCGTGTTCCGCGCTCACGCGCGTCTCGTCCGAGAGACTGTGTCATGCGATCCAGCAGGATGGCCAACATAACGATTCCGAGTCCACCCACCGTCGCAAGACCAACATCCAGTCGACCTATGCCCCGCAATACCATTAAGCCCAAACCCGGCACGGCAATCATCGACGCAATAACCACCATCGATAACGACAGCATCAGGGTTTGATTCACCCCCGCCATGATTGTGGGCACGGCCAAAGGCAATTGCACACGGTAAAGAATTTGACGACGACTGGCGCCAAATGCCCGCGAGGCCTCAATCAAGTCGGCCGGCACCTGCTTAATACCTAAATGGGTTAAGCGAATAAGCGGCGGCATGGCAAAGATAATGGTGACGATGACGCCCGGCACGCGCCCAATACCAAACAGCATGACAATGGGCACCAAATACACAAAAGCAGGCGTGGTCTGCATCGCATCCAAAATCGGCCGCAACGCACGCGCGAAACCTTCACTGCGTGACATTAAGATTCCTGTAGGAATCCCAATCAAAAGACAGAAGAAAACGGAGGTCAGCACCAAGGCCAGGGTGATCATGGACTCATCCCAGACACTCATGGCACCCAAAAACACCAAGGACACAATGCCGCCCAGCGCCAAGCGCCAGCCAGACACCTGCCAACACACCAGTGCAAAGAGCGCAATCACCACAAATGGATGGGCACTGGTCAGCGCGAGCGTGAAAATTTCAAGCATCCAATCAACAGGCTGCTTTGCAACATCAAAAAACCCTCGAAAATTTTCGACGAGGTGCTTCACACCCGTGTTCACGATGCCGCGCAAATCAAACCATTCCACCTGGAAGGGATCAAGCCATGTATTGGTGATGGGTGCCTGCTCGCTGGATGCAGTCAACCAGCTTGACCCAGACGCTTGCGCATCCGCACTGGGGGCATTCCCCCAAGGGTCTGAGGCCATGGATCTGTCTGCCGGAGGTGCTGAGCTTGACCAAGGATCTGCAGTTTCGGTAGTGGTGGTCATGGATTCGTGCCCTCTTCTCTATCCAGCGCCTGCAATAACTGCGCTCGGGTAATCAGACCTAGGTATTGTTGGTGATCATCGACAACTGGCACGGCACAGGGTGCTTGCGCAATAACGGAAATAATTTCACTTAATGACGCGTCGGCGTTAACAGTGGGCAAATCCAATAAACACGCAGCCATGAGTGACTTACCTGATTTTTCAGCCGACCAAAGGGAGGCAAGGCTGACAATACCTTCAAAACGCCCCTCTTTATCCACGACATAACCGAAGTCTCGATCTGCTTCTTGTAATTGTGCAATCGCCGCCGCGACACCGCCTTCGAGGGTTTTGCGGATAATGGTCGATTGCTTGCGACGGCAAATGTCTTTGGCGGTAAACACCTGCGACACATTCACCCCTTGGAAAAAGGATCGAACATAATCATTCGCAGGATTATGCAAGATATCATCAGGGGTTCCGACCTGAACCACCTCGCCACCCTGCATAATGGCGATTCGATCCCCTATGCGCATGGCTTCATCCAAATCATGCGAAATAAAGACAATGGTGCGCTGATACTTGGCTTGCAGTTGAACCAACTCATCCTGCATACCTGTGCGAATCAGTGGGTCCAGTGCCGAAAAGGCTTCGTCCATCAATAGTACTTCCGGGTCGATTGCCAACGCACGTGCCAACCCTACGCGCTGCTGCATTCCACCCGACAACTCATCAGGATACGCATGCTGATGCGCCTCGAGCCCGACCTGCTGCAAAGCCTGCAGGGCTTTTTCATGGCGCTCGCTAACCGGAATACCTGCAAGCTCCAAACCAAACGCTGTGTTTTCCAAGACAGACAAATGCGGCATCAGTGCAAAGGACTGAAACACCATGCTGATTTTTTTGAGTCGAACGTTACGCAACGCCTCGTCAGACATGGCGGCAATATCGTCACCATCAAGCAGCACTTGGCCCGCGCTGGGCTCTATCAGACGGTTAAGCAAACGTACCAGAGTGGATTTTCCTGAACCAGACAAGCCCATAATGACGAAAATTTCGCCCGTATGTATTTGGAGAGAGACATCCTTTACGCCGAGCGCCATGCCCGTTTTGGTGAAAATCTCGTCTTTACCCATGCCTTGTTTTGCCATTTCGATGGCTTTTGCTGGCTCATCACCAAAGACTTTGTATAGATGTTTAACTTCGAGTTTTATGCTCACTCGCCAACCTTAGGTTTCGTTAATATCAAGCCTCACAATACATTGCATTGCAAAACACTTATTTAACTTACCTAATTTTTAACGAAAAAGCAAAAAAGCCCAGGAGAATCTGGGCTTTGATAGGATTATTTCATAGAGATCAAATAGAAGTGAGCCAGAACAGGCCCAGAAGAGGATTAAATCGGCGCTTCCTTGAGCAGCAAATGATCAAAAGCGTCTTTTGTTTCATCGCAATACAACACATACGTCAAGGTAATTGAACTATCACCGCGACCTATCACCTTCAGTGTTCCCGTATTCATTAGCTTTCCTATTAAGCTTTGCTCCAACAAAACGCCATCAACTGCGCGCAGATACAACTCCTGCTTACGTTGAAACAGCAACCCCGAACGGCTCGTCAACCGATGGCTTGTCACCTCATCCCTTAGGGTCAGCGGGTGCAACAACTTGGCAATGGCTTTTATAAAAAACCAAACAGCGACGGCCAAGATCGCAAGACTCACCCAGAGCGCGGGTATGCCAAAGCCAGCACCAAAGTACTCACTCACGGTATCACGGTACCACTCAATGACCGCCCATTTATCCCAAAAAGGCTGTGCACTGTTGGCGTTTTGCGACAACAAATAGAGCCCTATCGCAATAAACAGACGCACTAAACCCGCTAAGTAAATGAACGGATGACGCTTAATGACTAGGCGCGTGACTTCATTTTCTAACATAATGGCGATCTCCCTGACGCATTGAAAATAAATGGGGTTATACGGATGTATGTGACTGTGACACAGCACAAGGATTAAAGTTTAACATGTAAGCATGGCAATTTATCGTTCATTGAACAGATTCACCACCCTAGCCGTGACTGAACGGTTAGACGAGCTCAGTCCTTGCCCAACCGAACCACTGAGCGCAATTTATAACTGGAGCCTGGGTGCGTCAACAGTGCAAAGCTGATCAAACGCTCGCCCGACCAAGTCCGACGGCTCACTTGCAGGCATGGCATTGTTGCGTCCACCTGCAGATACGCCCGCACCTTTTCATCTGGCAAGACCGCTTCAACGATATGCTCAATATCGGTTGCTGGACAGGTGGCCGACAGATACTGATTGGGGGTTTGCGCTAAAAAATCTTGCGCTAAATAATGGGGCACAAGATCGGCCGACACATAGCGGTCTTCAAGCTGGATCGGGACTGAGTTTTCTTTATGAAGTATTAAGGAATGGTAAACGCGGCTCCCTGCCATAACACCCAAGCGCATGGCCACCCACTCAGAGGCCAACACTGCCTCAAGTTTTATCACGTCACAGGAGTAGACATGTCCCCTTAGTTGAACCTCCTCGGCAATGTTGCGTATGTCGGTTAAAGGCGACTCGGCCTTAGCATCTGACACAAAGGTCCCCAGCCCTGGATAACGCACCAACAGCCCTTCTTGCACCAAATCCCTTAATGCCTTGTTGACAGTCATACGACTGACAGAGAACTGAGCCTGCAACGCGGCCTCTGTGGGGATTCGATCACCGGACACAAACTGCTTAGCTCGAATAGCATCCGATATGTATTGTCTAATCTGCTGATAACGCGGCTGTCTATCCACTCAAGTTCATCCCACTTAACGAAGGGCTCAAATTGTAAAGACAATACCCCTCTTAAACAATTGCGACAGACGTCTCAGACATACAGAAAGGCGGGCATGCCATAGCACACCCACCTCGCTTGGATATAAGCGCTGACTTAAAAGCTTGGCAGCAAACCGGGGGTTGCGTAGCCATTAAATGCACCCTGCTTGACCAATTGCTTGGCTTTTTCAATATCAGGGGCAAAGTAGCGATCTTTATCGTAGAAGCTCACCTGATCACGCAGCACGGCTTTTGCAGACTCAATGAGCTCGCTCGATTTTAAGGGGGCACGGAAATCCAACCCTTGAGCTGCCGACAGCATTTCAATGGCCAGTATTCCGCTGGTGTTGTCGGCCATTTCAATCAAGCGACGTCCGGCAAAGGTTGCCATTGACACATGGTCTTCCTGATTCGCCGAGGTCGGCATGCTATCAACAGAAGCCGGATGCGCCATGCTCTTGTTTTCGGATGCCAGTGCGGCTGCCGTAACCTGCGCAATCATAAAACCTGAGTTAACACCGCCATTGTTGACCAAAAACGGCGGCAACTTGCTTAAATGCGTGTCAATCAAAAGCGCCATGCGTCGCTCGGATAACGCACCGATTTCAGCCAAGGCCAGTGCCAAGTTATCCGCCGCCATCGCCACGGGCTCGGCGTGGAAATTACCGCCAGAGATAAATTCATTCTGATCAGCAAACACCAGCGGATTATCAGAGACAGCGTTCGCTTCGGTCAACAATACCCGAGCTGAGTGACGAATTTGCTGCAAACAGGCACCCATGACTTGCGGCTGGCAACGCAATGAATACGGGTCTTGCACTTTTTCACACTGGGTATGGGAGTTGCCCACATCTGACGACTCACCCAACAAATAACGGTAGGCAGCGGCCGTATCAATTTGTTCTTGATGGCCTCTGACCTCGTGGATGCGGGCATCGAAAGGACGGCGACTGCCCAATGCCGCCTCAACTGAGAAGGCTCCCGCCACAATAGCGGCGGCAAACAAATCCTCTCCCGCAAACAGGCCTTGCAAGGCAAAAGCGGTCGAGGCTTGTGTGCCATTTAACAGCGCCAACCCTTCTTTGGGCGCAAGGGTGATTGGACTTAACCCTGCAATTGCCAAGCCTTCCGCGCCACTCATGCGGCGACCTTGATAATGCACTTCCCCCTCACCCAATAAAACAGTGCTCATGTGTGCCAAGGGTGCTAAATCCCCCGACGCGCCCACCGATCCTTTTTGTGGAACACAGGGGTAGACTTCAGCATTGACCAACTGAATCAACGCATCAATCACCTCATTGCGAATGCCAGAGAAACCTCTTGCCAAGGAGTTGATTTTGAGGACCATCATCAGACGCACCGTAGAGTCGTCCATCATGTTACCGGTGCCAGCCGCATGGGATAAAACGATACTGCGCTGCAAAAGCTCCAAGTCTTTGGGTTCGATGCGGGTGTTGGCCAGCAAACCAAACCCCGTATTGATACCATAAACCACACGATCCTCAGCGATGACCCGCTGAACAGCGGCATGGCTTTGATCAATCAGCTCGCGACAGCTGGGGTCAAGTGACAGTTTTACAGGCTCAAGGTTAACGCGGCGCAAATCGGCCAACGTCATTTTTCCAGGTTGAATCATTAAGTTAAACATGGTGTCTCTATCCTATTCGGTTATCTAAGAGAGGGAAAACCACCCTCTCTGCCTTAGACTTAATCGTTCAACATGGGCAGATCGAGCCCTTGTTCCCGCGCGCACTGTTTAGCAATGTCGTAGCCAGCATCGGCATGACGCATCACGCCCGTGCCTGGGTCGTTGCGTAAAACCCGAGCTAAACGGCGATGCGCAGCATCTGTTCCGTCCGCCACGATCACAACACCCGAATGCTGACTGAAGCCCATCCCAACACCACCACCATGGTGCAACGAAACCCAGGTGGCACCACCAGCCGTATTCAACAGCGCATTTAGCAACGGCCAATCGGATACAGCATCTGACCCATCAAGCATTGATTCGGTTTCACGGTTTGGACTGGCAACCGATCCTGAGTCCAGATGGTCACGACCGATCACGATGGGCGCCTTTAACTCGCCTGTTTTGACCATTTCATTAAAGGCCAGTGCCAAGCGTGCACGGTCTTTTAACCCTACCCAGCAAATACGTGCAGGAACGCCCTGAAAAGAAATGCGCTCGCGTGCCATATCCAACCAATTGTGCAAGTGTGGATCGTCTGGGATCAACTCCTTCACTTTTTGGTCGGTTTTATAAATATCTTCAGGATCGCCAGACAAAGCAGCCCAACGGAAAGGCCCTATTCCTTGACAGAACAAAGGACGAATATACGCAGGCACAAACCCTGGGAAATCAAATGCATTCTCCACGCCTTTTTCAAAGGCCATTTGACGGATGTTGTTGCCATAGTCAGTGGTGGGTGCACCTTTTGCTTGCAAGGCCAGCATGGCTCTGACTTGAATCGCCATCGACTCTTTGGCCGCATCGACAACCGCTTTTGGATCGGTTTCTCTCAACGCCTTTGCTTGCTCCAAGGTCCAACCTTTTGGCAAATAGCCATTCAGCGGATCATGGGCACTGGTCTGATCGGTCACAACATCAGGGATGAGGTTACGCTCAACAATTTCGGGATAGATATCCGCGCAGTTACCTAAAAGCCCGATAGAGGTAGGAACACCGGATTGTTTGGCTTCCTCAAGTTGCTGCAAGGCTTCATCAAGTGAATAGGCTTTTTTATCGACATAGCCTGTTCTGATTCTAAAGTCGATTCGGGTTTCATCACACTCAACTGCAATGCAATGGAAACCCGCCATGGTCGCCGCCAAAGGTTGAGCGCCGCCCATGCCTCCGAGTCCACCTGTTAACACCCAACGACCTTGTGTGTCGCCTTGATAATGCTGCTTAGCCATGGCGACAAAGGTCTCGTAAGTGCCTTGCACTATCCTTGTGAGCCTATGTAGATCCAGGAGCCGGCCGTCATCTGACCGTACATCATCAGCCCCTTGCGATCCAACTCGTTGAAGTGCTCCCAAGTGGCCCAATGTGGCACAAGGTTAGAGTTGGCAATCAAGACACGCGGTGCATCTGCGTGAGTTTGGAACACGCCAACGGGTTTGCCCGATTGCACCAACAGCGTTTGATCGTCTTCCAAGCGCTTTAGCACCTCGACAATTTTATCAAAGCATTCCCAATCACGTGCGGCACGGCCAATACCACCATACACAACCAAGTCCTCAGGACGCTCTGCGACATCTGGATGCAAGTTATTCATTAACATGCGCAACGCGGCTTCAGTTAACCAACTTTTACATTGACGCTCTGTCCCAACAGGCGCTTTGATGACACGGGAGGGGTCATGTCGATTTGCGTTCATTAGCCTTATCCTCTTGTTATAGTGTAAAACAGACGTGCCGCAACACGCGCTGTGTGGTTGTCGATATCATAGGTAGGGTTGTATTCAGCGATGTCTGCCACGGCAAGCTTGCCTGTTGCTTTAATCTCGTCGATTAACGACTCGATAACCTCAAGACTCACACCGCGTGGTGCAGGCGCACTCACCCCTGGTGCGACGGCTGCCGGAAAGACATCCAAATCAATGGTTAAATAAATCAGATCGCAAGCCTCCATGAAGCTTGCCAATTGCGCACGAGCGGAGGGCAGATCCAGCAGCGTCAGGGCTTTATCCTTACGCACGCATACGTTTAATGCCTCCGCCCGTTCGAAGAGCGCTAGCGTATTGGCCGTTTCACTCACACCAAAACAGGCATAATGAAAATCGATATTCCGTGCGTTACAGGCCTCGGCGATTTGATAAAAAGGCGTGCCCGAACTGCTCTGCTCGGCTTTTCGCAAGTCAAAATGCGCATCAAAATTGATAATGCCGATTGTAGGTCGCACAGAATGATCGGCGATTGAACGCTCAAGATGGGTCACTAAACCTAGCCAAGAACCATAGGCCACTTCATGCCCGCCCCCTAGAATAAACGGAAAGCCTCGATGCGCTAACACAAGAGCGACCTGCTCGGCCAAGGCCAGGTGTGCCGCTTCCAATTGCCCATCCTGGCAGTCGATGTTACCTGCATCGTATACAGGCAGGTTGGTTTGCCAAGGCAATTGACTCAAAAAACGACGCAACTGATTTGGCGCGTGCGCGGCTCCAACGCGCCCTTGGTTTCGCTTCACGCCCTCATCTGAACAAAAGCCGATGACGACAACGCCTTCAGAGGAAGTCTGCCCTGAGGGTGCAAATGGCTGAACACATTGATGCAAGCGCAGTGACAGCTCAGGCACTTCTTCACGATCGATACGCCCAGACCATGCATCTTTCATAAAGGACTCATGCATGGCTAATCTCCCCATTAAAAATACGCTGATACACGGCTCTTACCCCACATTGATAGGCCAAATCGGCGGGATGCTGCACATCCCAAACCACAAAGTCAGCTAAGAAACCGGGCCGTAATTGGCCTAAACTCTCCCCCATTCCCAGTGCCGACGCTGCGTGGCGTGTAACCCCCGCCAAGGCTTCTTCTGGCGTCAAACGAAACAGAGTACAGGCCATATTCATCGCCAAACGCAAGGAAGCAAAGGGAGATGTACCGGGGTTTAGATCCGTTGCCACCACCATGGGCACTTGATGCGTGCGCAACAGATCAATCGGCGGCAGGCGTGTTTCTCGCAGGAAGTAAAAGGCGCCTGGCAGCAGCGTCGCTTGGGTCTTGGCCGCTTTCATGGCCTCAACACCCTCTTCGTCAAGCCACTCTAAATGATCAGCCGACCAAGCCCCATACCGCGCAGCAAGTGCGGCTCCGTGCTGCTGGGATAGCTGCTCTGCATGAATATGAATACCCAAACCATAACGGTTGGCGGCTTGAAACAGGCGCTCACTCTGTGCCGCACTAAAACCAATGGATTCACAGAACACGTCAACCGCATCAACGAGACCTTCGGCAACGGCTAGAGGTAACAGCTCATCACAGATAAAATCGATGTACGCATCTGAGCGATCTTTGTATTCAGGTGGCAGCGCATGGGCGGCTAACAGTGTTGTTGATATACGTACAGGGAAGAGTTGAGCCAAGTGCCGTGCCACTCTCAAAAGCTTGAGCTCTGTTTCTAAATCCAGACCATAACCTGACTTAATTTCAACACAGGTCACGCCTTCGGCCATTAATGCCTGCAAACGCGGCACTGACTCGGTCAGCAACTGCTCAAAACTGGCCGCACGCGTGTGCTGGACACTTGAAAGAATTCCACCACCCGCCTTGGCAATTTCTTCATAAGTAGCCCCTTGCAAGCGCATTTCAAACTCTTTAGCACGGCTGCCTGAATAGACGAGATGCGTGTGCGCATCAATCAAACCCGGTGTAATCCAGCGACCTTGCACATCCTGAACATCCAGTCCTTGCAATGCTTCGACATCAAGGTTGGACATGGACTCAATATGGGTAATTCGACCCTCTCGCACACCAATTAAAGCGTCATTCAGAACACCATAGGGCTCTGTCGAGTCAATGCTTTGGGTTGCAAGAGTGGCGTTAATCCAAACCCTGTCGCAGGCGCTGAGGTCAACCATGTTTTATCTCTCTGTAAGTCGTTATAAAACTCGAAATACATAATGTATATATTTGTATATACATTAATAGATAAATGACGATTGATCAAGGCTTCGCGTTAAAATTTTATCGATCAAATGTGAGAGCGATAAAAAGCTCGCTGAGCACCTTCAGGAAGACGTACACAGAAAATGGGTCAGTAAAACAGACGGCCTAGGCCCGCATTGCAGAAACAGGAGGATTCGTTTTCGATTGTGCAGCATCAAATGGATAGTATTGAATCTCGACCTCAACATGACGCACTTGATTTTGATAGGCTTGCTCCATGCGCAACTGAAAGCGACGACGCAGTGGCTCGACATGACGCTCAAACTCCAACTCTTCAAGACTGGGCAGTTGATCTGTCACTTCTATACGAAGGGAATGCAGTTCCGCACTTACACCCGCTCTGAGGTGCGCGCGTAAAAAAATACGATAGCTCGATTGGCGTTGAGATACACAGCCCTGCCCTGAATAGGCCTGAAAGTAAACGTGATTGAGACTTTCCATCGGTTTCCTCCTAGTCACATAAGCACCGCACACGACTAAAAATATAAACACGCTAGGAGGTATAATTGACGAGCAAGCGGTAAACGAAGCGGAACGCGCTTTAGCTCATTTATATACCGCCAGCAAGTTGCAATTAAATCAGCGGTTAAGATTTGACCAGAACAATACCAGAAATTGAAATTTGTTCAAGGAATCCAACGGTTTTTTTGTATCAATACGCCTTTCGACTTAAATCCGGTACATCCCCTGACTAAACCCCTCGGCAAAGCGCAGCTGAGTTTTAGCAATCATCTGTTCAGGAACGCAGCGCAGAGTGATATCCCGAAGCTTGACTGCAACAGGATTTTCAAGATGGGCAAATTTACCCGCCCACCAAGAAAGTCGACGCACAGACTTAACGCGAGCATGACGCATGCGCTTCAAGGCCTCTGCACTCGCTTGTTTTTGAGTCAATAACCGATACAAACACCACGCATCTTCCATTCCCAACGCAGCGCCCTGCCCTAAGTTAGGAGTCACGGGGTGTGCAGCATCACCAATTAAAATCACCTTTTTCTTCCCCCAACGAACAGCACGATCACACAAAGGATGACAGAGCCAGAGCAAATCAGGGGTCAGATGTGAAGCCAACTGCTCTCCTTTTTCACCAAACAAGCATAGCCTTGTTTGGTCTGGAACAAACTGCTCAACGGGGTCTTGTTCTAAATGACTGCTTACCCAATAGACATAGGTCTGTTGACATCCAATCGGAATAGCCCCTAAACGATAGCTGCCTTTAAACAACTCAATGGCCTGATCATCAAAGGGTTTGGCGTTAATAACCGTTCGCCAGCACCATTGGCCGCTGTATCGATATTCTTGTGAGGAATAACAGGTATGACGAATGGAAGAGCGCAATCCGTCTGCGCCAATTAAGTGAGTTGCGACCAATCGCTGATGATCACTGAGTTTAACCTCGACACCCAAGGGGTGCTCTTTCCAATCGACGATGGAGGTCGATAGAAAAATTTTAGATGCTGGAATCAAACTCAACAGCAAACTGTGCAAATCACCACGATGAACACCTAAGGCAAAGTCATTTCCCCACCGAATCACAGCGGGTCGATGACAAGCCCCTAAGCTCATTGATTCAACACATGTGCTGAGCTGTAGCATTTCACGCAATAAGCCCAGTTCTGACAAGACAGCTTGCGCATTGGGTTGCAGCAGCAAGCCCGTACCAATGGTATTGAGAACTTCAGCACGTTCAACAACGCAATATTCTTGGCCTGCTTTTTCGAGAAGCGCAGCTAAGGTAAGCCCTGCGATCCCCGCTCCTTGTATTACAATCATATCCAATGATCCAGTTTATCCATAACGCACGCGGTGCATTCCTTAAGCCCAACCCCCTTATCTGCAACACATTATCCAGATAAAGCCCTGATTGAGTTCGTGCGACGTTAATTCACAGTCGCACTTTGTAATATGAATTACGCCACAAATCAAGAACAAATGTTTGTTTAGTACGATTGTATGACTTATTGAGCCATAACCTACCTACTGCTATTCGCCGCATAAATTTTCCTCAGAAAATACAGGACGGGAAAGTCAGAATAAGCGCATCCGCAGCCAGCCATGCAACGGATGCACATTGTTGATTTAACTCCAAGCTTTCAACAGCAATTAAAAGGCATCAGACAACTTCGGTTCTGGATAGTCAACCGATTGCACCGGGTCTTGCTCCATGCTTCCCCAACGTTTTTCTAACGGAATGACGCCCGCCCAAACAGGCCATTCATAATCGTCAGCATCGTCAACGGGTGGCGCAGCCCTGACTTTACAGGATGCCTCTTGGATTTTAAGTCGAACAATCCCTGTAGCTTTTAATTCTGTTTCAGTCATTGGTCTTAACTGTGCCCAACGCTCGGGAGATATTTTATCAACAAACCAGCGCAGGGACTCTGTTTGCTCTTGTTTGTCGGTCACAAGCTCAGGAATGCCAAACAGTGTAACCGAGCGATAATTAATCGAATGATGAAAGGCCGACCTCGCCATCACCAACCCATCGAGTTGGCAGATATTAACGGCAACAGGCTGTCCTACGGACAGATTTCGGGCGTGACTATGCCCGTGCCAATATAGATAATCCCCCTGACGCCAGTGGCAAGTCGGTGTAATAAACGGCTGACCCTCTACACACTGAGACACATGGCACAGCAGAGACGCATCTATAATCTGATGTATGCGCTCAATCGAATAATCGGCACGCTTTGGCCCCCGCTTTACGCGTGTTTTATCTGTTACGGCTAGATTTGATTGCATTGCATGAACTCCATCCACTCAAAAAAGATAGTGCTATCCTAGGGCGATCTGGCTAGTATAAAAATATCCAGTTTTTACTTTTTTATACAGGCCAGATTAATGGACACCTCATATGGACACTTCACTTAGCAGCTTAACGCTTTCAATCAATCCAGATGAGGGTAAGCTCTACCTGCAGTTGATCCATCAAATCAAATCCGCCGTGCAGTCTCAACGCTTGACCACTGGCAGCCGACTGCCCTCTTCTCGTGCGTTAGCCTCGGCATTAGGCATCTCTCGTAGCACGGTGAGCCAAGCTACGATCAATTGCTGGCTGAAGGGATTTTGGTGAGCGAGCCCAAAAAAGGCGTGTTCATTGCGCAAACGGCGAATTCACAGCTGCACAGCCCAGAACGCCCGTGCCCAACGCCCAGCCCAGCCTTAAAAACAAAACGCTTTGACTCAGGCATCGACATTGAGGTTTTTCCTGTCAAGGAGTGGGCAAAAAGCATGCGCAGAAGCTGGCTTAACCCCGATCCATCGGTTCTAAAGGGTGAGTACTGGCAGGGCTTACCCAGACTAAAACACGCGATTGCGGACTATCTTTATCAACTCCGAGGTCTCACTATCTGTGCAGACCAAGTTTTTTTAACCGCTGGTAGCCGTGACTCTTTGCACTTACTGCAGCAAACTCTCAGGCACCTAGCCCCGAAAGCGACCTTTTGGCTGGAAAATCCAACCTATCCTCCGCTCATCAATGCTTTTCAAGGCTTAAAAGCCCCTGTGCGTTTCTTACCCATTGATGCCGATGGAACACGCCCTCCACCCAGATCCGAGCAAACCTCCGTGTGTGTATTGACACCCAATCGCCAATATCCACTGGGCACGTCGATGTCGTCGCAAAGACGTGATGAGTGGTTTAAACAGATGGAACAATACCCCTTGTGGATTATTGAGGACGACTACGACAATGAGTTTGTCTATCAAGGACACTCCGGCGTTCCACTGATGCAGATGGATAGGATGAATCGCATATTTTTTATGGGAAGCTTTTCTAAAGTGCTATTCAGAGGCTTGCGCTTAAGCTTTGTCATTGCCCCTCTACCCCATTGTCGCGTCATCAGCCAAGTGCAAACCTCTATCGCTGGCACGGTTTCGCTTTCAACTCAACCCGCCCTCGAGGACTTTATGCTCAGCCGAGCGTTTGGTCGTCATTTGAATCGAATGCGGCGTCATTATCGACATAAACGTGATCATCTAGTATCACTTGTAGAAGACAACCTAACCATTTGGTTTAATTGGACCAATCCATTAGGTGGAATGCATCTTACGCTTCATTTCAAGACAGACTGGTTGGAAAAAAAACGACCAATATTCTGGGATCAACACATTGCGGTTGAACTATTCAAGCAACAGATTATGCTCTCATCTTTATCTTCACATTATGCACCCAATGCACGATGCATCCCCTCAAAGGTTTTACAAGGCTTTGTCTTGGGTTTCACTGGCACGTCATTTGAAGACATGGCACTGATGATCAAACACCTAAAACAGTGTCTTTTAACGATTGATGCACTGAGCTAAAAATTCCGCCACGGATAGAACCCGTGACGGACAAACGGCATCTTCATGGTTTACAGGGCCATAAGTCACTTAGATGCCGGGCAGATAATAGACTTGCAAATCACTTAACTTATAGCACTCTCTAACTCGGGAACAG
>NZ_AONB01000006.1:0-158328 GCF_000585235.1 Nitrincola nitratireducens | reverse complement strand
TTGGCCCCGTATTGTCGACTTCAGTCTCAACAATGATTTCAGACTCAACAATATCTAACTCTACTGTTGACTGATCCGTTACAGGATTACCATCGGTATCAGTCGTAGAGGTATCTATGGTAATTGGACCGTCCGTGAGGTCCGTGACATCAACTTCTTCTGAAGTATAACTACCATTTTCCTCAACTACGGCTGATGTTGTTACCGTATTATTGTTTTTGTCTGTAATGACAATTATGACAGTATTTCCGGGTGGCACATTCGTTGTATCACCAGTCACAACAATAGATCCAGTGTTCGGATTATTGACAACCGTTGTCAAGGTACCTGGATCATTTACAGTTGAACCATCAAAAATCAACCCATCAAAACTCTCAGTTCCTGAAATACCGAACTGGAAAGAAAGCGGATCAACAGCTTCAACAATTCGTGTTAACTGAACAAAAGAAGCACCGCCTCCATCTGGTGCACCATCTGTACCAGCGGCAGGAGCCTCTAACTCATCAAGCAAATCACCTTCACCATCAAGAGCTGCCAGAATAGCATCCAACGTAGGGTCGACAACGACACTTTCATCAGAAACATCAGGTGCGGTACTGCGCTGAGACGCTGACATTAACAGCGACTGCTCTGAACCCACCGAAACCTGCTCACCACCAAAGTCAAGAACAGCTTCAGATCCCGTTGCTGTGACTAATGTTTCACCAGGTAGCAATACATCACCAACTTGAAGCAAACGCAAGCTACCATCTATCGATCTTGCCCACACGTCACCAGTCAAACTGGTTACAATAGCTACATAGTTTTCCATAAAATCAGCACCTTAGGTTAAAACTGCATTTGACAAGAGATAATAACAATCACTTATCTATAGGATTTATATGATGTACATACTAATCATTAACTGACAAATAGGTATTGTACCGATGTACAATCTGCATCTTTCTTCATAACATTATTGAAACACAAAAAAATAGATAAGAAAGAAAACACTTTCCCAACACGAATAGTTAAGCCCAGAACAGAACAAAATACGGATAAATTAAAACAAATGATTTATTTTTAAGCGCAGCGACTGTAATAAACCGCAAATCAAAAAAAAGCTACAATTAAATGATCCATAGCAACTATTGTGCACTCTTCCACACTGTTTTATGATAACGTACTTGATTCTAATTACTTAAAAATAAAACAAATCCAAATACAGAAAAAAAAGAAAAAACAGAACTTTCTAGATCGGCTATTCTACTTAACAAGGACTTCGGGAATATGATCAACAGTCGAAAAAGTAACACTCTATGCGCTCTAATTGCTAGTTTATGCTTATACTCCACGAGCACACTTAGTCAAGCTGAAACAGCATCCACCCATTTTCCCGATGTTGTTAAACACGCAATTGAAAGCAATCCAGAAATCCAAGCCAACTGGCACAACTTCATTGCTTCTGGATATGATATTGATGGAGCACGAGGCGGTTACCGCCCAACCATAGATTTTCTTGCATCCTACGGCTTCGAATGGAATGACTACAAATCCAAACGCAGCTACGATGGCGCTTCAGCTCAGATAACACTAACACAGATGCTGTATGACGGATTACGCACGTCTAACGACGTTAAGCGCTTTAGTAATTTTCAACTTGTTCGCTACTTCGAATTGCTTGACAGTATTGAGAACACGACCCTTGCTGCATTAAAAGCCTATGAAGATGTGCTTCGCTTTCGAGAACTCACCAGATTGGCAGAGGAAAACCTTGCTGAGCATATTTCTGTCTACAATCAAATTGAAGAAAGCGCTAGAGCTGGCGTTGCGCGACGTGCTGATTTAGAACAGATCAGTGGCCGACTGTCGCTCGCAGAAACAAACTTGCTCATTGAGCTATCTAACCTTCACGATGTTAGTGCTCGATATTTACGTATTGTTGGCAAACTTCCCGAGGACAACCTCAACACTTTACAACTTAATGACAGTTTAATTCCAACCAGTACTCGAGAAGCCATCAACTTAGCCTATCAAGCCAACCCTGGATTCCAAGCTGCTATTCGTAATCTAGAAGCAGCAAAAGCCAATGAAAAACTCCAAAAAGGATATTTACTTCCAGAGCTTAGCTTCAACGCCAGACACACAACCAGAACTTTTGACTCGCAAGGGTTGAACAACCAAGAGTCGGAAAGCCGTGCAGCGCTTGATTTTCGCTTTAATATTTACAAAGGTGGGCGCGATATTGCCAACATCAATAAAGCGGGTCATGAACGCTTAGCAACGGAGTCTCAGAAAGACAACTCCTGTGTTATTTTACGTGAAGCTGTTCAAACTTCGTTAAACAATATACGTAAGCTTGATGAACAAATTCCATTTTTAAATCAACATCGAATTTCTTCTGACAACGTGCGTACAGCTTACAAAAATCAATTTGATATTGGACAGCGATCTCTACTGGACGTGCTTGACTCAGAGAATGAGTTCTTTCAAGCCAGCCGTGCCTATGTCAATGCACTCGCGGATAGAAATATCGTGGCAGCCGAATCCCTAACACTGACTGGACAACTTCTGACGGCATTAAACATTGTACGTGAGGGCATACCAACTCTTGAAGAACTTAGGGCTGATGATATAGATCCTAATAATTTTGCTTGTGAAGCCCTTGACATCAAGCAACTTACAACCCAGCGTTAAGATTAATAAGAACGATTTGTCATTTACATGACTATCGATACTACCCAAAGCGATAGTCATGTTATTCACAACTAAGGGCCCTTATGTCGACAACAGCAGCTTCAGAAAATCGTGGCGGAATTCTAGTAGATTGCTTATTAATTATTTGTAAGCATCATGACAGAGCCCTTTCACGCGAGTCTGCTATTGCTGGCCTACCCCTTGAAAAGGGCATTCTAACTCCTTCTGTATTCCCTAGATCAGCCAAACGAGCCGATTTATCCTCTCGTTTCTCAAACACAGCTCTGCATTCGATCTTACCTGAAATGCTGCCTGCTATTTTAATTCTCAAAAAGGATAATGCCTGCGTACTATTGGAAATTAACCAAGAATCAAAAACAGCTAAAGTTATATTCCCACAGATCAACTCATCAAAAGCATTAACCGTTCCCATATCAAAACTGGAATCAGGCTATACAGGCAATGTCATTTATGTCAAACCCGAACTTCAATTTGATAAGCGTGCCCCGGAGATTAAACAACTAAAAGAACGTCATTGGTTCTGGAGTGTTATTAAAGACAATCGCCGGATTTATCGTGACGTTATACTATCTGCAATAATGATTAATCTCTTCGCTATTGCCATGCCGCTATTTATCATGAATGTGTACGATAGAGTCGTACCCAATCATGCAACAGATACATTATGGGTGTTGAGCGCCGGTGTATTCCTCGTTCTTTGCTCAGATCTAGTTTTAAAGCTCATGCGAAGCTGGTTTATTGACTTAGCTGCAAGCCGAGCCGATATCAAACTATCATCCTCTATTATGGAGCGTGTACTGGGCATGAAACTTGTAAATCGCCCTGCATCATCAGGCTCCTTTGCCTCAAATGTACAGTCGTTTGAATCGATCCGAAGCTTTATCGGCTCCATGACAGTCGTTTCACTCGTTGACCTTCCCTTCGTCGCTTTTTTTGCCATTATAATAGCGATTATTGGATGGCCGCTGGTTTTACCCATTCTTTTTGGTGCAACCTTAATTCTCCTATATGCACTCTCAGCACAAAGCAAAATGCATAAGCTCTCCGAAGACTCCATGCGCGCTGGTGCAATGCGAAATGCCACATTGGTTGAAAGCATTTCAAATATTGAAACCTTAAAATGCTTTGGCGGTGAAAGCAAAATTCAATCAATATGGGAAAAAACAACACAATTTTTATCACGCAATACATCTCAGATGCGCTTGATCGCCTCCTCCATCACCAGCGGCGCTCAATGGGTGCAACACAGCGTTGCTGTTTGCATCATTATTATTGGCGTCTATATGATCATTGACGGCCAACTTACTCAAGGCGGCCTTATCGCAGCTTATCTTTTGTCTTCTCGAGCAATGGCCCCTATCAGCCAAGCTGCTGGTCTTTTATCACAGTATCACAACGCCGCAACAGCTATGCAATCTCTTAACGATTTAATGGAGCGTCCCGTAGAGCGGCCTGCAGGGAAAAACTGGGTGAGTCGCCCGAGATTAAAAGGCGATATTGAATTTAAGAATGTTAGTTTTCGCTATCCTGATGACGAAAGACTCGCGTTATCTCGTGTTAGTTTTAAAATCAAGGCTGGTGAGCATGTCGCTATTTTAGGTAGAAATGGCTCTGGCAAAAGTACCTTAGAAAAATTAATACTTGGACTCTACGAACCTGAATCCGGAGCCGTATTAGTTGACGGAGTTGATATTAGACAAATAGACCCTGCAGAACTTAGACGAGATATCGGATACGTCCCGCAGGATATTGCGTTATTCTTTGGCTCATTAAAAGACAATATAATCACCTCATCATCAAATGCTACAGATGAAGAGATTATTCAATCTGCCAACATTAGTGGCTTAGCCCCCTTTATTAATGCTCACCCTGCCGGGTTTGATATGCCTGTGGGTGAAAAAGGACAACTCCTTTCAGGTGGCCAGCGCCAAGCTGTTGCCATCGCACGCGCTGTTATCAACAACCCACCCCTTCTGCTATTAGATGAGCCCACAGGCTCCTTAGACCACTCAAGCGAAGAGTATATAAAACAAAATCTTCAGACGTTTGGTCAAAATAAAACTATGATCATCATCACACATAGAACATCACTGCTTGCACTAGCTGATAGAATTATAGTGATTGATGGCGGCATGATTATGGCGGATGGCCCCAAGAACGATGTAATGGAAGCCTTACGACAAGGGCGCGTCGGGAGTGCATCATAATGGCCGATACTAAAACGTATAAAACAACAGAGCAAAAGGGTTTTGAAAAGCTGGGCACTCTTACAACAAGTGTTGGTGATAAAGGCATATCCGTTATTGAAAAGCTCTTCGGACGCATTTTAAATCAATCGGACAACTCTGACTGGTCCGCTGATGCTGAATGGGCTCATATTCAACAAGAACCGGTCCGCGGTCGACGTCTTTTGTATGTCATGGCCTGCACTCTACTACTCTTAATCATTTGGTCTGCATTTGCCCCCCTAGATGAAGTTGCACGTGGAGATGGAAAGGTGATTCCCTCTCAACAACTGCAAATCATACAATCGTTAGATGGCGGCATTGTAGAGGGAATTCTCGTGCGCGAGGGTGAGATTGTTGAACTAGGCCAAACACTGATTAAAATTGACCCAACTCGCTTCATTTCCAGCTTTAGAGAAAGCCGTGCTCAATTTTTAGCCCTAAGCGCTGAGGTTGCTCGTTTGCGCGCCCTAACAGATGGCGTTGAACCGACTTTCTCTGAGGAACTAGAGCGCGAAGCTCCTGAAATTGTTGCACTCGAAAGACGTCTTTACTTTTCAAACCTAGAGGAGCTCCGTGAGCAGAGTGGTATTTTTGAACAACAGCTTGCCCAACGCCAACAAGATCTTCGCGAAGCTCGTGCGGCACGTGATCAGTACGCCCGCTCCCTTTCATTAAGCTCCCGTGAACTTGAGGTCACTCGCCCCTTGCTCAGATCAGGTGCAGTGTCAGATATAGACATCATACGCTTAGAAAGAGAGGTCTCGAATGCTAGAGGTGAAGTTAATCGTGCAGAAGCCGCGATCAGCCGTGCCTCCGCAGCTATAGAAGAAGCCCGCAATAAAATACGAGAAGCTCAACTCAATACATCCAATAAATGGCGTGCCCAACTCTCAGAAAGCCGAGCCAGACTTGAAGCACTCTCTGAGGCAGAAACAGGACTCGCTGATAAAGTGACTCAAACTGACATTCGCTCACCCGTTCGAGGTACCGTACAACGTTTGTTTGTGAATACCGTCGGAGGGGTTATCACACCCGGTAGAGACATTGTAGAGATCATCCCCTTAGATGATGCCCTGATTATTGAAGCAAGGATTCAGCCAAAAGATATCGCATTCATTCGACCAGGGCAGCAAGCCATGATCAAGTTCACGGCCTATGATTTCGCTATTTTTGGCGGCCTAACAGCTGAAGTTCAGCACATAAGTGCCGATACTATAACAGACGAAAAAGATAACACTTATTATCTTGTAAGATTGCAAACACACAACTCCGGCTTCGCAGATGACCTGCTAATCATTCCAGGCATGACAACACAGGTCGATATTATGACAGGCAAAAAAACTGTTCTTGAATACTTACTAAAACCCGTGTTACGTGCGACTTCTCAGGCGATGACAGAACGATGAATATAAAAAATACATTTATTACGGACGATAATCTAAAAATTTCTCGCTGGTCTATGGCATTTCCAGATGCTGAGATTATTTCAACAACACAATTTGAACCACAGTTTCATCAGTCTGACGTTGTCTGGATCGTGGTTGGCATCAAGAATTGGCAATCTCTCATTTCTGGATATACACAGCTGGGAATACCCGTGATTGCATTATCTAAGCGCATGACACTTCCAGAACTCCGTCAAGCTTTAGAAGCAGGTGCACGAGCCTATGTCGAAGCACTGGCTAACGTTAATACATTAAAACAAGTTGCGGAAACGGTAACCAATGGCGCTATGTGGTTACCCGCCCCCCTACTCACGCGTATTATTGGTTCACTATCAAATATACTATCAGAACCAACAAATCGTCAGAAGTCCCCCTTAGACGCTTTAACGCAAAGAGAGCGCCAAGTGACGGAGGCCGTTGCGCAAGGAGCCTCTAATAAAGAAGTTGCGAAGTTATTAAACATTACTGAGCGAACTGTCAAAGCCCATTTAACCTCTATTTATGAAAAACTTCAGGTTAAAGATCGGATGCATTTGATGCTAATCGCTAGAGTCGGGTCTTAGAGACCTTCTTTAATTAACGAGAATAAAGGATGTTCGCATGTACGTTAAACGCAATCACGAAGCAAGAATCATAGCCGTAAGCGTTGAGAAAAGTGCTGACTTTTATGAGTGGATTGAAGATGACGCTAGTGAGCTCATCAGCTTTCTACCTTTTTCAGCACAAGACTCAAAGACGGGTTCACTTGCGTTTAACGATACGGAACTGATCCGTGTTGTTGATGACTTGATAGATCTACTCACTGAAAAGCAAATCATTCAATTCACAGAGCTTCCTCAAGCGGCTCAGTTAAAGCTGTTACGACGCCAAACACTCAGAAAAAAAACAAATAGATTAGATCTTCTCTCCGAAGACTCAGAAGAGGAGACGATTCATTTAAACTAACACGATACCCGACTAGACTGATTATTAACGGCTGCAATGATTAAGTAATCTTAGCAAGATTGTTGAGTAAAATTGCAGGCAACCTAAAATGTCTCTAAAAGAAACGCCTTCTAGAGCTCAGATGCATGGAAATATGGATATGATAACTCAGCACAAAAAAAAGCTTCTTCCTCGCGTAGTTGCAGGTCTATGCTTATTATCGACAGGTCTTCTAACCCAAGCACACGCAACCACTATTGCTGACATCGCCAAAAGAGCGATTGAAGGCAACCCTGAAGTGCAAGCAAGCTGGCATACGTTTTTAGCCTCCGAATATGATGTTGACATAGCACGCTCAGGCTTTCGTCCCACCTTGGATTTTTTAGCCAGCTATGGCTATGAGTGGCGTGATTACGGCCCAAACAGCAGTTTTGATGGCGGGGCTGCAGAACTGTCAATGACACAGATGCTCTACGATGGTTTTAGAACCTCAAGCGAAGTAAAACGCCTCAGTAGTGCTCAACTCGTTCGGTATTTTGAGCTAATGGGCACCATTGAGTCGACAGCTCTTAACGCGCTCGTTGCGTACGAAGATGTCATGCGCTACCGTGAGCTCGTGAAGCTTGCCGAAGAAAATTTGGCAGAGCATATTTCTGTCTTTAATCAAATTGAAGAAAGTGCTCGCGCAGGCGTAGCAAGACGCGCAGATCTTGAGCAAATCAGTGGACGCTTATCCCTAGCAGAATCAAACCTGTTAACAGAAATGTCTAACTTACATGATGTCAGTGCACGATTCTTAAGAATTGTTGGTGAGTTACCGCCTAGCGATATGTCTCCTATTGGCATGACTTCAAGCCAAATCCCTGCATCTGTTGTTGAAGCATTAAATTTGGCTTACCAAGGCAACCCAGACTTTCATGCTGCGATTCGGAACATCTCAGCCGCCGAAGCTGCTGTAGGGACTGAAAATGCAAACTTCCGCCCACGTGTTAACCTAAATGCACGTTATGGTATGCAAACATTTGACGATGTTGGAAACAGCAACAATCAAGCAGATGGACGTGTTGCTATCGAGTTTCGTTACAATTTACTAAATGGTGGTCGTGACCAGGCCTCATTGCGCAGAGCCTACGAAGAGGTCAATATTGCAAAAGACCTACGTGATAAAGCCTGCGTCGATTTGCGTCAAACCGTTCAGATTGCATATAACGATGTTCAAAAACTTGATTTGCAACTCCCTGCGTTGAATCAGCATCGCTTATCATCTAATAACGTTCGTAATGCCTATAAAAACCAGTTTGATATTGGGCAAAGAACATTATTAGACGTCCTTGACTCTGAGAATGAATACTATCAGGCAAGCCGTGCCTATACGAATGCGCTATATGACAAAAGCATTGCGATGGCAAGAACCTATACAGGCATGGGTCAATTGCTACCCGCACTCAACGTTGTTAGGGACGAACTGCTTCATTAGCCGAACTAGGTGACGAATCCACTCAATTGGATACCTCTTCTGCCTGTCCAATTATTGAAGTTCCAACACCCGCTCCACGCTTAAGCGCTATGGATCAACAAGAGTCTTCATTACGTCAAAACCTCCAAGGCAGTGGTGTTGATGTTCGTCGTATTGGTGATGCTATACAGTTAATAATGCCTGGTAACATTACGTTTAACACTGATCAATCAACTATACAGCCAACCTTTATTCCGACGCTCAATGAAGTTGCCAAGATTTTAAATGAATACCCAGAGTCACGAGTAACCGTTGAAGGACATACGGATAATCAAGGCTCCCTGCAATACAACCAGCGCCTATCGGAAAGACGCGCGTCCAGTGTAGCAGATTACTTAGTTAGTCAAGGCGTCAATCGTCCCCGATTGAGCACTGCAGGCTACAGCTACAATCGTCCTGTAGCAGATAATGCGACGGCCGCTGGACGTGCTCAAAACCGTCGAGTTGAGATTACCATTCGTTAAGTAAAACAAGGCACTGGAGCGGGCTTTCTTATTTAAAGAGAGCCAACTCCAGGTCCCGTGATTCCATCGACCCCAATTTCTTTTAATCGCTTAGCCTCTTCCTGATTCTGAACACCATCAGCAATTAAGAGCAGGCCTATTGAATGGCCTAACGTACACAAACCTCGCAAAAAAGCTTCGCTCGAACCGCCATCCGCTAAATCTCTAACAAAGGCACTATCGATTTTGATGTAATCTAGTCCCAACTCTTGCAAGCTCTTAATCTTAGCAAAATCAGCCCCTGCTCTCTCTAAACCTAACTTACACCCAGTTTGCCTTGCCATGGCACAGAACTCTTTAAAGACATTTAAGTGCAAAATGGCCGACCGTTCAGGAAACTCTAACCACAGCTGCGAAGCTTGTTGTGGATAGGCATTTAAAACTTCGATCACTTTTTGTCTTGCACCCACATCACACAAGGTCTCAACTGACATGTTTACTGCGATAGAGTGGTGCTTTAACTCAACTCCCTCATCGGACAAGACATGATTAAGCATAGCTAAATCTAATGTGGGCATCATACCTAAGCGACGTGCCCAAGGTATAAAATACCCAGCATTTCTTACAACGCCACCCAACTCAAGTCGCATCATAGCCTCACTTTGAAGTAGGTTATTCTCACTGCTCATAACGGGATAATACACAGCTCTAACACCCTGATGCCCAACCGCTTGATACAAAGCTTGTCTCCACTCATCAGCCGAATGAAAACAGGCATCTATCTGACGCACATCGGACACTTCTCCACAGGTTTTCTCACGCTGCTCTGCAATCGCTAACATGCTATCAAGATGAACAAACAGGGTGGCACGCTTATCCTGCGAGGTAAAATAACAGGCGGCATGAGGAAGCATTATCCGTATGGTCTCATACTGATTTGACAAGTCTAATAATTTTGTTTCCAACGCTGCGGAGATTAAGCGCAAATCACTGGCCTGACTTAACAACAACGCAAAGTCACTTCCATTTAAACGCCCGATATAACCATCACTGTATTGCTCAGTATACTGCTCAGTCAACTCGCGCAGGGCTGACGCAACTTGCTTTAATAATTCATCTGTATGTTTATGTCCCAACGCTTGGTTAATATCGGCCAAGTGATGAACACGCACGAGAAACATCGCATGATGACTATCAGAATCAACGCCACCTAAATGAGCATCCAATAAATTAATAAAATACTCGCGATTGGCAACCCCCGTTAATGGGTCGTGCTGATATTTGTAACGAAGTGCCTCCAATCGCTGAGCTTCACTTTCTAACATCTGGCGAATGCGACTAGATAAAATATTCATAGCCCTTACCACTCGACCAAACTCAAGTGTTTTAGGGACATCCGACATAATAAAGCGCCGCCCGCCGATGGCTTCAGCTTGGGTTACGACATCGTCCAATGGACGCGTAATCACTTTTAGAATGAATGTTCCTAACAGCCCGCAGGTTAACGCCACGGCGGATAACCAGAACAATAAGTTTCGTGTTGTAGCCCATAAAGCCTCATAGGCATAGCGAGTGTGACTCTCGACATACAAGGTACCAAACTGATGCCAACCATCCTGCACCTGAGCGACACCAGGCTCAATACTTAAAGGTGCCAAGCCCAAAAACCAACCGGGTATTTGTGAACCCACTTCTCCCTCATAGAACTTACGTTGCAAGCTATTGCCTTCAGGATCAATCAACTCAATACGGTTATAATGGCCAGTATCAAATTGAGCCGCTATCAACAACTCAAGCGTCACTGGATCCTTCTCTAACTGGGATAGCGTGAGCGCTAGAGAATTGGCATTATCAATATTTTTAAGTGTTAACTGCTCTTCAAAATACGCTTTTGCCGTATAGGTACTGATTGAAAAACTGCTAATGAATGCCAATATCATTAGAACAACAACGGCTATCCATAACTGCTTAATAAGGGACATTAAAAGTGTCCTCCCTCACGATGGTTAAAAACATCATTAAAAACTAACCCCTTCTTGTTGAATTCGATCCAGAACACTTCTCCATCTTGATAAGCGCGCCGTCGAACTGGCCGCGGGTGTTGCAGAATTACCTGCCCACAAACCCTCGCTATTAAAGCTGAATACAGGAGTTAAGTCGGGACGCCTTGAGGCGGGTTCCACTGTCGAGATCAAACTATCCAGAATCAAAGGCTCGGCAGTGGGATGCGGGTAGTAACCAAGAACCATGTGAGCTTCGGTCACAGTGCTTCGAGGGCCACCTGTTCGTGCTCGAACATATATTAATCGCAAATTATTATCGCTAATCCCTGCTTTTCGTAGACTAATGTACTTAGCGATGGCGTAGTCTTCGCAGTCTCCCATCCCTTTCCCTAAGGTTTCAAGAGGACTCGCCCAATAATCCTCAACGCCCCATAGACGAATATCGGTTTGATAGCGAAGGTGACGATGAAAAAACTGATTCACACGCTGAATTTTATCTTGATCGGATAGGGATGCTATCTCGTTCAGCATGCGCTCCCACTCCCGCGAGACACCCACTCTTGAGGCACCATACCGACTTTCCATTAACTGATGAAAGCGTGTAAAATCAATGGCGACACGACTGAAGGCAATAGCGGACAGCTGCCAATAGACCAGCAGCACTGACAGTACCAAAAAGCTGGACACTTTTGCCCAGGTCTTTAACATAACCATTCGTCTTTGTATTTAGACATAACGCTTAACATCCAAGTTTGTCATCTTCAAAGAATTCACCTAGATCGCGTAAAAAAAATTACGTTACAGGAATAAGTACATACCAAGTTAGTATAAACTAAGCTTTCAATTTCACTGACTGATTCTATAGAATACAGCGTCCGTAATAATACTTTAGTCACAGGAGCACTCTATTGGCCTCTAACGTCAACACCACTGAGCCTCAGGTCAATGCATCTGGATCTGACAACTTAGCGCTCATGAAGCAAAATGCTGCTGAAGCAGCACGCCTTCTTAAGGCACTTGGCAATGACAGCCGCTACTTATTTTATGCTATCTGGATGGAAAAGAGCTATCGGTCAGTGAATTAAATGCCTGTCTAGATCTTAGCCAATCCGCTCTATCACAGCACCTTGCGGTACTTCGCAGAGACGGCTTAGTCAAAACACGTCGCGAGTCGCAGACAATTTATTACTCATTGCATGGTGATAAAGCCATACGATTAATCGGCACCCTCCACGAGATTTTTTGTCCACCAGAAGCCTAAACTCGTAAAAGACCTGAGGCTACTGTTGTAGCCTTAAGCGCTGCCAATCCTCTGAAGGCTCATTTAGCATCATTTTCATATCAACCACATCTTCTTCTGGGTTGTAGCTATTCTTAAATCCCAGCTTTCGAGCTAACCCTTGCATCCCTTTATTCGCTGGTAACGTTGACCCAGCCAACATGAGCGTTCCCTTAGCTCTGCAATACTCTATCACTTTTTCCATTAACACAACACCAAGTCCCTCACCCTGCAAATCATCTCGAACCACTACTGAAAACTCTGCTTTAATATTGTCTGCATCGGTTACTGCCCGGACAACACCCAAAGTTTCCACTCCCTCCCCTTCTAGTTTTGGCGCAGAAACAATCAATGCCATTTCACGATCATAGTCAATCTGAGTCCAATTCGCTAACTCTTGATGCGTGGGTACACCTCGGCTATAGAAATAACGCAGCCGTATTGATTCAGGCGATAGCTGTTTATAAAACTCAAGATGCGCAGGCTCATCTTCTCCACGAATAGCGCGCAATACTGCAGGCCGACCTGATTTCTTTAACTGTATGAACTCGGTTAAGTGCTCTGGATAGGGCGAAACTGCTGGCAGCATAGGGTCCGCCAGAGAAACACATACATCAATTACCAAAATACCTCTCTTATTCAAAAGCAAAGGATTGATCTCCAATGCTTTAATCTCTGGAAGATCTATTGCTAATTGACTCAATTTTATCAAAACATCACATAAATTTTTGATATCGCGCTCTAACCAGTCACTATTCTCCTCAATCACTTTATAAGCACGCGATTCTTTAACCAACTGATAGGCTAAAGCGCTATTCAACGGAGGTAGCATGACTTTTCTATCCGCCATACTATCCACAACATAACCACCTACCCCAAACACAATTAACGGACCAAACACAGCATCCCGCGTAATACCTAAATTTATTTGCAAAGATTGAAAGCCACGTTTCATTTGCTGAATCGCAAACCCAAAGGTCTGCTCAGATCGATACCGCTCACTCACACGGTAGGCTAGTTTTGTAGCTGAATGTCGAACCTCAGGAATAGAATACAAATCGAGCGCTAAGTCCTGCCAACGCATCCGCTCATGTTTTTCATAACTAAATGGATAAATATTGCCCTCATGCAAAGCCTTGATCGCAATTGATCCGCCTAATTGACTGGCAATATCAACAATGGCCGAGATATCTGTTGCATAGTGTGTGTTAGCGGTGGGAATATCATACAAATCCAATAAATGGCAGGCTTCAGCATGTGTTAGATAATCTCGATCACTCTCTTTGGCTTGCTGAATCAAATCATAGGCTCGCTTGCGATTTGGGGCATTGTCTAATTGATAAGGTGCTGGCGTTTGTCGCATGACGGCTTGATTACGGTGGTATTCAACCATGTACATAAACGCGTCAATCGCTTCCTCCGGCGTCAAAAACGTTGTAATACCTGCACTATTGCACGTATTACGTGCGGCTATCGCGGTTTCTCTTCCCATCCAGCAGGTTAAAACATTACGAGGGGTTTTACGAACGGCTTTAATCACCTCAGTTGCCGTAGCAACACTTGGCGCAAATCGTGTCGGCGCATGGATGGTCAAAATAACATCCACCTCAGGATCCTTGCTTAAAATACTAATGGCATCAGCATACTGTGCTGGCGTTGCATCGACATTGAGGTCAATAGGGTTCATACCATTCCAATGGCCGGGCAACTTATCAGCAAGAAGCTTGACCGTCTCGGGACTAAGCTGAGACAGTTGACCTTGTTTGCGAATCAAACGATCATTGGCTAGAGCATTAGGCCCCATGCCATTGGCAACGATAGCAATCCGCTCACCGCGCATGGGCTTCATACGGGTTAATGTTTCAAGCGCATTAAAAAGATGGTCTGACGTTTCAACTCGAACAACACCTGCGCGCTTAAGCGCAGCATCAAATGCCAAATCAGCATTACTTAAGCCATCCGCCACGTCAACTTTAATCCGACCATCGTTGATAACACCGGACTTCAACACCAATACCAGCTTGTTTCGAGAAGCCGCACGTAATGCCGAAATAAAGTTACGAGATGTTCCAATGACGCGATCCATCTGAAGTAAAATGGCGTGAGTTGTAGGCTCGCCTGCTAGATAATCGATGATTGAAGGCACATCAACATCTATACCGTCACCGAGCGTCAGAAAGTGAGAAAAACCAACCTCCTGCCCATTGGCCCAATCAATCATAGCGGCACCAATCAACCCCGATTGCCTATATACGCAACTCGCCCTTTTTTAATATTGATATGAGATGAACTTGCGTTCATTTTTGAACCCGGCACCAACAAACCAATACAATCCGGCCCCAGAATTCGAATACCAAAAGAGCGCGCAGCATCTTTAACTTCATCTTTGACGCTCTTGTGCGTAGCTGAAGGAAGATAAGCTAACCCAGAGGTGAGTATCATAGCCGCCTTAACTTGATAGGCTCCCAATTTACGCACCCAGGAGGCAACTTGCTGAGCGGGCGCACAAATAATTGCAAGATCTGGCACCTCAGGGAAAGATGCTAGAGAGTCGTAGCACTTAACGCCTGCAATACAAGAATCCCCATCCTCCCCTATGGCCATTAGCGGCCCAGCAAAACCGCTGTCAATCAAGTTTCCTAAGACTATATTTCCAAGGTTATTTGACTCGGCCGTGGCACCAAACACTGCGATAGAACGAGGCTTGAAGAAACGCTTGAGGTATTTGGTTGACATGTCGTTTACCTTACTCAATGTTAGTCTTAGGATCTTCATTTATGCTATCTTACGCGCTTAGCAACTGCAGCAAAAGTACAAATATCCCCATATAGCTGATGCACATCAATTGAAACAAGGGTAGTCGCTTAGTGTTAAAGTACAACTGCTAAATGGCGCAAGATCTCAATGTTTAAGTGTTCATTTTTCTTAGTTAAGAGTATTGATGCATAATACTTCATTAAGTTTTAAACTTAGGCTACAGAACAACCTATTGATCGATACGCTAACGAACATACGGAGAGCTTCATGCGCGAAAAACAAACGGAACTTGATTTAGCAATTAAATGCTGTCGCTCCAGTTTTATCCATGTCGGAATTTTTAGCCTCTGTATCAATCTTTTGATGCTTGTTCCTGCTTTATACATGTTGCAAGTGTATGACCGTGTTATTGCAAGCGGCAGTGAATCAACACTTCTGATGCTGACACTGATTATGGTGGTTTTATTAACAACAATGGGCATACTGGAATGGGTTCGTTCCAGCATCATGCAAAAAGTTAGCAACCGCTTAAACCACCAACTATCACCAAAAATGTTTGATGTCAGCTACCGCCAAGCACTCTATTCAGGCGGAACATTGGTCTCCTCCCAACCCCTTAAGGATCTCAACGGAATACGTCAATTCTTATCTAGCAATGGCCTGTTTGCATTCTTTGACTCACCTTGGGTTCCTGTATACATCTTTATCCTGTACCTCTTTCATCCGTGGATAGGTAGCATGGCACTCGGCAGCGTGATCATCTTAACGGGCTTGGCTCTGCTCAACGAAAAAGTCACACAATCCGCTCAAGCAGCTGCAAATAAAGAACTCACTCAAGCCGCTAACTCGGTTAGTAAAAACTTACATAATGCCGAAGTTATTGAATCCATGGGGATGCTGTCCCACATTCGCAATCGATGGTCCGTTAAGAACAAATCAGCACAAGCGTTTCAAATTCTCGCAAACGAACGTGCCGCTATCCTCTCTTCCGTCTCTAAAACCTTTCGGATCATCATTCAATCGCTCGTCCTAGGACTCGGCGCTTACCTCGCCTTGCAGCAGGCGATATCGCCCGGAATGATGATCGCAGGCTCGATTCTGTTAGGACGCGCTTTAGCACCGATAGATCAAATGATCGGCGTTTGGAAACACTTTATTACGGTCAGGGAGCAGTATGCGCGCTTGCACAACACGCTTGAAACCGACATAGGCCCACACGAGCAAATGTCACTGCCTGAACCGATTGGCGAAATTACAGCTGAAAACGCAGTCATCTGCGCTCCAGGGTCTCGAGTTCCCATCTTAAAAGGCTTGTCTTTTTATGTTGCGCCTGGCGATATGATTGGTGTCATAGGTCCAAGCGCAGCCGGAAAATCCACCTTCGCAAGAGCCCTATTGGGCATTTGGCCAGCGTTAAGTGGAAAAATCAGACTGGATGGTGCGGACATTTTCACATGGGACCGTGAGGAGCTTGGTCCTCACATTGGATACCTCCCACAAGACATAGAGCTTTTCGAAGGAACCATTAGCGATAACATTGCTCGCTTTGGCAAAGCAGATCCTAAAGAAGTCGTCACAGCCGCTCGATTAGCCGGTGTCCATGACATGATTCTTCGACTGCCGGACGGGTATGATACGTACATTAGCACACAAGGAGGTACGCTCTCAGGCGGTCAACGTCAACGAATTGGGCTTGCGCGCGCACTGTATGGGAAACCAAAATTTGTAGTACTTGATGAACCTAACTCAAATTTAGATCACCAAGGAGAAGCCGCGCTTGCACAAACCCTGAAGTACTTAAAACGCATTCGTGCAACCGTCTTTATCATCACCCATCGAACAAATGTTCTCAGTCTTGTCGACAAACTCATGGTATTAAATCAAGGCACTCTAACGCTCTATGGACCTAGAGATAGAGTTATTGCTGAGCTCAACAAAGCCAACGCAGGGCAAATTAGCCAACAAAACAACCCAAGCACCTCAGATGCTAAAGAGGCGGAATAGACATGAAACTACCTTCCCTCTCGCCTTTGCCCATTTTATCCGCGGAAGATACCGAGACAGCACGCGCACTGTCTGACGCGCATCCCAAACGCTTAGGGTATATTCTTTTACTGCTGACCTTCGGTATTTTTGGAACCTGGGCAAGCTTAGCGCCCCTTGAAGGTGCGGCACATGCGCCTGGGATAGTAACCGTTGAGAATTATCGAAAGACCGTTCAACACTACGAAGGAGGACGTGTTAACTCTCTTCATGTACGAGAAGGGGATTGGGTTGATGAAGGGGCGCTCCTACTCACTTTAGATGATACGCAGTTTCGCGCAGAACTAGACATTATCGGCGGTCAACTGCTTGCCAGCCGAGCCAGTGAAGCAAGACTTCGAGCCGAGCGCGATAAGCTCGACTCGATTGTCTTTCCAGATGATTTTGATAGAAACGATACAAGAGTAAGCGAAACATTAGCCAATGAGCAGCAATTGTTTGCAGCACGTCAAAACTCGCATCAAGGTGAAATCGACGTTTTAAAACAACGCATCAATCAGCTTGAAGAGCAAATACGTGGCTTAGAAGCAATTTCTCGCAGCAAACAGTCTTTAATTTCCTCTTATCAATCTGAACTTCAAGACTTAAATCGCTTACTGGCCAATGGCTTTGTTGATCGCCACCGTTTGAAAATAGTCGAACGCAATATTTCGGAGCTTCAGGGAGAGGTTGCCGAAAACCGAGCATGATAGCTGGTATCCGAGTTCAACAAGGCGAAACTCAGCTACAAATCCTTTTGGTTGAAAAAGAATACCATACCCAGATAGTTAATCAGATTTCAGATATCCAAACTCGCATCTTTGACCTTCGAAAACGCTATGAGGCCACGCTAGACCGAGTGGAAAGAACTCATGTTTTTTCACCCGAATCAGGTCGCGTCATAGGCATGAAAGTCAACACTATCGGAAGCGTTGTGCAACCGGGAACTCAGATAATGGATATTGTTCCAGATACCGTGGACTTAATTATTGAAGCCCAGATATCGCCTGTTGACATAGATCGCGTTTTTACGGGCAAACTGGCAGACATTCGCTTTAGTAGCTTTAAAGCTGCCACTACACCGGTTATTCAAGCACAAGTCGCTCACATTTCTGCAGATAGACTTATAAACGAACAAACGGGCGCCTCCTACTTTTTAAGTCGTTTAGAATTGACAGAAGCCGGACACAAAATGCTAGAAGACCATCAGCTGTCCCTAGTACCAGGCATGCCCGCAGAAGTGTTGATCAATACAGGACAAAGAACCCTTCTTCAATATCTGACTCAACCCATCACCAACACTCTCGCGAGATCATTTATTGAGGATTAACACAACTCCAGCTGTTTAAAATCTAAAGGTACAATATTAGTACAATACATTTATAGTCTATAATCGAAGCAACGTTTCACCAATCTAAACACATTAACAAGGAGCAAAGACATGTCTCTCTTAAAAGGCATCGTTAACTTACTGACTGGCAACGGTCAAAAAGTGATTGGTACTAAAGATAACGATCAGATTACCGTTGACGGAGATGTCAACATCGCAAAGCTGAAAGCAGGTGACGACACTCTTAATGTGTCTGGAAATGCTGACTTTATCAGCGCGGGTTCTGGGAATGATACCGTCAACGTCCAAGGTAATGCAGGCCATGTTTACCTAGGCAAAGGCGATGATGAATTAAATATTGGCGGAGACCTGAAAAAAGTGTTTGCAGGCTCCGGAGACGACACAATCAATGTGGATGGCAACCTTGGCAAAGCGTTTCTTGGAAAAGGTGATGATGAATTAAATGTTGCTGGTAGTGCTGGAATCATTTTTGCCGGATGTGGCGACGACAAAGTAAAGGTTGATGGCAACTCAGGCCTTGTGTCACTTGGTTTTGGCGATGACGAATTAGACATCGGCGGCAACTCCAAAATTGTGTTTGCCGGCCCTGGCGATGACAGTGTAAAAATCGGTGGTGATTCTGGCAAAGCCTTTCTTGGAAGCGGCGATGACACCCTTTGCGTTGATGGCAACTCTGGATTTGTTTCAGCCGGATCAGGTAATGATACTGTCAACATTCAAGGTAATTCGGGTATAGCGTTTTTGGGCAGTGGCGACGATTGCATCGAAGTCGGTGGAAGCTCGAAACTCATTTTCGCTGGTTCAGGCAATGACACCGTTGTCGTTGATCAGAATGCCAAATTCACTTCGCTAGGCAGTGGCAATGATCAGCTCTACGTCGGCGGCGATGCAGGCAAGGTCACATCTTGGAAAGGTGACAACCAAGTGATGGTTGAAGGCAACCTGAAAAGCGCATGGTTTGCACTGGGATCAAATGATCTTTATGTTGGAGGTGACTCCACTGGAATCATTCGCACCGGTGCAAAAGACGATCTTGTTTGGATTGAAGGCAATGCCAATAAAATTTTTGCAGGCCTTGGTAATGATAAAGTCTATGTTGCTGGCTCTGCTAATTACGTCGACATGGGCTTTGGTAACAATGAGGCCAGCATTGGAACACTCAATAAGGTCTTTAAGAGCTGGGCTGGCAACGACAAAGTCGTGATTGGAACGAATGATGGCTGTGTAAGCACGGGTGCAGGGAAAGATCAGGTATACATAGGCAACAATAACGGAAATGTGGATCTTGGCCTTGGCAATGATACCCTAACCTTAGGGTCCTTCGAGAATGGCAGCTATGCCAACGGTGGACTGGGCTATGATGTATTGAACATTGTCGGCGATGCAGACAACTTCTCAATCAAATCTAAATGGGGCTACCAATACATTACAGATTTGACCAGCAATGCCACAATGAAAACCAAAAACTTCCAAGAGATCAATTTCATAGATGATGCAACTGACAATCTAATCTCTGACTTCGACCTAAGCTTCACTAAGGATCTGAAAGCTCTGTCTTGCGGGTGCACAGGCGATGTAATCACCCTCTAATTCTTCTGCAGCAAGATCTACAAAAAGCAGGCCGAGTGCCTGCTTTTTGCTGTCTTTATCTTTTGGATCAACATAAATAGTTTTTCACATACTCCAACAATAAACCTTATAAAATATTTCAATTTTGCTAGCTGCCGTTTCAGCACTATATTCCCGTTTAAGGGGAAACAAAGCGGGATATAAGCCTATATCACGTTTTAAACCTTAAACTTGGATATCAGCAATTAAATTGCTATTTATTAACACTTGTCTGTGAGAGCAGAGCCGATGGGCACAAAAATCCGTGTCGATCAGGTCCCTATCGATGAGATAGAGGACTGGAACGAACAATTTTCAGAAGATGAAGATACAGGCCGCAGCCGTTTAAAATACAATGGAAAGCGTCGTCGTCAAATTGAAGACTCATGGAAGAACGTCGTTTAATGAAACAAATAAGCGATGTCTTTGATGTGGCTGATGATCGTGTGTAACGTCTGATCACTTCTTCAAACCAACCGGATTATATACATCCGGTTGGTTTGTGTGGTCTTTGATCCTTAAGCTGCAGCACAAATGACATCGCCATGATCTTCTTGCTCTATAAGCGCGTGATGTAAAGCTTTAACGGCCCCTTCGTAATCACCTTCATCCACTATACACTGCATCTCAACTTGCCGTATCGATTGGTGTAAAGCTTGAATGCTAATATTATGCTTGGCCAATGCCGACACGGTTTTCGCTAAGATCCCTGACACTTTAAGATCCGAACCTATAGCCGATACAATCGCTACTTTATGCAACGTCACATCGGCACCTGAATACGCATCAGCAACTAAACGAACAGCTCTGTTCACCATTTTCCGTGAGCCTGCGACATAATACGTAATACTATTCGCATCCGAATCTCGATTAACAACATACAGTTTCAACTGATGCAACAGTGCCGATAGTTCAATGTCATATTGACTATCCCCTAGCATATCTTGATCAAAGATTTCGATAGCGAAGACATTGCGACGCCCGGCTATGATTTCAACACAGGGCTCGGCGCTCTTATAATCCTGGGTAATCAACGTCCCTGTATGATGAGGCTCAAACGCATTTTTTATGCGCAACTTAATGCCTTTTTGGCGTAACCCTTTTGCTGCTTTTGGGTGTATAGCCTCCATCCCCAGGTTAGACAACTGATCCGCAACATCATAATTTGTGCGCCCTATGGTCACTATTTTATCAACACCAACCACAGCAGGGTCTGCGCTGCTTAAGTGATACTCTTTATGAATAATTGCTTCAGCCGCTTGGGTCAATGTTGCGATTTTACTAAAGGTCATTTCACTATAACCACGATCAAACACCTTCATTACACCCTCTTTGCAGTGGGTATAACCTGTTACGATCGGCAATTCCGTTACCAAATCAACCTTTGCAAAATGCTCAATAATTGTCTCGTCAAAGGACTTAGGCTGACTCTGGTGCCAACCGGACAAGTCAATCAGCTTGGCATTAACACCTTCATTTTGTAAGGCTAATACAGTATTAAACGCACTATGACTTTCACCTAAAGACGCTAACATTTCTCTCACTTTCAGCAAGTGCTCGTCGAGCTGAAAGTGGCCACATGCGCATAACGATTGCAAACTCTTCATCCATGCTATGGCTTCATCAATTCGTGTGCTAATAAATGCATCTGACTGCTTACACACGCCTGGTTCAAACAGACTGGCATTGATCTCTAGCATTTGCGAGCGAACCAACTCTAGTGCTTGTATCCAAGCCGTCTCATTTTCGGCTTCGGCAAAACTGGCATAAACACCAGGCTCACCTGTTTTTTTATGTTCCAGTAAACGATTGGTTATCCCAGCATAAGCGGATACAACAAAGATGCGTTGATATAATTCAGCTTCTTGACGCTCACCAATTAAAATAGTCTTTAACAATTCATCAAAGCGACTCATAGACGTGCCGCCAATTTTTTCAACCGTGTGCATGTCAACTCCTGTCATTACTTCGAGTCATCAACGGGGTAAACACCGTTTTCATCATGCACTTCTTTACCACTCAAGGGTGGATTAAAAACACATGCCATTTTCATTTCAGTCGTTGCACGCAATAGATGCTCATCATGCTGGTCCAGTATGTATAGCATCCCCGGTTCAATTGGGTACACTTTTCCATCCGCTAAGGTTTCAATTTCACCCGTTCCGCTCATGCAATAGACAGACTCTAAATGGTTCTGGTACCAAATATGCGTTTCGGTATTGGCATATATTGTCGTGATATGAAATGAAAACCCCATTTGATCATCTTTTAACAACATCCTTGTGCTTTCCCAATTTTCTGAAACAACACGTCTTTCAGAGGCTTCACAGTCCTTCAAATGCCTGACAATCATATACTTCTCCTCAGCTTCAAATTAAGATGCTTTTCTTTGCTGTTCTGAAAGCGCTTTCGCAAAACACTCATTCAACACACCCAATCCAAACTCAATCTGCTGATCCGTGATCACCAAAGGCACCAAACACTTAACAACCTGCCCATGCGCACCACTGGTCTCTATTACCAATCCTTTTTCAAAGGCCAAACGGGTGACTCGATGCGCAAGCTCGCCGTTTTCACATTCGATACCACTCATTAAACCACGCCCCTTGAGCGTCATGGTTTTGAAACCATGTTTACGAATAATATCGGATAAACCTTTTCTGAGCATTTCAGCTTTACGTCTCACCTCAGATGCAAACACATCATCTTTCCAAAACGTCTTGAATGCGGCTGTCGCCGTTACAAATGCGTGATTGTTACCGCGAAAGGTTCCGTTATGCTCACCCGGAGACCATTGATCTAGCTCGCTACGGAAAATAGTCAATGCAAAAGGTAGACCGTAACCGCTGAGCGACTTTGATAAGGTCACAATATCAGGCTTAATGCTACATCTTCAAAGCTAAAAAAGCGCCCAGAACGACCGCAGCCTGACTGAATATCATCCACTATTAGTAACATTTTATGCTTACGGCAAACGCGCTCTAAATTTCTTAACCAATCAAAGGACGCCGCATTTAAACCACCCTCACCTTGGATAGTTTCTACTATCACCGCCGCAGGATGATCAACACCACTACTAGGATCAGAAAGAACCTTATCTAAGTACTCAGTGGTATCAACCCCTTCACCTAAATAACCGTCGAACGGCATGCGAGTTACGTCGGATAAAGAAGCACCCATTCCGCCTCTGTGGTGTTCATTACCCGTGCAGGCTAACGCTCCACCAGATACGCCATGAAAACCATTTGTGAACGAAATAATTTCGCTTCGACCTGTCACTTTACGTGCGAGCTTCAGCGCGGCCTCTACTGAGTTCGTGCCTGTGGGACCTGTAAACTGGACACGAAAATCCCCCATTCTTCTTGGTGCTAAAATAATATCGTGAAAGGTATTTAAAAAATCCTCTTTTGCACTGGAATACATATCAAGCCCATGCGTAATACCATCTGACAGGATATAGTCAACCAACGCCTTTTGTAGCACAGGGTGATTGTGACCATAATTCAACGTCCCAGCCCCGGCTAAAAAGTCCACATACTCAGCTCCTGCTTCAGTATAAAGCGACGCACCTTTTGCTCGATTAAACACGACTGGAAATGAACGCGAATAGGTACGTACTGTGGATTCTAATTGCTCAAAAATATTCATACTTGATTCCCTTTTACTTGTTAGTGTATTTGTGTCGTATTGCTTTGCATCGCGCCGCATTGCTGAACAATGAAAGGACCCGCTCGATACAAAACCTCATCTTCATGCTGCCCAGAAAAATGCTGCTCTTTTGAAAACAAAATCGATGTTTCCACGGGCGCAGACAATTCATTGAAGAACCCTTTAAACAACGCCTCAGATGCTTGATTACCGGGCGTAATAGTCGTTTCTAAATACGCAATGCCTTTATTGGCAGACACGCGTCTGACCAGCGCATGCAGCATACGCTTTGCAAGCTGCTGACCACGACACTCAGGTGCCACGGCAACCTGCCAAATAAACAGTGTTTTTAGACGTGCAGGCGGCACATAACCTGATATAAATCCGAGTAAATGCCCATCTGCCGACTTCACTGCAATTGAGGTTTGCGCAAAATCCGAGCACTGCAATAGATTGCAATAAACGGAGTTTGTATCTAAAGGTGGGCAGCGTTTAACCAACTCATACAAAGCTGGACCATCCGCTGGCTCGGGTGTACAAAAGTTTAATTCAGTATTATTCATAGCCTTTCTATATATTTGCATTCCTATGCTTTTTATTATAAAACATAATACAGAGGCTATTTCAACCCTAAATATGGGCATTCCATACAGAAGATGGCAAGAAAAGCACCCTAACACACAGAGAAACACGCACTAAATTCCATAGAATTGCGCTGAATACTATTGAAAGGTTTGACGATGATAAGTTTGCAATGCAAAGCGAATAAGGTTAAAAATCACCCTCAGATTTTGTTACCTAGCCCCCAACACAACCTCGCGAGCCTTATGCAAAAAAGTCAAGAACTCTTAGTCATGCTACGCCAGATAGTCAGAGCAACGGATATGTATGACAAGCACCTTAGCCGCATGACGGGCCTTACCCTACCGCAACTCTTGTTGATGCAAACATTGGAATCGAATGGGCCTATCACGGTAGGCTCATTAGCGAAGGAGATGAACTTAACACAAGCAACCGTGACCAGCATTTTGGATCGTTTAGAACGGAAGCTATTGGTAAAGCGCGAACGCAGTCAAAGTGACAAGCGTAAAGTGCACGTTGTGACGACTGAGGAAGGCATCGAACTGCTTAAATCCGCGCCAACGACGCTACAAGACGTATTCATACAGCAATTTGATCACTTACAGGCATGGGAACAATCAATGGTTCTTGCATCCTTCCAGCGTGTTGTAGAAATGCTGGACGCCCATCATATCGATGCGGCGCCAATGCTCGATATCGGCATATTAGACCGTAGTGAAGAGTCAAATTAACCCTATCTTCTCAATGAGCAGACCCGCACACATCTAAACGAGTGCGCTTGACTGCTCTATTTTGTTAGAATTGCCGTATCTTCTTTTTTTAATGGAACGCACTGCACTATGAGTAAGTTTTGGAGTCCGGCGATTCGTTCACTCGTTCCCTACACCCCCGGTGAGCAGCCAAAGGTGTTGAACTTAATTAAACTCAACACCAATGAAAACCCCTATCCACCCGCACCAGGGGTCACTGACGTCATTCGCGAATTCGACACCTCACGATTACGTTTATACCCAGACCCTGATGCGTCCATTTTAAAGCAAGGGTTAGCGGAATATCATAACATCGATAAATCTCAAGTATTTGTTGGAAACGGCTCGGATGAGGTCTTAGCCTTAGCATTCATGGCTTTTTTCCGTCATGGAACCCCCTTGCTCATGCCGGAAACCACCTATAGTTTTTACGAAGTCTACTGTGATCTATTCAACATAGACGCAGACAAGATTCCACTCAATGCAAACTTTGAGATCAATCTTGACGACTACACCTCAGAAAACACTGGCATTATTTTTGCGAACCCCAATGCGCCCACTGGCATCGCGATTACTTTAGATGAAATTGAAACCCTCCTAAAACGCAATACAGAAACGCTCGTATTGGTTGATGAGGCTTATGTTGATTTTGGTGCGAACAGCGCTATTGCGTTAATCAATCAATATCCAAACCTGCTGGTTTCACATACTTTTTCAAAGTCTAGATCTCTAGCAGGCATGAGAGTGGGTTGCGCTTTTGGCCATCCAGACCTCATTGCAGGCTTAGAGCGAGTCAAGAACAGCTTTAACTCCTACCCGCTGGACATGCTCGCCATCGCATCAGCCACTGAATCGCTTAAAGATGAAACCTACTTTCAAACCACCTGCCGACGCATTCAATCCACACGTGAGCAGGTATCCAATGAACTGAACAATCTAGGTTTTAATGTTTTACCTTCAGCGGCAAACTTTATCTTCGCGTCGCATCCCAACTATGATGCAAAAGAACTGATGCAATATTTGCGGGACAAGAACATACTGGTTCGTCACTTTACGCGCGCGGGAATTGATCAATTTTTACGCATCACTATTGGTACAGATGCTGAAATGTCAGAACTCATCACCGCTCTTAAAACGCATATTCATTAAACGACATGCACCAAGCCCGCCATACAACGCGCTTGGTGCACTTTACGCTCAAGATGGAATCATCAAGAGTCGCCTTCAACTCGATTTCCACCACAATGCCTGGCAATCGCAAGATTCTCAATGATTCTCTTCATCATTTCAGCAGCCGTATCTTCGGGACCGGATAAGCTCGACACCCCAACACTGACCGTACACGAAACATTCCCCGACGCTGACGGAATGTCCAACTCACTCACTAAACGACGTGCCCGCTCGCCAGCAAGAACGGCCTGTTCGTGATTTGTTTCGGGTAAAAACAGGCCAATTTGATCATCACCAAATCTCACTAAGAAGTCAGCGGTGCGCTTCATTTGATAAAGCGAGGTCACAATTTGGCGCAATAGCTGATCACCTGCATCCCAGCCAAAATCATCATTGACACGACTAAAATCATCGATATCAATCAACAACATACTGCATATTCCATCATAACGCTGCGCTTGCGCTATATTTTGCTCCATAACCGGTATCAAGGCTCTTCGGTTATACGCCCCCGTCAATGAATCACGCTGGGCTTGATGGCTGATTTTACGTTCTAGTTTTTTACGCTCATTAATATTGCGCAAAGACCAAACATAGGTGCTTGCATCAACACAGTTTAAACGCGTTTCAAACCATATCGTCTCTGATAGCCCCAAATTTTTTAGCTCGGGTAAATGCTCAGGACGAAAAATATAACGTGCTTTACTGACGTCTCCAGACGCCTGTGCAGAGGACACCTGCTCACGCAAGGTTGTTAAAATCGTTTCTGACAACAGATTTTCAATTGATACACCACGTATTGAATCAGGCTGGAGCCACACTTCATCGCCAACACTTACATACTGAATACATTGATCTTTGATAATAAAAACACAATCGGCCGTCACGGCTAGAACAGATGCAAAACAGGATTCAGGAAACGCTTGCCCATCAGACATACTTCACCTCAAACATTTGAAAACCCTACCTCCTGTTAGGAAAATAAGACGCAGGGCACATTCATTACGCTATAATTATTTAAATGGCTGAATCATCAACTCAACGGCAGCTTTTAGCGTGTCATCAGAACAACTAAAGCACGTGCCTTTAGGGGGCATGGCCCCTTTTCCGGAAATGACAGTTTGAGTTAGGACATCCAAGTCTTTTTCTAGACGCGGAGCCCAAGCAGCAACATCATCCATTTTGGGCGCACCCGCTAACCCTGCATTGTGACAGGCTAGGCAATGACGATCTAAAATACCCTGTAAATCATCCTGAGACCATGCCATTGACGCGCTTAGACACACACTTATAACACCTACTGATGAAAGCACTTTTTTCATTTTTATAACCTCATCGACAGCTCTTTAACCCGAGGATACCCGAGAAGAGCCAACAAATCGATAGATTAAGTTTCGGTTTTTGCTTTGGATCATTTAGAACGAAAAAAGCCTGATGCAGCCGTAAAACCGCATCAGGCTTTTTAGTAAAAACAGAGATTAAGCGCTTAACTCCAGCAAAAGCTTATTCAATCGAGCAATATACGCTGAAGGATCATCTAACTGGCCTCCTGCAGCAATTTGAGCCTGATCAAACAGGATTTTAGCCAACTCAGAGAAACGTTCCTCATCAGGCTCCTGATCCAGCTTCACGATCAATGGATGCTCAGGATTCAGCTCAAAAATAGGCTTGGTGTCTGGAACCTTTTGACCGGCCGCTTCCATAATCTTACGCATCTGCAGACCCATATCATAGTCGCCAAGGACAAGGCATGCAGGCGAGTCCGTTAAACGGTGTGTCACTCGCACATCTGAGACTTGCTCAGTCAGTACAGGCTTGATGCGTTCAATGAGTCCGTCCAACTGCTTAGCCGTTTCTTCCTGTTGCTTCTTCTCTTCTTCGGTTTCAACCTGACCAAGATTCAACTCTCCTTTCGTCACATCTTGGAAAGACTTACCCTCGAAATCAAAGAGCTGCCCCATCATCCACTCATCGATACGATCTGTGAGCAATAGCACTTCGATCTCTTTTTTACGGAAGATTTCAAGGTGCGGGCTGTTTTTGGCCGTGTTGTAGTTATCAGCCACCACGTAATAGATCTTTTCTTGCCCTTCTTTCATGCGGGCAATGTAGTCCTCAAGACCTACAGACTGCTCTGAGTTTCCTGTATACGTTGACGCAAAACGCATCAGCTTTAGAATTTTCTCACGATTAGCATAGTCTTCCGCAGGGCCTTCTTTAAGAACCTGACCAAACTCTTTCCAGAAAGTACTGTATTTCTCAGCATCGTCTTTCGCAAGTTTAGACAGCATGTCAAGTACACGCTTGGTCAAGGCCGAACGCAACTTATCGACATTCGCGTCTTTTTGTAAAATCTCGCGAGAAACGTTCAAGGATAGATTATTGGTGTCAACAACCCCTTTAATGAAGCGCAGGTACAAGGGCAAGAACTGATCGGCCTGATCCATAATAAAAACGCGCTGAACATAGAGCTTCAAACCTTTTGGCGCTTCTCTATTCCACAAATCATACGGCGCTTTTTCTGGCAAATAGAGCAAGCTTGTGTATTCAAGATTCCCCTCAACCTTGTTATGAGACCAAGTCAGCGGATCGGTGAAGTCGTGGGAAATATGTTTATAAAACTCAGTGTAGTCCTCATCTTTAACGTCAGACTTGCTGCGTGTCCACAGCGCGGTTGCACGGTTGACGCTTCAAACTCAGGCGCCGCTGCAACCTCAGTTTTTTCGCCTTCCTCGTCATCCGCATCCTGCATAGGCGCATCCTTCTGCATCAGCACTGGGAAACTGATATGGTCTGAGTATTTACGAACAAGTGAGCGCAAACGCCAGCCATCGGCGAACTCTTCTTCGCCCTCTTTCAGATGCAATACAATACGAGTACCACGGCCCGCTTTTTCAGTGGTCGCTATCGTGAACTCGCCTTCACCTGTGGACGACCAATGAACGGCATTCGTAATGGCCTCGCCCGCACGGCGTGTGAAAACATCCACTTTATCCGCTACTATAAAGGCAGAGTAAAACCCTACACCAAACTGCCCAATCAACTGGGAATCTTTAGATTGGTCGCCCGTCATATTGGATAAAAAGCTCGCCGTTCCAGACTTCGCGATGGTACCCAGATGATCGATTACCTCTTGACGAGTCATCCCAATACCATTGTCTTCAATCGTCACTGTTTTAGCGTCTTTATCAAAGGTGATATGGATTTTGAGATCAGAATCGCCTTCGTAAATATCACCCTTAGAGACCGCTTCGAAGCGCAACTTTTCAGCGGCATCAGAGGCGTTAGAAATCAACTCACGAAGAAAAATTTCCTTATTCGAATACAAGGAGTGCACCATAAGGTGCAGTAATTGCTTAACTTCTGTTTGAAAGCCAAGTGTCTCTTTGCTGGTTTCTGTACTCATCGCTACCTCTGTTCATGTTAAGGATAAAAAACACACGCCTGGACACCTTCGTGACCCGTGCGTTATCTCCAAAGTATCTTGGTCAACCGCTTGTGTAAGAAGCTGATCCTCTGATTCTCATGAATGATGAGGGCGCAAACCTGAATTTCAAGTCTTCAGCGTGTACCATTTTCGCTTGTGTTCACAATGGGACGATTTAACTCTGAACTCATCGTGAGCGTTTTCATTGTGGAAGAGGTAAATTCACGTCGGTACAGAACGAACACCACAATGCAGCTAAGGAGTATAAAAAACCAAGGGTTAATGAGCCACACCATGACTGGAATACTGAAATAATAGGATCTGAGACCTATATTAAAACTATTGGCAGCCATCGATGTCATTTTTGCAATACGTGCAGCATGGGCATCACGCTGGCGCTCACTGATCGTCTCGGAAGGCAGAGGGGCACCGCCGATCATCACTGACGCAAAGCCATACTGTCTCAAACTCCATGTGAATTTGAAAAAGGCATAAACAAACAACATCAGCATTACCAATAGTTTTAACTCCCACTCCTGTTTAGTCGCCGACATAGCAAATGGAATTTCTTCAATTAGATTAATCGCCTCTTCCGTTGAGCTCATCACGGTCAATATGCCAGCCATAACTAAAATGGTTGTACTGGCAAAAAACGATACACTTCGCTCCAGGTTAGCAATGGCCGTGGTATCTGCAATGCGATTATCTCGCGTGAGCATGCGAATCATCCACTCAGTCCGATAGATATGCATGATGCTCGCAAGACAGGGTGTGGTATAGCTTTTTGCTCTCGCGTAATACATATAGCCGTTAAAGCAAAAGAGAAACCAGGCCAACGCCATAAGGTTAACCCAGTTATGGGTTACAAACTCGAGTAAAACGTCCATAAATCTCATCTCGGCAAGGGTAAAGACCCTTTAAATATACAGTAAACATGCATTAAATCCATTGCTTTTAATGGATCGGAAAGCAATTAGGTCACTGATATCAAAGTATATTATTGACTTAATATATTAAGATGAACAGGTTAAACAAATTGCCGCTGCCCAATCGGGAGGAGCTTGCGTAAAAGATGTCATCTCCGGTCGCAAATCAGTCGGACAACGCAACAGCGGCATTAACGCATTCACTTTGCGATAATCACCTTGCTCAGCCTCGCGAATAGCCTCCTCTGCCATGTAGTTTCGTAGAATATAGTAAGGATTTACTGCACGCATTTGTGCACGCCGAATCGCAGGACTCGCCGCTTCTAACTTGGCGCGCTGATAATATTTGTCCAGCCATTGTAAGAAAGCCGATGCTTGAGTCGGAAAATAGCTGACTATTGAGGTTACATTCAACAATTCAGAAAGAGGAATATCAACCAAGTCACTAAAGAATCGATGAATGTCCACTCGGTCTTTTTTAAATAAGTTCCAAAGCTCAGCAATTAAATCTGTATCATCAGGCTTAGGCTTCAAAAGTCCTAAACGTGCGCACTTTCGCTCCAACTCAAAGCATGCTTGTCGCTCAGAAAAAACCGCCAATTCGGCTTCCAATGCTTCACGCTCAACCAAGGGTAACAGTGCCTGAGCGAGGCATGCCATATTCCATAAGACAACGGAGGGCTGGCGGAAAAACGCATAACGCCCTGCATCATCATTTTTGTTGGCAATGTGATCGGGCTCATAATAATCAAGAAAGGTGAAAGGGCCATAATCAAATGTTTCGCCAATAATCGACATATTGTCCGTATTCAAAACACCATGAACAAAGCCATAGCTCTGCCACCACGCGACCAAACGCGCGGTACGATTCGAAATCTCTTTGAACATCTCTAAATACGGATTTTCATAACTTAATAAATCAGGATAAAAGCGATCCAGACAATAATCGGCTAAGCGCTTGAGATCCTCATGGCGATTACTGTAATAGAAATATTCAAAATGCCCAAAGCGTATATGACAAGGCGTCACCCTAACCACTAGAGCGCAGGACTCCATACCAATACGCCGCGTATACTCCTCACTGCCAAGCAAACAAAGGGCTTGTGTTGACGGAATACCAAGACCTGTCATCGCTTCACTGACCAGGTATTCTCGAATACTGGAGCGCAGAACCGCCCGCCCATCACCAAAACGCGAAAAAGCTGTTCGGCCCGAACCTTTGAGATGCAAATCCCAACGCTGCCCTTTTGCGTTGACCACCTCACCCAGTAACACCCCTCGACCATCACCTAAATCTGGATTGTAATGGCCAAACTGATGCCCTGTGTATTTCATGGCCAAGGGCTCGGCACCCGGTAAAGGTGTCATTCCCGAAAAATACTTCACAAGGTCTTCTGGGTGTATTTGACAAGGGTCTAAATCCAGCAAAGTAGCCACCCTCGGATTAAAGCTAATCAAGTGCACATTTTTAAGGGGCTCAGGCTCTCTCAACTGATACCAAGTATCCGGTAACTGCCGATAGGTATTATCGAAATTGAGCTCTTTAAGGGTTCTGTTGTGTGCCATCACTTAGCCTCCATCGTTCGACCATCGCTTATACCTTACCATTTTTATCAAGTATTAACAGCGTTGCAAATGTAAGGTTTTTAACAAATACTTCGCCTCAAACATCAACGGCCTTTGATAATAGGTACATTCGACCATGACATTGGATTTAATTGATCTTCTGGTTTTTCTTGGCATTGGCGTCATTGCGCTGGCGTGGTGGAACAATCTAAAGGCAAAAGAGCAAGCACTAAAAGCGGTGATGCACTACTGTGACAGGCATCATTTACAGTTACTTGATCAAAGTATCGCCCTGATTAAAATAAGACCTGCTCGAAATGAAACTGGCCGTCTACACTTGCAACGAACCTATCTGTTTGAGTTCACAAGCACAGGAGATGAGCGCTACAAAGGCAAAGCCTTTATGCTGGGATCCAGTGTTTATCGACTGGACGTAGACGCCCACAGAATCGACTAGACAAGAACCAGACTGGCCCATTGCCCTTGTGTTAAAGCCTTAAAATCGGATGGATTTAGCTCAACTTCTAACCCTCGCGTCCAGCACTCACAAACATCGTCGCTACGGTTTCAGCTGATTGGTCAATAAAGGTTTTAAGCCGCTTTTTTTGACCCAGAGGACTGACACCTCCCAGCACATATCCGGTTACACGCTCCACTTGGGCCTTATTGGCCATTTCAACTTTTTTGGCGCCACTGGCTTTCGCCAACCGCTTTAAATTTAAACGCTCAGCAACAGGAACAAGCGCTACCGCAAGCTCTTTTCCATCTAAGCTGACCACAAGGGTTTTAAAAACACGCTCGGCTGACACTCCAAGTTTTTCGGCGGCTTCAAGGCCATACGAGTCAACACTTGGATCGTGTTGATATTCATGAACCTTAAAAGAGACATTTGCTTTTTTTAATAGGTTAATACAAGGCGTCATATAGTCCACATACGTGCGTTATCGGGCTCAACCCATCAAATCTGACGATAAAATCACACGTTAGCAATTGAGCCTAACGGGTGCAAGGACTACAGAGGCATTAATGAGGCCTAGACTGCTGCTCGCGTTGTAAAATTTGATCCGCATCAAGCGATGCAGTTGGAACTCTCGGATTGATTGGAATCTCTCCTTGAAGTTGCAGCGCCTGATAACGCAAAGCACAGACTCGCAAAAACGAGGTAAAGTTACCCAAATCATGCCCAGCATCTATCGACTCATGGTAAAGCCGGGTAATCAGTTGAGGGTTTTGCATACCATCGCGCTGAGCTATTTCTTCCAATAATTTCCAGAAATACTTTTCCATCCGCACGCTGGTGACCATTCCATCGATACGCAATGAATGCGTGTCACTTTTCCACAAATCTGGGTCGGCATTGATGAATAATCGGCACATCCCCCTCTCCTTCAATCAGATTTACACCAGCAGTTTTTGGAGCTGCGCTAACCAGTCCGGATGCGCTGGCCAAGCTGGGGCCGTCACCAAATTACCGTCCGTTATGGCCGCATCTACCGCAATATCAGCGTACTCAGCTCCACTGGCCTCGACTTCTGGCCGACAAGCTGGGTAGGCTGAGCAACGCTTCCCTTCTAACACTTTAGCAGCTGAAAGCAATTGTGCACCATGACAAATGGCCGCAATGGGTTTATTTGTTTCCGAGAAATGCTGCACCATTGCCAACACCTTTGGATTCAAACGAAGGTACTCGGGAGCACGACCACCCGGAATGACCAAGGCATCATAGCCACTTGCTTCAATAGCGTCGAAGCTGGCATTTAATGTAAATCGGTGGCCAGGTTTCTCGCTATAGGTCTGATCGCCTTCAAAATCATGAATCGCCGTAGCAACACTGTCACCTGCTTGCTTGTCAGGACAGACAGCATGAACCTCGTGGCCAAAGGCTTGCAAGGCTTGAAACGGCACCATCGTTTCATAATCTTCGGTGAAGTCTCCGGTAATCATCAATATTTTCTTGCTCATTTTGGGTCTCCTTTACTTGTTATAACCCCGCAACAAGACTCTCATAAACGGTGACCTTAGAGGTATTACAGTGTTACTACGTACCCGACCAACTCACTCATTTGAGTCGACGGCGTAGAGGAATTCGATGCCCCCAAAAGAACAGAGCTAAACCACCCACCACTAACAAGCACCCTTGCCATAACCGAGGCGTCAAGGGTTCTGCATTCAACAGGTGTCCTAGCATCAAGGCAAAGATGGGCGTAATCAATGTTACAAGAGCGACTGTACTCGCAGGTAAATGACGCAACACATGAAAATAGCTGACAAAACCCACCAAGGAGCCAAAAATAGCCAAGTATAAAACAGACCAAAAGGCTCGGCTCGATGGGTCGATGACCAAAGGCGCCGCTCCCATTAACCACCAGGTAATACCAAAGCCTGGTAAAGACCACAGCAGAGCCCCTACCGTATGGGCTAAAGGGTGAACCTGAGCACTGGCACGCTTTACTAACACCCCACTGAGGCTAAACAGGAAAACAGCCAGTAACAATAGAAACACACCGGGCAGACTCTCACGCCCCAATGCGACATCGTCAGTAAAAATGATCCCAAGCCCCAAAAATGCCAAAACACTGGCAATCCAACGATACGTCTTCAAAGCGGGCTCGTTCAACAACCCCATACCAAAGATTGCGGATAAAATGGGGGCCAGACCAAAAATAATCGAGATTAAGCCCGAGGGTACATATCGCGAGGCAATATAGGTACAGCACATAGCCCCAAACACGCCGAGTGATGCATAGGCATAGGTTAATTGCGCTTGAAAATTCAATGGCAGACGAATACGAAGTATTCCTAACAACCCCAAACCGAGTACGGCGGCGATGCCCATGCGTAACCAGCCGGCGAGCACCGGATCTATGGTTTCACTACTCCATGCAATCGTCAGAGGTGTGGTGGACCAAATGAGCACCACTGCAAGATAGGCAACAGGTATGGACATCATGTCTCCAGAGTCGTGATTGAAACCGCATTATAGGTTAAGCTCAAAGAAGATGAGCTATTTAAAGCCGAGTTTTCTTTTACTTTCAGATGGATGCCCCATATAACCAACCTATTTTTTAGTGGTATTTTTTCTAGAGCGACGCACACCTTTGCGTTTCTGGCGAGTTTCCGTGCTTACAGGAACCTTCACTGTTGTTTGCCCAACTTGGCCAATCAAATCGCCGAGCGTAGCTTCTAGGCTTTGCATAAATGCCTGATAGCTGTCTTCTCGCTGACTGATTGCATTCAAGCGCGCCTCCCATTCGGCGGTCATATCTGGCAATGTGGTCGACTCAGGTAAGCTATGAATGAGGGCTTTACCTGCAAGCGTCGCCAGTATTTGTTTGCCTTGGCGCATTAGAAAATGTCGTTTGAACAATAACTCAATTATCCCTGCACGGGTCGCTTCGGTGCCAAGTCCATCGGTTTCTCGCAAAATTTTTCGGATATCGGGATCCTTGACATACCGCGCAATCCCCGTGATGGCGGCAAGCAAGGTTGCGTCGGTGAAATGCTTAGGCGGTTGAGTCATTTTTTCCTGTAACTCTCCACTGAGGCACTGCAGCACTTGACCTTGCTGAAGAGGTGGCAAAGCAGACTGTAAACCTTCACTCCCCCCCTCATCATCACTTGAACGAGATGGAAACAATACCTTCCAACCATTTTCCACGGTTTCACGCGCACGCGCGATGAAAGAGCCACCGACAATATCGAGCATCACTTCTGTATCTAGATAACGCCAATTTGGATAAAACTGGAGCAAATACTGACGAGCAATCAATTCATAGAGACGCTGCTCATCGGTTGACAAACGGGTACCATTGGCCTGTTTTTCCGTGGGTATAATCGCGTGATGCGCATCAACTTTTTTATCATTCCATGCTTTGCTGCGCAAATTAGGATCCGCACCCTCCACCGCCTCAACCAAAGAAGAACACGTATTACGAATAGCCTGCATGACACGGGGTGCTCGTTCATAATGCTCCTCAAGCAAATAACGACTGTCTGATCGTGGGTAGGTGATTAAGGTGTGCTTCTCGTAAAGGCTTTGACAGACATCCAACACCTGCTGAGCACTCATGCCATAACGCTTACCGGCATCAATCTGCAATGAAGACAAGCTGTAAGGTAAAGGCGGGGGCTGCTGTTTTGTTTTACGAGTTAACTGGGTGATATGAGCAGGTTGCCCAGTAATTCGACGCACTACATTTTCAGCCAAGGCTTTTGAGACAACTCGTCCCTCCTCATCCTGATACGCGGCACAGGCTTCACTTGGCTGCCACTTAGCCTGAAAGTGCTCACCTGCTTCCGTTTGCAGATTAGCCAATACCTCGTAAAAGGGTTTACTGACAAACGCGGCTATTGCATCATCTCGCCGTACAACCAGTCCCAGAATAGGGGTTTGCACGCGCCCTACTGACAACACCCCTTGATAGCCTGACTTTTGTCCCTGAAGCGTACAGGCACGTGTCAAATTAATGCCATAAAGCCAATCAGCTCGCGAACGTGCTAATGCAGATGTCGACAGAGGTACAAACCCTTGATTGGGTTTAAGTTGAGCGAGTGCTCGACGAACAGCATCAGGATTGAGGTCACTGATCAAACAACGTTGAACCTTTGCGCGTTTTTGAGGGGCAACCTTTAACCATGCAATGACTTCATCGACCAATAACTGCCCCTCGCGATCTGGATCTCCCGCGTGGATTAACTCATCCGCCTCTTTGACCAGCTTTTTAAGTACCGTCAGTTGTTTTCGCGTGTTCGCTTTTGGCTGTAACTGCCATTCACGAGGAACTATCGGTAAATGCTCAAATCGCCACGCTTTAAAAACCGGGTCATAGGCATCCGGCTCCACTTGCTCTAACAAATGACCGATACACCAACTGACAAGGGTGTCTGTACCGCACTTAATAAACCCTTCCCCTTTTTGTTGCGGGCCAGGCAATGCGTTGGCAATGGCTCGCCCTAAGGATGGCTTTTCTGCAATAAATAATCTCACTTGAACATCCTGTTCTGCATTTGCACGGCTAAAGTGTTATATTCGCTGACTCTCATTTGCGAACTATGGACACGCCTCATGTCTCTTCCTATCACTGTCTGGGGGCTTGCTTTAGGACAAGCCTTACTGGTCTCAGGTAACATTTTATTGGTTTCCGTTACAGCACTGATCGGGCAGCACATCGCGCCATCACTGAGCTTAATCACCCTTCCTGTCGCTTTACAATTTCTTGGACTGATGGGCGTTACCCTGCCCGCCGCTCTTTTAATGAGATGGCTAGGGCGAAAAACGGGGTTTATGCTCGGTAATCTCATCGGTGTGAGCGGTGCATGTTTGGCCTACTTCGCGCTGTTAAATCAAAATTTTACACTATTTTGCCTGAGTACTTTCTTATTAGGAATGGCCATCGGTGTTGGTCAGCAATATCGCTTTGCTGCAATTGAAGGCTGCTCCCCAAATTTACATCCTCGAGCCATCAGTCTTGTCATGGTTGGCGGTGTACTTGCCGCCATTTTAGGGCCCAATTTAGCAATATGGGCTGAAGATTGGGTATCCGATATCCCCTATTTGGGTGCCTTTGCGGTGTTAATTGCTCTCTACAGCTTAACCACGCTTCTCATTGCTTTCTTACCCCTACAAAAACCAAACCTTGCAGAACAAAAGGGAGCGACTCGCTCATACCGTGAACTCTTTCAGCAACCCCGTCTGTTATCAGCGGTCTGCGCTGGCATGATTGGTTACGGCGTTATGGTACTGGTCATGACGGCAACGCCTTTAGCGATGCAAGCCTGTGGTTTTAGCTTCAGCAGTACCGCCAGTGTTATTCAGTGGCATGTGCTCGGCATGTTTGCCCCGTCGTTCATCACGGGTCGATTAATTTCGTATTTTTCAGCGACCAAGGTTATACAAGCGGGTTGCTTACTGCTTATCAGTTGCGTTCTTTTAAATCAATTAGGCACAAGCTATTGGCATTTTTGGACAGCATTAGTTGCACTCGGTGTAGGCTGGAACTTTACATTTATTGGTGCCACAACACTGCTAACACACACCTATGCTCCAGCCGAAAAAGCAAAGGTACAAGGAATGAATGACTTGCTCGTCTTCGGCTTTGCGGCTTTAGGCAGCCTGCTCGCTGGTTATTGGCAAAGTGTATTGGGATGGGAGTTGCTGAATTTACTCATGCTACCGGCTATTGTAGTCGCCATGTGGCTCGTCTGGTCAAGCAACCGACGAGCCACATCCTAGAGGTCAATCAGTGTTCGCTCATTCTGACACTATGATCACACGTACGGCATCTAAACGCAGGCTTGCTCGTTCAAGGGCAAGCCTCATCATCTCCGTCTCATCTGCATACTGAGTTAACTCTTGAGGATGGATCGCCGGGTTAACCGCCGCCAGTGCTTTAAGGCGCTCAAACTCGTTCGTTCGATCACCCAATAAGCTGTGCAAAGCCGACTCAATTAAACTTGGCAACTGCTTATCTGCAATCGCTTGCCCATGCTTTAGTTGCGAGACGATATTTTCGCGGGCCACTCGAGCCATGTTACGGCTGGTCGCCAAGGGTACAGGCTGTACCAGTTGGTTTAAGGCTTATGCGCCAATACAGCGGACAAGTCCTGACCTTCCGGTCCGGTTAAGACTCTTAAATAACCTGAGGGCAAATAACGTGCAAGCTGTAGTGATCTCGGCACGGCGAGATTGAGCGTAAACACCGCTTCAACCAACAGCGTTCCTGCAGGTAAAGCCGGTAGTTTCAGTACGCCCAATGCATTATTACCAAGATCATTGCGGGTGAGTAACTCCATTAGCTCTAGAAGCAATGGGTGTTCCCAACTTAAAAACTCAACGTCCTCTCGTGACAATGCCTCTTTACGACTAAAAGTTAAGGTCATTCCATCTTCCGGAAGCTCAGACAGCTGGTACAACATCTGCTCTCCAGGATGAACGACCAACCCCCTTTCGCCATGAGGCTGAATTGCAATTCCAAACCGATCAAACAACTTTTCGGCATAGTCTTGCAACGCCTTACCATTTTCCAACTCATGAATTTGGCTAATGACGGAGTCGGCTTTTGCTGCATTGAAGCTAGACATTTCAAGCAAGCGATCTCGTCCAAAGGACAACTCACTTTCCAGTTCTTGTCGCTCTTGCTGGGTTTCCTCAAGCAGTTTTTGCAAAGCATGACGCTCGCCCGGGTGACGCATTGCATCTCTAAGTGGCTGAGCAAAGCGATGATAGAGCGCATCTCCTGTTGAACAAACCCGTGTAAATGCTTCCAGCCCTTCATGATACCAACGCATTAACACTTCAGTTGCGCTGTGTTGATAATACGGCAAGTGTATTTGCACACTGTGATGCTGCCCTATGCGATCCAAGCGTCCAATCCGTTGTTCTAGTAGATCTGGACTTAAGGGCAAGTCAAACAAAACCAGGTGATGGCAAAATTGGAAGTTACGTCCTTCGCTACCAATTTCAGAGCTGATCAACACTTGGGCTCCGAGCTCTTGCTCAGCAAAGTAGGCAGCACTGCGGTCCCGATTAACGAGGCTCATTCCTTCATGGAAAACAGTCGAGCGAACACCCCCTCTCAGATTGAGAAAATCTTCAAGCATGATGGCTGTTTCTGCATGCGCACAGATGACGAGCGCCTTTTCCTTTTTATTGGTTTTGAGCCATTCGAGCAACCAAGCAACACGAGGATCACTGCTAATCCATGTCTCCCCTAAGCGCTTTTCCGGATGTAAAAGTGGCTCTAAGGCAGGCTCTTCTTCACCTTCGGATGAAAACAGGGTCGGGGCAATGAGCGGATAGGTATGAAGCACTCGCTCAGGGAAGCCATCGATATTTTTTCGAGTATTACGGAACAGTACCCGCCCCGTTCCTTGACGATCCACTAAATCCGCAATCATTTTATGGAGGTTAGCAGACTGCTCAATTTCGGAAAGCCCTTTCCAGTGTTCAAGTGTATCTGCACCCAAGCGTTCAGCTAAAACAGCTTGCAAATGTGCATCCCGTTTTAGTAGCGGAGCCCCCTCGCTCATCAAGGCTTCAATCAAAACGTTTAGATGTCGATAGTCCGACTCTTCATCTAAGAACAGCTCTAAATCAGGGTAACGAGCAGGATCCAACAACCTCAAACGGGCAAAATGACCCTCTGGCCCTAACTGCTCAGGCGTAGCAGTTAAAAGCAGTAAGCCATCGGCAACACTGGCAACTTGCTCAACGCATTGATAAGCATGACTGACGACTTCTCGGCTCCAACCCAGATGGTGAGCCTCATCTACGACAAGAATATCCCAGTGCACTGACGAGGCTTGCTCAAGCCGCAGCTCACTCCTGGAAAGTAACGAAACAGGCGCCAAAATAAGCTGTGCAGAATCAAAGGGGTTCTCGTGTCCAGACTCGCTTATCGCCAAACAACGCTCTTCATCCAATAACGTAAACACCAAGTTGAAGCGTCTTAGCATTTCAACCAACCACTGGTGCAACAGCGAATCAGGCAATAACACCAATACGCGTTTAGCACGCCCTGATATCCAGTGCTGATGCAAAATCAATCCAGCTTCAATCGTTTTTCCAAGTCCAACTTCGTCAGCCAACAACGCCCTTGGCACCGCACGCGAGCTAAGCTCCGATGCAATGTACATTTGGTGTGGCAACAACTGAACACGAGCCCCCATGAGCCCATACGCTGATGACTTTTGTAGCCGATACTGATGTTCTAGAGTATCAACACGCAATTTGAACAAACTATGGCGATCAATCTGACCGGCAAATAACCGTTCTTGCGGTTTACTGAAGTGTACTGCACTGTCTAAGTGTATCTCTGGCACAATCATTTCTGTGCTCGACTCATCTACACCTAAGTAAATAAAGCAGCCATTATGTTCAATGCGTTCACGTATGGTAATGAGAACCCCATCATCATTTCGTATTTGCTCGTCGGGCTCGTAACAGACTCGACTCAAAGGAGCGTTATCCGTCGCATATGTCCGGCTATCTCCAGCTGCCGGAAAACTAATTTCCACACGTCGGTTGGCACATTCAACCACGATACCTAACCCCAGCTCAGCTTCTGTATTACTGATCCAACGCTGCCCTGGAACAAACTCTGTATGAGCCAATCTGCAAATCCTCTACAACACTTTGAATAATGAGTGCAATGATAGGCGTGATTGAAGCTGAGTTCAAAGCCTGATCGTGCTTAACCGTTATGTCTGTGCAATAATTGCGTTTTTAAATCGGCATGACGACGAACGATTATGAATCAATCCAATGACATTATTGCCTACCAAGGGCATAAGGGCGCGTATTCACATTTAGCCTGCTGCAGAGTTCATCCAGAATTAAGAGCACATGCCTGTGCAAGTTTTGCCGAAGCCATGTTTATGGTGGAACGTGGCGAAGCACGTTTGGCCATGATTCCGCTGGAAAACTCCACAGCAGGAAGAGTTGAAGAGATCTACCGCTTAATGCCTAAAACCCGACTTCATATTATTGATGAGCATTTTGAGCCAGTTAACCACTGCTTGCTCGCTCTGCCAGGCACTAAGCTTCAGGACCTTCGCACCGTTTCATCACACCCACAGGCACTCGCTCAGTGTGATGGCAATATCAAGTCCCTTAAGCTTGAGCAGACAGCTGCTCTGGATACCGCTGGTGCGGCTGAGGAACTTTCCCTTTCACGAAACCCAACGCACGCCGCGATTGCGTCGAGTTTAGCTGCCGAGCTCTACAACCTTGAAATCATCAAAGACAACTTTCAAGACGTAAATGGCAACACCACTCGCTTCATGATCTTGGCAAAAGAAAGCCGCATGCCTGCTTTTGAAGCAGATAAGCGCTATTTAACCACCTTGATGTTTAGAGTTCGCAACATACCTGCAGCGCTTTACAAAGCCTTAGGGGGATTTGCGACGAATGGACTTAACATGGTCAAACTCGAAAGCTACATGTCATCAGACACAATGCAAGTGTCCAGCTTTCATTTGGATGTTGAAGGCCATCCACATCAACCTTCAATGCAACATGCTTTGCAAGAGCTAAACTTTTTTGCCAGTGAAGTCAGAGTGATGGGAACCTACCCCGCCCACCCTTTCAGAACATCATCTCTAAGCATCGAGATTTAGTTTTGATTTTTTTAGCAGGAATAGAGACAAAAAAATGGGTACTTATACACAATCAATATTAAAAAATTAGGGTTTACCCTATTGTGCACCGCACAAATTTAAACTATCTTTAAGGTGTCCTGTTCTACAGGGCATAGAAAGCTGACTCTCCTCTAGAGGCAGCTTTCGCATCCCATCTCTCAACTCTTCCTGAGTTGTATGCACTTTGCTTGCCCCTCTTATTGAGGGGCTTTTTTTTACAACCCCAGAATGGCGGTCGCTATAGCGAAATAGACTAGAATACCAGCAGCATCGGCAATTGTTGCCACTAAAGGAGCACTTGCTGTCGCAGGGTCCAATCCCACCTTTTTGAGCACAAAAGGTAAACTTAAGCCTAGCAAACTACCCATCATCACCACAGCCACCATACTCAACGCAACAATGAGAGCAATATCCGGCCCTCCTCTAAAGGCACCTATCATCGAAACAGCGAGCGCCATTGTGCAACCAAGCGCCAGTGCAATTGCCAGTTCACGACTAAAAAGCTTGAACCAGTCGGACATCTGCACATCACCTGTTCCCAACCCCCTCACCATTAAGGTGGATGCTTGCGAGCCTGCGTTACCTGCACTGCCAATCAACAAAGGCATGAAAAAGACCAATACTGCATATTTAGAGATAGTGTCTTCATAAATGGCAATACCTGCAGCGGTAAAGATATTGGCAAACACTAACAATAGCAGCCAAAAAATACGCTTTTTGTACAATGTAAAACCACTGGCATCTCTGAAGCTCCCTTCTAAGTCACCGATTGAACCGCTTTTTAAGATATCTTCTGTTGCTTCAGCTTCAGCAATATCCATCGCATCATCATAGGTAACGATACCCACGAGCCGCGCATGCTCATCAACAACAGGAACGGCCAATAAGTCATAACGACTGATGCATTTTGCCGCGTTTTCCTGCGCTTCATTTGGGCCTAGCGTAATCAGCTCGGTGGTCATAATGGAGCTGATTGCTGCCGAGGGCTTGGTTAGAATCAACTCTCGTAAAGAAAGGGTGCCTACTAACCTATGCTGCATATCCAAAACATAAATTTGATAGATGGTTTCGGCATCGGGTGCTGTTTTACGTACCCGTTCTAATGCTTGTTCTACACTGCTAAGTTCAGGAACACTGCAATAGTTACTGGTCATAATCGCGCCAACAGTCCCTTCCGCATAGCTCGCCATTCGGCGAAGATCTTCACGTTCTTCCTTTGCCATTCGCTTTAATACTGATGTTTGGCGCTCTTCTGACATCATGTTAAAAAGGTCTGCGCGCTCATCTGATTCCATTGAAGAGAGTAGTTGAGCCAAGCCCTCAATAGTCATCTCCTCCGCTATTTCAAACTGCAATGACATAGGTAAATAGCCAAAAATTTCGGCTCGCTCAGTCAGCGCAAGATGGGCTAGGACCTTCAAACAAACATCTGTTGATTCATGTCGAAGAAATTCAGCAAGATCGGCAGGCTGGAATTCAGTCACCGTGTTTTCGATGGCAACCGTGTCTTGTTTTTCCATGGCGCTGCGAAGGGCGTTGGCAAGATCAGCGTAGGTCATAAAGGTCTCCGTTGTGCGAGCGTTACTCGCCGAAGACAGGTATCAAAAAGATACCCTTAGCGGGCGAACAAACTCGATGTCAATATTCTGTGAATGAGTAAGCAGCAACTGCTAGGGTCCATCAGAGTTCTCATGTGATTTAATGGATAGTTAGGGTTCGCGAATATATTGAAAATCACTTAAATAGTCAACCTAAGCCAAAGTTTTTCAGACACTTGGCTTAGGTTACAAGAATCCTATGCATAGGGACTATTTGCGCAACAAGGCTTGAGCAGCTGTCTCTCCTACATAGGCTTTAAATTCACTGGAAATATGGGTCAGCCATGTATCTCCAGAGCGTTCTAGCATCAGCACTTTTAAGTTTTCACGCTCAGCAACCGCAAGACCGGCCTCAACACCCATGACCATCATCGCGGTTGCCCAGGCATCTGCACTGGCATTGTCCGGTGACAAAACCGTAACTGAGGCAAGGCTGTGATTGACAGGCCAGCCCGTCACAGGACTGATCGTATGTGAAAATCTCTGCCCATCCACTTCAAAATAATTACGATAATCACCAGAGGTCGCAACCGACATATCTCGAATTTCAATGATATGATGCGCTTGCTGGACACCTTCATGGGGCAGTTCAATTCCCACTCTCCATGCCTCTTCTGCCGAACGTGCTCCTTTTGCAAGCAAATCACCGCCGATATTCACCAGGTAGTGCTCGTATCCCATTTCTGAAAGAAAACGCCCGACTTCATCAACGCCATACCCTTTCGCAACCCCCGACAAATCAACAAAAAAATCCTTTAATCGTCGAGCCTGCCCTATCTCTTCATTTAAAATCAACCAAGCGTATCCTGACTCATGAAGCCGCTCGTCAAGCAAATCTGGATCTGGGATAGCATCGGGCCGCCGCTCAGGACCAAAACTCCAAAGGTTCACCAAATTTCCAACGGTCACATCGAATGCACCCTGGCTTTTCTCTGAAATTGACTGACTTAACACCAGCACCTGCATCAACTCTGGCGACAGGGGTTTCCACTCACCTACAGGATGGCGGTTAAAACCAATTAACTCAGAATCATCACGATATGTAGACATACTTTTATCAACGGCCTGCAAACGCTCAAGAATTCCTTTGCGAAGCGTTGCTTGGACATCATCCGTCAGATTGCCAGAAAGCGTCACTTGCCAAAAAGTTCCAAAAATATGCCCTTCTAAGCGAGTCACCGTTTTTTCGGGCTGAGAAGGACTGCATCCAACAAGGACTAAGACCAGCAGTAACAAGGCAAATGAGCAATAAGCGCGGTAAAAAGAGGAAGAAGACATGAGTTGATTTCCTAGAATTTAAAGCTTGTGCATGCGCTCAAAGCGCGCTTCCATTTTCTTGAGTAAACGTGCCACTGCAAAAAATGCAAAGGTAGCGGTTACACAGGTTGCAGCACCAAAGCCACCTTGGCAATCAAGCTTTACGGACTGCCCCTGTTTTGGTTTTTGATGGCAAACCTGTCCATCCGGTTGCGGATAGCGCAACTGCTCAGTCGAAAATACACAGTCAACGCCAAATTTCTCGGTCTTGGAGAATCCATAATGGCGACGTAAAACCGATCGAAGTTTAGCCGCCAAAGGGTCTTGAGAGGTTTTGGTTAAATCATCCACTCTGATTTGAGTCGGATCGATTTGACCACCGGCCCCTCCGATGGTGATGATGGGTATTTTACGGCGGCGGCAATGGGCAACCATAACGGCCTTATCACGCACATTATCGATTGCATCAACAACATAGTCGATATCAGAAGCAATTAGGTCTGACACATTCTCTTTACTTAGAAAGGCAGCAACCTCATGCACTTGGCAGTCAGGATTAATGTCTCGGATTCGAGCCGCCATCAACGTGGTTTTTGGCTGACCAACGGTAGATTGCATCGCATGAATTTGACGATTGGTATTACTTGTACACACATCATCCAAATCAATCAGCGTGATTTTACCTATCGCCGTTCGCGCCAGCGCTTCTGCCACCCAAGAACCAACGCCACCAATGCCAACGACAACAACATGAGACCGCGTAAAATGCTCAGTTAAACGCTCACCATACAAACGCTGCGTTCCACCAAAGCGCAAATTAAAATCATCAGACACGTTTCTCTGCCTTAAAAGCTATCGTCGGTTAATTCTGTGTATACGGGCTGACGGCACACCAAACAGCGACCTTCAATTGTGATAATGCCCTTATACTCATACTCAATCGGCTGATCCATGCCTAAATCGGCTTCTGAGCAATGATTGCACCAGGTATGCTGTAAAAAATCGGCTTTATCTTCATGTGAACGCTCTTCAAAATCGCGTGCAACCATGCCCTCAAGTGTTCCACTCAATGAATTATCGACCACACTACCAACCCATAACTTGTTTAACGAAAGGAATTGTAATTCGACGCTGGGCACTTAAAGATGCATGATCCAGCTTTTCAAGCACGGACAACAAGTGCGCCATATCACGACTGCATGATGCAACAAATATCGAAGCACTTCTTGACTCAACTCAAAGCCCCTCTCAGCGGCTCTGGCTTTTAGTGCTAGGATTTTTGCTTCATCATCAATGGCATATGCATGCAGCACCATCCCCCAGAGCAATCGCGACTCCAAATCAACCAACGTAAGCCCTAAATGAGCAGGTGCTTTTTTTCCAGCGATTAAGAGCGTTTTTCCGGCAGCGCGCATCCGATTGTACAAATGAAACACCGCTTCTTCCCACTCTTTACGCCCAGCAATCAATTCAATATCGTCAATACACACCAGATCCAACTGGTCCATATTTTCAAAGATTGACGGATCATGATCAATTAAAGTTGCGATAGGCAAGTACACAGAGTGTCGACGGTGTTCATCAGCTAAATGGCAACAACTTTGCAAAAGATGTGAACAACCATGACTATGTCCACCCCAAAAATACGCATACTGCTCACCACGACCACTGGCCGCTTGCTTAAGCGTTGAGATCAATAAACCGTTATCACCCACTACAAAGTTTTCAAATCGCGCCTCATCACGAAGAGCGATGCCAAGAGGCAACTGAACAGGCGCCTTAACATGAGCCATAACTTAGTTCCAATCAAACTCCAATAAGGATTGCCCTCTAGGCACCAGACGCTCAAACTTGTTTAGCTGCTCGCTAATTTCGTCTCGATTTTCCACTTGCAATCTTAACACGACCACACCCTGACTGAACAACACAGGCTGAATCGCTGAACGATCAACCAACTCAGACAAGAGACTCGTTAGTGCTAGATAACTGGCTGCATCATGAACACCATACACACTCATTTGTAGACTGCCATCTTCTGGTTGGGGCAACTCAACTCGATCAGGACTCAGACTCTCGGTATCAATAGGTGCAGGACGCATACTCAAGTCCAGCGAAGGATCAATTAAACCCTCGTCTTGATCAAATAACTGCGTTTGCAACCACGCAACCAACGCATCAATCTGCTGCTCTATCTCACCTTCTGTCTCAAGCCGGGCTTGACCTTCTGGAGTGTACAACAACCACTGTGCGTTTAAGTTCACCCCCGGATCACGCCAGTGCCCTATCAGCAATTGATCCGGCTCGTAACGTGCCACACCGTCTAATAACGCTTGGATACGCGACTCAATCACATCCTGTTCACGCAACGCTTGTTGATCGACAAGATCCATCAAGGGCAACAAGAAAGTGTAAGCATCGCTGGAGTGCTCAACCAACGCGTGAGCAACAGGGTGGGCTGGACGTACAAAAAGACTCTGTTGGTCATTCGACTCAACCAACAAAACAAGTGTTTTTTTGGGGACAACGACTTCAGCAAAACCGACTTGAGCCTGCAAACCCAATACAACCACTAAAATTGCGTTTAAAAAACTCCGCATAACATTCGTTCAACACTCAATAAAAGCCGATAGCTGTGAATTAATTTATGTTCAACTTTAACACACAATAGCCCCTTCACCATCAACCTGATAAACTATTGTACTAAATTTCTATTGAGTCCATCCGGTTTTAAAGGTCAGGTACGTAATGTCAACAGGTTCTGAAAAAACTTCCCTAAGCTACAAAGATGCTGGTGTCGATATCGACGCAGGTAACGCGCTGGTTGAGCGTATCAAGGGTGTGGCCAAGCGCACAGCACGTCCAGAGGTACTTGGTGGGCTGGGTGGTTTTGGTGCGTTGTGCGAAATACCCGAAGGGTATAAAAAGCCAGTTTTAGTGTCAGGCACTGATGGTGTGGGCACTAAACTTCGCCTTGCGATGGATCTAAACAAACATGACACCATTGGTATCGACTTAGTAGCAATGTGTGTCAACGATCTTGTGGTGGCGGGAGCCGAACCCCTTCTATTCCTAGACTACTATGCAACAGGCCGCTTAAATGTCGATATGGCTGCGGATGTTGTCACTGGCATAGGCCGTGGTTGCGAACTCGCGGGCGCAGCTCTAGTCGGTGGTGAAACGGCTGAAATGCCAGGCATGTATGAAGGCGACGATTATGATTTAGCGGGCTTTTGTGTCGGCGTCGTTGAGAAGGACCAAATTATCGACGGCTCCTCAGTACAAGCAGGCGACAGCCTCATCGCGCTCGCGTCTTCTGGCCCTCACTCCAATGGCTACTCATTGATTCGTAAAATCATTGATGTCTCTCAAGCTGACCTCCAACAGCCTATCGGTGATACCACCTTAGCGGCAGCTCTACTTGAGCCAACTCGCATTTATGTAAAATCCCTGCTCAGTTTGATTAAACAAGTCCAAGTCAATGCCTTATCCCATATCACTGGCGGCGGCTTACTTGAAAACATACCGCGTGTGTTACCCAAGTCCACCAAAGCCGTCCTCTTTACCGATAGCTGGCAGCTTCCACCTGTCTTCCAATGGCTACAAACCGCAGGCAATGTAGAAATTCGCGAAATGTACCGTACATTTAACTGTGGAGTGGGTATGGTGATCGCGGTACCAAGTCACACCAAGGATCAAGCACTCAGCTTACTTAGAGAGCTAGGTGAAAATGCGTGGGAAATTGGCGTTATCGAATCTGCTGATCCAGAAGAAGAACAAGTTGAAATGCGAGAAGGCCGCACGGCATGACACAGCGCATCGTTGTCTTGATTTCAGGCAGTGGCTCAAATCTTCAAACCTTGATTGATCACTCTCAAAAGGGTGATCTTCATGGTAATATCGTGGGTGTCATCAGCAACAAAGCGGATGCCTTTGGCTTGGTAAGAGCTCAGAATGCCAGCATTCCGAGCCTTGTCTTAGATCATAAGACATTCGCAAGCCGCGAGGACTTTGATCTGGCGTTAATCGAACATATTGATTCATTTAAGCCAGACCTCGTTGTTCTTGCAGGCTTCATGCGCATCCTCAGTGCAGAGTTTGTTCGCCGCTACCAAGGGCACTTAATGAACATTCACCCATCTCTGCTGCCTAGGTATAAAGGACTGAACACCCATCAACGCGCCCTTGATGCAGGGGATGCCGAGCATGGTTGCAGCGTGCATTTTGTTACTGAAGAACTAGATGGTGGACCTATCATCATTCAAGCAAAGACCCCAATATTAATGGAGGATGATTCAGCCAGCCTTCAGGCACGCGTGCATACTCTAGAACATAAGATTTATCCTTTAGCCGTGAGTTGGTTCTGCAGCGGTCGCTTACGCGTCACAGATGATGGCGTGATGCTAGATGACAACTGTTTACCCAGTTCTGGATTTGAACTCAAGGCCTAACCTACAGCATTTTGGGAGATTGTATGGGTGTAAGCAAGAAGTGGTTAGCGCTAACAACTCTACTGCTACTCTTGAGCTTTTCAGCAACAAGCTCTGCTCAAGCATCGCTTATATCCCTGCAGCCTTTCAAAGCAACCTATGCTTCAGAAATTGATGCCGCACTTACCATCAGTGGGGAAGCGTCTCGTGAGCTAACCCGTATGGATAACGGGGACTGGAAGCTGTCCGCGGTAGCCTCAGCAATGATGGCAAGAGCGGAAGAAACAACACAGATTCGCCTGGCTGATGGCTACATTCTACCGATCCATTACCACTATCACCGTCGCATTCTAGGCAAACGTAGAACGGCTGAGCTTAAGTTTGATTGGAATCAAAAAAAAGTCACAACCGACATTGACGACAAGCCATGGAAAATGAACATATCTCCCGGTGTTCACGATAAACTGAGCTATCAACTGCAAATACCTATTGATATTGCTGCAGGAAAAACACTCCTTTCCTACCCTGTCGCTGACGGTGGACATATACAAAACTACGTCTTCAATGTCATAGGACAAGAGCGCGTTTCAACCCCTGCCGGGGATTATGACGCCATTAAAATTGAACGTGATAGAGGTGAAAACTCCGATCGCGAGACATTTATTTGGTTAGCTCCAGAATTGAACTACATGATTATTAAGCTCACGCAAATTGAACCTGATGGCAATCGCATGAGCTTAATGCTTAAAGAGCTTTTAGTGTACGATTAACTTACGCACTAAAAGCCTCAAGACAATGCAGGTATCAGATCGCTGTGGCAGGATATCAGAGACGCCAGACGCCCCTGAGACTTACGCTCTTCACGGATATCAACCAGTAAAATCCGCGCATCATCCAATGACAATGAAAGTGTAGAGCACTCTTGCCCCGTTTCCAGATCGTAATAAGGCGAAGAACTCATAATCCGCCGTTCAAAATCAGTAGCCCCTAATAACTGGTAAAAGTAAGGTCTCCAGCTCCAATTATGGCCTGCGTAAGCCGCATCTTCCACCCAAACACCCTGAGAGACGTCGTAGGTAAAGTTTGAAGAGATCTGGGTTCCATTGCGATTGCAAATATAAAACCGAAGAACGTCTGGGTCTGGATGCCAAGTATTCAAGTTGTCCGTTCCACCACTGAGTAATAAATCTTTTAACAACATTAACTCACTGTGAAGGCCCTCAGTGTAAAACTGCCGACGCGCAACCTCATCAATGGCCATATCCAGGTGCTGACTGATGAGCTCCATCGTCTGCGCCTTCATGGAATCAACACCCATAAACTCGGCTCTTGCGGGTGAAAAGATAAACCCTTGAATATAGCTTGCATTGCAGTGCAAGGCGGCAAAAAATTCATCAGGCGTTTCAACACCTTCAAAAATCACTTTGCACCCTAATCGTGCACTCATCTCCCCAACCGTCTGCATAAGTGCACTATGAAAGTGCGTTTTAGGACCTCTTTGGAACATACGCATATCCAGCTTGATAAAATCTGGAGTAAATGCCAATACCCGATCCATCTGCTGAAACCCCGCGCCAAAGTCGTCATAGGCAATCTTGACCCCTTCCGAGCGATAACGCTCGGCAAATAAGCATATTCGGTCTAAATCACCATCGAGCTCTGTTATTTCAAGAACCACTTGTTCAGGGCGAACACCGACTTGCTTCAGCATCTCTAGGGTTGGCAACTCACCCGTTGCCGTAACGGAATTAATCCACTCAGGCGAGATATTCAAGGATAAAAACTGCCCCTGAGGCAATGAGTTGAATTTTGTTAAGGCCTGCAATCGGATATCTCTATCGAGACTTAACCGCTCTTCACGACTCAAACTTGAAGACGAAAATAAATTGGCCGCTGAAATAATCTGTCCCTGTACATCGGCGGTTCTAGCAAGGGCTTCATAGCCCGCCACTTCGCCACTGGCGATTTCAATGATGGGCTGAAACCAAGGGAATACGTTCATCTTAAGACCTTGTTGTGTAATGATTGAATGTTTCAATGAATCTAAACGTGTTTATTAAGCAAGTCATAGGCCACTCTCATCAATTGGTATAGTAGACTTTCAACCTGACCGCCAGCGCACTAGACTGAATTATAAATAAATATAAAAGGAGTACAGCATGACTAAAGTGCTGGTCGTAGATGATGAACCGAATATTCTTTTATCGCTAGAGTTTTTAATGGAGCAAGCTGGATTTACTGTGTTCACGGCTGAGGATGGCGAGACCGCCCTACAAAAAATTCACGAGCTCGACCCTAACCTTGTCCTCTTGGACATCAGCCTACCCGGTATCAGTGGTTTTGACGTACTCGCAGAGCTAAGAGAAAACGAACGTTTTCAACACCTCCCCGTAATTATGCTGACAGCACATGGGCGAGAGGTCGAGCGTGAAAAAGGCATGGCTCTAGGGCTGATGATTACATAACAAAGCCTTTTTCAACCCAGGCTCTGGTTCAGAAAGTCAAAAACCTCTTACACACAGGTTAACATTATGCCAAAGCGTCAGCATCTACTTGGTATCTGGCTCGCTCTAACAGGCATCACAGCTTTGGTCTGTTTGATTTTAGGGCTGTTACTCGATTCCATTTTACCGACAACATCGACATCTCATCGCATAATGCTAGTAATCCTAGCCTGCATGACTCCTGTGCTAATGACACTTGGAGGGATAATTTTAGAACAAAATCTTTTTGCCCCCCTAAGACGACTACAAGTCCAGTTCTCGCGCTTAGTTGCTAATCCTGATGCAAACGATGATTTTACACCAGAAGGCTGGTTAAACCATTTAGCACCCGATTTCGACCACCTAAAAAAAGGCTGGCGAGAAGATCGACAAAAACTCATTTCAGCAAGACAATCGGGTGCGGAAGATGCCATGCGCATTCGCCACGAGCTTGAAGCTGTCGTTCAGTTTCTTGAGGTCCCCCTACTCCTATGCGACCAACACCAGCGCGTTTTAATGCTAAATCCCGCGGCTGAGGCTTTGTTTCATGATCACCCTGCACTTGGACTGGGCCGCCACCTACAACAACTACTCCCTTTACCCAATCTATCGGAAACCCTCAAAAAACTGCCTGTTGATGGCAGTCCTCGTCAACTGCTTCTCCACCATGAAGACAGATGGCTTAGATGCAACATACGGCGAGTAAGCGCTAACCAAGGTGAAGCCCTGCTAACCCTAGAGGACACAACAGAAGCGCACACGACTCACCAACGTTGGCGCCAACCACTTGCCGAGCTACTGCCCAAACTTAGAGGCCATGCCGCAACCTTATCAACCACAGCGGAAGCACTCTCCAGCGCTGCAAACAACAGCCTGATTAAAGAAAAACTTGAAAATGCAATGCACCAAGAAAGCCAAAAACTAGGGGGATTAATTGATCAACTTGCGCATCTTTTAGAGTCTTTACAACTTGATCAAGGCCGATTAAGCGACACTTGGTCAAATGACTTCATCAGTGCGTTGGTCGACAGCTGGCAAAACCCCCATGTCATGATTGTCCCAATCGGCATTCCTGCATGGTTTCGTGCCGACAGCCCAACACTTTTAGCCATGCTTGAACGCTTGTTACCTGAGCTCATTCAAACCACTCAAGCGTCAAGCATTGAGTTTGAGATTTGCCTTGGCAATAAGCGTGTATACCTAGATATTATCTGGAAAGGAGCCGCCTTAACGCAGCAGACATTGGAAACTTGGAGAGATTTACCTCTAAGTGAGCAACCTCTCGCTCCTCGCATCTGCGATGTACTCAACCAACATAACTCAGATTGGTGGTCTCTGCCCGACCATGACCGTGAACATGCTCGTCTGCGTATTCCTCTACCGGCTACCGACCGACATGCAGAGCCCAATAAATCCATTCAACCTAGACCCGAGTTTCATGATTTCAGTATCGCCGACCTCCCCCCACCCAAAAGTGAACTGGCTGATCTAAACCTCAACCAACTTGAAATGATTGTCTTTGATACAGAGACCACGGGGCTAAAACTGCGTTCAGGCGACACGATTGTCAGTATTGGAGCCTGCCGAGTTGTCAACGGACGACTACTGGCAACAGAGAAGTTTGATCAGCTAGTCAACCCAGAACGCCCCATTCCAGCAACAAGCACGGCTATACATGGTCTAACAGATGAAGATGTCAAACACGCCCCTCCCTTAAAAATTGTCCTGCCTCGCTTCAGAGCCTTTATAGGCCAAGGTGTATTAGTAGCTCACAATGCCGCATTTGATCTTTTAGCCATTCAAATGCATCAAGAGGAGTCAGGCGTTGTGTTTGACATGCCCATTCTTGATACTCTACTGCTATCGCGCGTCATTGATCCTGATATTGATGAGCATAGCTTAGATGCATTGGCGGAACGCTTCCAAATACATTTTCCTGCAGGCACCCGCCATACGGCACTCGGCGATGCCCGCGTAACGGCCGAACTCCTGCTGACATTACTTCCAAGGTTAGAAGCGCGTGGTGTTCGTACTCTTCAACAGGCACTCGCCCTGCAAGCGAAGGCAGAAACCATCAGAGTAGGCTAAAGCCCCATGCAAAAAAAAAGCTTATCCAGCCGCATGATCGCCATCGTCCTATTATGTGGCCTGTTGTTTTCACCGCCGTTCATTTTCTTGTTTGACACTCCGTCAAGCTCAGGACTGTCACGCCTAACCATTTGGATATTTTCCGTTTGGCTTGGCATCATTCTTATCGCTGCCTATTTTTTGGAAACCTCTGATGAGTGAAGCCATTATTCTCGTCTTTGCATTTGGCTACTTGGCACTGCTCTTCATAATCGCTGCTTTTGGCGATAAACGAGCTGAACAAGGACGGTCCATCATTGGTTCCCCAACGGTATATACCTTATCCATTGCCGTTTATTGCACCGCTTGGACGTTTTATGGAAGTGTAGGTCGCACGACTGAAGCAGGCCCCAGCTTTTTATTAATTTATTTAGGGCCAACACTGGTTATGTTAAGTGGCTGGATGCTAATCCGCAAAATGGTACGGATTGCTAGAGCGCAACGCCTAACCTCCATTGCAGACTTTATCAGTGCTCGGTATGGAAAGAGCCAACGCATTGGCGCCATCATTACCATTATTGCAGTGATCGGCATCATTCCCTACATTGCACTGCAGCTCAAAGCCATCACCTACAGCTACTCTATTCTTGCTGACTTTAACCTACCCACAACAGACGCAAGCCAATCAATGCTGTTCTTTGCCGATAAATCTTTTTGGATTTCGCTCGTACTGGCCGTGTTTATTATTTTATTTGGAACGCGGCAACTCGATGCCAGTGAGCGCCATGAAGGAATGGTCTCAGCCATCGCGTTTGAGTCTTTAGTTAAGCTCATGGCGTTCTTAGCCGTGGGTATCTTTGTCACCTTTTATCTGTATGCAGGTCCTGTTGACCTATTTGAACAGGCTGCTAACCATCCAGCACTCATGTCGACACTCGGTCTTGAAAAAATTCCTGGTGGCGCTTCCGGTTGGGTTGGATTGCTGATTTTATCCATGCTCGCATTTATCACACTACCACGACAATTTCAGGTAATGGTGGTCGAAAATGTTGATGAAAGTCATATCAAACGCGCCTCTTGGATGTTTCCTCTCTACCTACTGGCCATCAATATTTTTGTCATTCCTGTCGCGCTGGCAGGCATGATGTTAAACGATCCCAATCTAAGTCCGGATAGCTACGTCTTGACACTGCCGCTGATTGAAGGCGCTAAAACCTTACCGATGCTGGTATTTATCGGTGGCTTATCAGCTGCAACAGGAATGGTTATCGTTGAAACCATTGCGCTCTCAACAATGGTCAGCAATCAGTTAGTGATGCCCATTCTATTACGCTGGCGGCGCTTGCATCTTGATCGACAATCGGATTTGAGCCCTTGGCTGCTGGGAATTAGGCGCATCACAATTCTATTCATACTCTTACTTGGGTATTTGTATCATGCACTCATAGGGGAGTCCTACACCCTTGTAACGATTGGCTTGGTTTCATTCGCCGCCGCCGCACAGTTTGCCCCGGCACTTTTATTAGGACTGTACTGGCGTGGCGCCACTCAAACAGGGGCTATGATAGGATTGATCGGGGGGTTTATTGTATGGTGTCATACCTTGTTAATTCCGGGTTTTGCCCAATCTGGATGGATTGGAATTGAACTCATTACCCAAGGACCTTGGGGTATCGAAGTACTCAGGCCCTACCAATTGTTTGGATTTGACGGCTTAGATATCTATACCCACTCCTTGTTTTGGAGCTTGTTCGTCAATATAGGATTAATTGTCCTAATTTCCCAATTCACCCGACAAACACAATTTGAACAAACGCAAGCCGCCATCTTCTGTGGAGCTCTCGAACAAGACCAGCTACATACACCTATGTGGCATGGACACACCAGCCGCGGTGAATTACATGAACTCGTCCATCGATACTTGGGCGCCTCCGCAACTGAGCGGCTTTTTTCTTCATTTATTCATGAGCAACGAACCGGCGGTGCAGAAGACCCTGCTTCTCCAGCGTTGATTAATGCGGCTGAAAAACAATTAGCAGGGTCTCTTGGAAGCGCGTCCGCACGCGTTCTGATTAACTCAGTCGTTAAAGGAGAGGCCTTAGATCTACAGGCCGTTTTAAGCATTTTAGATACAACCTCGCAAACGCTCGAATACAATCGTCGTTTAGAACAAAAATCTACCGAACTATCCCTAATCGGCAAAGAGCTACGTGAAGCCAATGATCGACTGAGAGAACTCGACAGACTCAAAGATGAGTTCATCGCTATGGTCAGCCACGAACTCAGAACCCCACTGACATCAATACGCGCATTTGCCGAAATACTCAGAGACACACCCAACATTGCTTCAGAAAAACGCGCCCATTTTTTAGATGTGATTGTGAGAGAAAGCGAACGACTGTCACGGTTAATAGAAGAAATTCTTGATTTAGCCCGAATCGAATCGGGGCGTATGCAGCTGAAACCCGAGCGCATTAATTTAATTGAAGCCTTAGAGCAATCAATTGAGGCCGTTATTCGTCTTTATGAAGAGCGAGACATTAAAATCCAAGTAAATCTATGTCTGGAGGAGGCTTGGGTGATTGCAGACACTGATCGACTACAGCAAGTGATTATAAACCTGTTGGACAATGCTCGTAAATTTGCGAACTCAACGAAAGGAAAAGTTAACGTCACACTCACTCAAAACAAACGTTGCTTTCGACTCAGTGTAGAAGACAATGGAGAGGGAATACCTCAAGACCAACGCGAGCTGGTGTTCGAAAAATTTCATCAAGTTGAGCAAGGCAATCAAGCTAGACCCAAAGGACGCCCAAAAGGGACAGGATTAGGCTTGCCTATTTGCCGCGGCATCTTAGCCCATATGGGAGGGCGGCTCTGGATTGATGACCCCGCCTCGCTTGAAGGGGCTCATATCATAATGGAATTACCGAAAGCACCTGATCTATGAACGCATCGCTACTCTTCCAGACTAAATCAGACGGAAATACGCGCTTTCTTTTGCAACTCCTTAATGGATAGTAAACCTAAGCGCAACACCTGCTTACTCATAGGATTCAATGTTCGTAAATCCACCCAGCCATCGATCGGACGCCCCTCTTTAAAAGCGCTCAATTGCGAGTGAAGCAGGAGATCTTGTATATGATGCAACGACAGCAGCAACGCCTCTGCATGATCCTGATGAATCACCCTCTGCTCGGCCAAGGCCGCTAAACGCGCTTGGCAACTTTGCTCACTTACGCCCTTTCTTAGCGCAAGTAACCTCAAGGCGGCTTGCAAAGGCAATAATCCTTGCTTCTTTAGATTAATTGCATCTTGATGGGGTGTCTCTTTCCCATCGCCATGAAGACGTTCAAAACGATCCAATGCCACGGGAGTCTCATCCAACAACTCGCTCATTTCATGTAAAAACAAACCCGCTCTTGGCATTCGGCTCAATGCATACTCACGAAACGCATCAGCTAATGAAGAGTCACCAAACACAGGTTTGAAATCCAACAAAATATTGGAAAATTGTACCTGACGAACGGTTCTGCGAGACGTCCATTGCCTGAACTGTTCACACCACTGAGATAGCGTCTTACGCCACAGAGGCCAGCGCGCCATAACATGCCCTTTACATAACGGGATGCCTACTAAATCTAATTTATCGGTAAAGCGCTCTGATAATGTCTGAAACCAAAGATCGATTTCCCCCTGTCGAGCATCTGGATAATCTTCAATAATCAAAGCATTGTCTTGGTCAGGGTTTAATAAACTCTCGGATCGTGCTCCCGAGCCCATACACAGCACACAAAATCGACAGGGTGCTTCACCCCAACCTTGCTGCTGCATTTCAGCAATGGACTCTTGAATAGCAAAACGATAAAGCCAATCATTATGATCACTTAGAATTTGACTGATGTGCCACGCTGGCAACTGTAACTCCATCAAAGCTTCAACAAGCGGAACTTGCAAGGCTTTAACACGCGTTACATCAGATGAAGACATCGCACTTAAGACACTGGCAAGTCCCGATAGACAATCCGGCCAACCTTGGGTATCCGGTAAACGAGTCTGAGAAAACAGCATTCTCCAGCCCAACACAAGGGCGCGTTGCGTTTCGAACATGTCTATTTCCTTTAATTATTATTCGCTAGGTATAGCGCCTAAAGGTTCTGCTGTCTTTTAGCCTCTAGTCTTATTCGCTTGTCTGCCTGTTGGGCTCAACGGACTCTTGATCTGGATCACAAATACAAGATAAATCGCTCATAAGATTGCAATTACCTCATTAATAAAGTGATAATGGCATCAAATTTTGGTTCGTCATATTAATTGCAGGATTGTGGGTTTTTTATGCAATTGAGAAAAGTTTATTTACCTAAGCACTTAACATCCGCTCTTCCCCTACCACACTTATGTGCTCTACTGATCGCTGTTTTTTTGCTGGCTTCTGCTTTCCTTATGCCAGAGACATCAAATGACGAGACCTCTGTAAGTGTCAAAATGAATGAAGACCCGCATGACTTTGCTCAAGAAATACGTCTTGATGCTGAATTTAGTGATATTTTTCACGATGAGAACCTGCTCACATTTGAGCATGAAATCGCACTCGATGTTGTCGAAACCGTCGAGGAAGAGCCTGGCATCGTCCGTTATTCAATTGAAGCAGGCGATACGCTCAGTTCTATTTTCGACAAATTTGAAATCGGCCAAACCATCATGTATCAAATTCTAGCTGCGGACGAACAAGTACTCGCGCTAGACATTATTCGGCCCGGACACCACTTAACCTTCCGTAAAGACCTTGAAACATCTGACCTGCTAGAGATGGAGCTCTTTATTCATGCAGGCAATCGCGTTATTTATCGTCGCGTTGACGAGACGATGTTTGAGTTTGAGGAGCTCATTAATCCGGGGGTCTGGGAACAAGAAATTATTGCTGGCGAAATCTACGGAAGTTTTTATGTCTCTGCCATTCGAGCGGGTCTAACAAAATCTGAAATCCTCGAAGTCAATAAACTGATGGGGGAACAAATCGATTTTAATAGACAAATTCAAGCCGGTGATCGATTTCAGATTGTACGCAGTTCGCAGCGTGTCAACGATGAACATACAGGGCAATCGACTATCGAAGGCATCCGCTTACAACAAAATAGATCGACCTATACCGCCTTTTTGTTTGAAGATGGAAACTATTACGATGCAAAAGGTGAAAGCCTAACACGTGCATTCCGACGCATTCCTCACGATCAGAATTTCCGCATTAGTTCACCTTTTAACCCAACACGCCTTCATCCAGTGACACGACGTGTCGCTCCCCACAATGGGACTGATTTCGCTATGCCCATTGGCACCCCCGTTGTCAGCATCGGTGATGGTGTTGTTACACGTGTCGAAAATCATCCATTTGCAGGCAAGTATATTGAGATCCAACACGGCTCTACCTACAAGACCCGTTATTTACATTTAAATCGTCAATTGGTGAAGCGTGGTGACACCGTTAAACGCGGCCAACGCATCGCTCTCTCAGGCAACACAGGCCGCTCGACAGGCCCCCACCTACACTTCGAACTCCATGTTAACGGTAGGCCTGTAAACCCGATGACCGCTAATCTTCCGATGGCACTTTCTGTTCCTAGAGAGCAACTGGCGAAGTTCAACCAACGGGTCGAACAACTGGTTAGTGTGATGGAAGTCGCTAGCCAAGAGCAAATTGCAATGCGCTCTCAAAATGCTAACCAACCTGGAAGCTAAGTTGTACTTAAATGAACAACTTTTTGAAACACTCTCTAATGAAGCATAAGAATAGAGCTTCGTCCTTTTTTAGATCACTATGAAACGTCAATAATGGAACTCGATTTATCCATTCTCATGCTACTGGGGCTTGCCGGATTTGCTGCCGGATTTGTTGACTCAATCGCGGGCGGAGGCGGTTTAATCTCAATTCCGGCTTTGCTAGCAACTGGCATGCCTCCTACTATGGCGTTGGCAACAAACAAACTACAAAGTAGTTTTGGGGCTTTTACAGCGACATTATTTTTTTGGCGAAAGGGCCTCATTAAACTATCAACAATGAAGCTTCCCATTTTTTGCACATTCATTGGCAGTGCCTTAGGGACACTCTTAGTGCAACGTGTCGACTCTGGCTTTTTAAGTCAACTATTACCCTTCTTACTCATGCATTTGCCATCTACTTTTTACTCTCTCCTCGAATCACCAATGACGATAGTGAACGACGTTTATCACACTCGGCTTTTGCTTTACTGATTGGAACAAGCGTCGGATTTTATGATGGCTTTTTTGGGCCAGGCACTGGCTCATTTTTTGCGTTTGCATTTGTTGCACTTGCTGGCTTTGGCTTAGTGAAAGCGACAGCACATACCAAGCTTTTGAATTTCACATCCAACCTCGCATCCCTTCTTTTTTTCACCTTTGCCGGCCAAGTTTTATGGAGTGCCGGCCTAGTCATGGCTGCAGGACAAATTTTAGGCGCCCGCCTCGGCTCAACGTTAGTTATTAGCAAGGTACCCGCTTAATAAAGCCCCTACTTGTCAGTGTCTCCATGATTATCTGTGCGCGCTTAATTTGGCAGCAATACGCTTAAACCCACCTGAGTAAATTAAATAAGATTGAAGAAAACACGACAAGATGCTGTTAATATTTAGTCTGACACTTTTGACACGTAGGTTACGCGCATGATGACATTCGAGAAGCGTTTATTCTCTTTTTTAGTGAGACACTCAACACGCTCATCATTAACCCAACGACACCCTGCTTTGGCCACATTGTTTGCTGTATCGGCTATTTTGATGCCCATACAAGGATTAGCGCAGGGCTCACCTGCTGGTTTTCGTATACTCGCAACTCCTCAAGTCCTGGCCCACCCAGAGGGTGGAGAACTGCTACAAGCTTATGTTCCCGCTAATTGGCATTCAGTCTATCGAGAGTGGCTTAACAACCGTGGAGTGGATGAACTTGTCCCCCAAGAACAAAACCTTATTAATTGGAAGCAAATGCTCGCATTCCAAGTCATCGACAATCCGGTGTTACTGCCTCAACACTATCTTAATGATCTGAAATCCACCCTGAGTAAGGAGTGTCGTTTCAGTTACTCTCAACCCCTGCAAACCGTAACGCAACCTCGTTATGAAAGTGCAATGATTATTAGCTGGTGTGGACAAGTCCTTGATGCAGCCTGGGGCGAAATTATTCTGACGCGTGTCATTCGAGGTGAATCAGCTCTTTACACCCTGAGTAAGTCTTGGAGAACCATTCCCTTTTCTTCCGTTAATGAAATCGGATTACCCAATGCGGAAATACAACATTGGCAAGCAACTTTAAACCGCTCAAATGTTTGTAACATGCGGGATCAAACCTGCGCACAATAATGCCAATATAGCTCAACACATGTTGCACTCTGCAACCCTGCTAACATCTCGAAAGGAGACGGGGCCGCCCCATTGCATACCATGAGACATATTTTTTTAAGCTGCCTACTTATCCCAATCAGTCCTCTTGCCCAAGCGAGCTTGGTAAACTATTTCAAAACTGCTGACGGCCGCACCAATTGGCAATACATTGCAAACTTTTCGAGCGGCGTTTTAATAATACTATTGTCCGTGGCCGCTTTTTTTCTATTCATGACTTGGAGAAAAGCATTTAAGACGAACAAAGAACTAACGCTGATTAAAGGTCAACTTGAGGAACGAGTCGTTCAACGCACGTCTGCACTAAAATCCTCACAAGCCTATCTAGACGATATTCTATGTTCACTCCCTCTTATGCTCATCGGTTTAGATAAACACCATCTCATCACCCAATGGAACAACAAAGCAGAAGCAATTTCTGGAGTCAGTCGTGAACAAGCGCTGGGCACGCGGTTATGGGATACGTACCCCACGTTAAATATCACCGAAGAGCATCTCAACAGCGCCCTTAATAGCCGAGAAGCCGTGTATATTAAGCAAAGCCAAAATGGTCTGTATTATTTCAACATAACCATTTACCCCTTGCACAATCAGATGGACGCGGGCGTTGTTATTCTGATTGATGATGTTACCCAAAAAATCTTAGCTGAAAACATGCTGATCCATAACGACAAAATGTCTTCCATGGGCGAGCTAGCCGCCACTATGGCACATGACATTAACGCTCCATTACAAGGAATACTTTTGGATTTGTCGAGTTTTCAAGGATTACTGACATCAGGTCAACTTATGGCAGAAAACTCATCATGCGGTAAAGAGATCCAGCGACTCAACCACCTTCTGGCAGACGCATCGGAAAAAGGTCGGAATGTCACCGCAATCATTAACAATTTACTCACCTTTGCCCGTAAACGTAGTGATATTCGCCAAGCCGCGGATCTAACTGAAATTACCCAACATGCCTTAACACTTGCCGGTGATGTACTTACGTCTTCCGACTACCTTAACTTCTCTGAAATCCGGATTGAGAAATCATTTGATACTCACCTACCGAAAATAGCCTGCTATATCATTGAAATGCAACAGGCATTGCTAAGCCTGTTCCGGCATACTTACGATGCTCTCATTGCAGCGCGTACAACCAATCCTCTTATTCGAATAGAGATTGAACGGATATATGATGCTATCTGGATTAAAATTCATCATAACGGCGCAACACTATCGGATGATGAGCAAATGACACTGTTTGAACCTTTTTTCAATAACCCTTCCGATTCAGCAAGTGAAGACATGAGTAAACGCCTGTCTTTTGCGCACTTCATCATTACCGAGCAACACCAAGGACATATTGCTGTGACCTCCGATCCTCACTATGGCACAACCTTTAATATCCAGCTACAGGTGCATTAATATGAAGGACACGTCTCTGATTTCCGTAAAGAACTTGTCGATTGCTTTTTCAAATAAAACAGTCGTTGATAACGTCAGCTTCGAAATAGCACCGGGTGAGTGCTTAGCATTGGTTGGTGAATCAGGTTCAGGTAAATCAGTGACAGCTTTATCTATTTTACAGCTATTGCCGAAAAACATAACCCGCTACCCGAGCGGTGAGATACTGTATCGAGGAGAATCATTACTGAATGAACCAGAAGAGCGTCTAAGAAACGTTCGAGGAAACAAAGTAAGCATGATCTTTCAGGAGCCCATGACCTCACTCAATCCCTTACATACGGTTGAAAAGCAATTGGCTGAGTCTTTACAGTTACATCAAGCATTGAAAAAAGCAGAGATAAAATCGCGAAGTTTAGAACTGCTTGCACTCGTCGGAATCCCTGCTCCAGAAAAACGACTCAAACAATACCCTCATGAACTTTCAGGTGGATTACGTCAGCGTGTAATGATTGCAATGGCTCTTGCAAACCAACCAGAACTTTTGATTGCGGATGAGCCAACAACAGCCTTAGATGTCACAATTCAAAAACAAATACTCGAACTGCTGCGCACTCTCCAGACAAAACTCAATATGGCCGTACTGCTGATCACTCACGATTTAGGTATTGTGAAGCATTTTGCTGACCGTGTATGCGTCATGTGCAAAGGGAAGCTTATTGAAACCCAAAGCACTGAATTACTGTTTAATCACCCCCAACAAAGCTACACGCAAAAATTACTATCAGCAGATCCTTCTGGCCAACCTTACCCCCTAAAACCGAATAGCCCTGTGATTTTAAACGTTCGTCAATTAAATGTATGGTTTCCCATCTACACCGGTTTATTTAAACGCGTCACCGATTACCACAAAGCCATCACAGGCGCTGACTTTGAGCTTAGAAAAGGAGAGACTCTAGGAGTTGTGGGGGAATCAGGCTCAGGCAAAACAACCTTAGCCCTGGCTATCCTACGTTTAATCCAATCGTCAGGTGAAATACATTTTCAATCTCACCCCTTGCACTCACTCACGCAAAAGCACGTCAAACCCTTACGTAAGCAAATGCAAATTGTGTTTCAGGACCCATTTGGCAGCCTGAGCCCTCGAATGTTGATCGGAGAATCGATTGCCGAGGGGCTTGAGGTTCATGGCGTTAAAGACCCCAACGAAATTCGGCGGCGTGTTGAAGAAGCCTTGGTTGATGTGGGCCTAGAACCGTCATCGGCTGAGCGCTACCCCCATGAGTTTTCGGGTGGCCAACGTCAACGCATTGCCATTGCCAGAGCCCTAGTACTCCGTCCCGACCTTATCGTCCTCGATGAACCTACCTCTGCTTTAGACCGCACGGTACAAAGACAAATCGTCGAACTTCTCAGAGAGCTACAAAAGCGTTATGAGCTCAGCTATCTGTTTATCAGCCATGACTTATCCGTTGTTAAAGCACTTAGTCATCGCGTCATGGTGGTTAAAGATGGGATTACGGTTGAATCAGGGCTCACAGATGAAGTCTTTGCATCGCCCAAACACCCCTATACACAATCGTTAATGAATGCAGCCTTCGCACTTCACTAAACACCTACAAAAAACCCCAGCACTTGGCTGGGGTTTTTGTTAAAACGAAAAACGAATTGTCGCCTTAGTTACGTTCAATTGTCGCCGCTTGTCGCAACCCTTGTACACGACCCTCATACTCTATCTGCCCCTGATTTGAACCTAGGAAAGAGAGCATAAACGCCATTTCATCTTCTGTTAGATCCGCTTCTACACGATTAACGCTGTCTAATCTTAATAGAGCGAAGTTACCATTTCGTAACGAGATCACTTCAAATGCTGGCAACTGGTCAGAACTCATAGCAAAAGCCGCATTGCGTATCTCGGAAGAAACATCTTGAGCGCCACGGTTTACACCCGTTATATCAACCCAAGAATATTCATCACTCATATCCTGCGGAACTTCACCATTTTTAAAACTGGCAAGCCAAGCATCCGCTTGCCCACGAAGCTGCTGTTTGGCGACTTCAGTTATGAGCTCGAGCTCTATCGAATCTCTTGCCTCTTCAAACGTCACCTGCCGAGAGGGCTGATGCTGATTCAGACGCACAACTACGGCCCGCTCACGATCCAATTCGATTGGGAGACTATTCAACCTATCCCTTAAGACATCTTGACTAAAAGCGGCATCTAAAACTCGAGGGTGACCACCTAACAAACCCGTCCCACCCTTTCGAGATATCGCTTCGGATGTCATGACCTCTAAACCTAGCTCTTCAGAGGGTGCAACAAGATCAGCTGAAGAAAATGATAAATCCGCTAAACGTTCCAATGCTTCGACATAAAAACGCTCTGCATCACGCTCTGCAATTTCATAACGCAGTTCCATTTCTAGGTCTGCACGAGACGGCATTTCTTCCTGCTTCACACCTTCAAGCTTAATGAGGTGATAACCAAACTCCGTTTGAAAAGGCTCAGAAATACTGCCCACGGTTTCCATGGCAAACAGTGTTTCTGCAAATGCACCCACCAGCATCTCACGTGACATGAAGCCTAGCGCACCACCCTCAGATGCTGAACCTATGTCGTCAGAATACATTTGGGCGAGGGTAGCAAAATCCTCCCCTTCCTCTAGCTTCAACTTAACTTCCTGAATTCGGGCCAACGCTGCCAAAGCATCTCGCTGCTCATCAACCTCAATCAAAATATGGGCAGCATCACGTAACTCCTCACTTCTAAACTCAGCTAGGGCTTGCTGGTAAAGGGACTCAACCTCCGAGTCACTCACTTGCTCAGGATCAACAAAAGCGACTTTTTCAAGCAATACATAGTCCAGTATTACTTGTTCTTCCGTCTGTAATGCCGCTGCATTTTGATCGTAGCGCGCACGGATCTCCTCCTCAGTCACACTCACTTGATTCAAAATTGGCAACAAGGGCAAATTTACATAGGCAAAATCACGTGTCTGCTGATCTAACGACACAATACGCTCTATTTCTGGTCGAGTCATAAATGAGGACAGCACATAGCCTGCCCGCTCTTGATCGATCAAGGTTTCCAGTCTCAACAACTCTCGATAGGTCAATGGAGTGAAGCCAGCACTGCGCAAAACCATTTCGAATTGGTTTCGATCAAAGCGACCATCCACTTGAAACTGAGGCGTATTAACAATCAACTGATCAAGCATTTCTTCAGAGAAATACAGGCCTTGTTTCTCAACAGATTGTGATAGTAACGAGCGCTCTATTAAGCTTTCTAACACCATACGGTTGAGCAGATTGTCATCCAGCATCGTAGGATCTGCATCGGGGCCCATTTGTGACAGTATTTGTCGGCGCTGCAGCTCAACACCTCGCATAAGCTCTTGAGTGCTAACAGCCTCACCATTGACTGTTGCTACTGGCTTTTCGGATGAACCGAGTCCAACCAGTGACTCTACACCAAAAAGTGCAAATGTCAGAGCGATCAGACCTACGATAATTTTGGCAATTATACCTTTTGAGTTGTCCCTTATGGATTGAAGCATTGTTCGCAATACACCTTAGTAAAAATAAAAAAAGCGCACCCTTTCTGAATGCGCTTTTTTTGACAATGACTAACCAGCATCAGTTCGTTCAAATAAGGGTAAGATTATAATCAAACTGCCTTGTCTAAAAAACTGAGCTAGCACAGCCCCATTACTTATTAACAGCGTCTTTCAGCGCCTTGCCAGGCTTAAACGTCGGCAGAGTAGCAGCTGCGATCTCAATAGGTTGACCTGTCTGTGGATTACGACCGGTACGTGCAGCACGCTCTTTAACTGAAAAAGTACCAAAACCAACAAGTGCAACAGATTCGTTATTCTGCAAAGCTTTTGTTACGGCTTCTAGTGTAGCATCCAATGCACGCCCTGCAGCTGCTTTTGGCAGATCCGCAGAAGCCGCAATTGCATCGATTAGTTCAGATTTATTCACATTGTTCCCCTTAATGCATCATTATTTTTTACTAAATCAGTTATGTACCCTGCAACCTTAGTGCACTTTATACCAACTCAAAGAAACGAGTGTCAACACGCCCGAAGGGCTTTCTTTGCGAGGGCTCACATTAATGTGTACTTACTTGCCCTGGCTCAGGTTTTACGCCACTCGCTTCCTTACCTACGATTTCAGGATCTGTTTCCGGTAAAGGCTCGGGGTAACGAACAAGCGCTATCTCCAATACCTCATCAATCCATTTTACCGCTTTTATGTTCAGATCAGCTTTAATATTTTCAGGTATTTCTTTTAAGTCCCGCTTGTTCTCATCCGGTATGATGACCGTCTTGATACCACCACGATGAGCCGCCAGTAACTTCTCCTTCAGACCTCCGATGGGAAGCACTTGACCTCGAAGTGTAATCTCACCCGTCATCGCAACATCAGAGCGAACAGGGATACCTGTTAAAGCTGACACTAACGCTGTACACATTCCGATACCAGCGCTAGGACCATCCTTCGGTGTGGCACCTTCGGGTACATGAATATGTAGATCATGCTTCTCATGAAAGTCTGGAGCTATGCCCAGAGACTTACCACGATGACGCACGACTGTCAGCGCTGCCTGAATCGACTCTTTCATGACATCACCTAAAGATCCGGTATGTATCTGACGTCCCTTTCCAGGCACAACGGCTGACTCAATTGTCAGGATCTCTCCTCCAACTTGAGTCCAAGCCAAACCTGTAACTTGTCCTACCAGATCATCTTCTTCGGCTTTGCCATATGTATGTTTACGAACACCGGAGTAATCTTCTAGATTTTCAGATGCAATCGTTAACGAGCCTGCAGCCACTTTGGCTAACGCCATCTCACGAACAGCCTTACGGCAAATTTTCGCGATTTCTCTTTCAAGCCCACGAACACCAGCTTCGCGCGTATAATAACGGATCAGATCAATAACTGCAGCATCTGAAATCACAACTTCACTATCTTTTAATCCATTTTGCTTCAATTGTTTCGGAATAAGATAGTTACGCGCAATATTTAGCTTCTCATCCTCGGTATAACCCGGAATACGGATGACTTCCATACGATCAAGCAATGGACCAGGAATGTTCATTGAGTTGGATGTACAGACGAACATAACGTCCGAAAGATCCAAATCAACCTCAAGGTAATGGTCATTAAACGTACTGTTTTGCTCTGGGTCTAACACCTCTAGCAGTGCAGACGATGGATCCCCACGATGATCCATACCCATTTTATCAATTTCATCTAACAAGAATAGAGGGTTTTTGACGCCCGCTTTGACAATTTTTTGGACCAGCTTGCCCGGCATCGAACCTATGTACGTGCGTCTATGACCTCGAATCTCAGCTTCATCTCGAACACCGCCCAGCGCCATTCGGACATACTCTCGATTAGTTGCACGTGCAATCGATTTACCTAAAGAGGTCTTACCTACCCCAGGAGGCCCAACTAAGCATAAAATTGGCCCTTTCAGTTTTTTAACGCGCTTCTGTACCGCCAAGTACTCAATAATCCGCTCTTTGACCTCTTCTAAGCCAAAGTGATCTTCGTTGAGAATCTTATCCGCACGTTGCATATCTAGGCGTACTTTAGAACGCTTATTCCACGGAATTTGCAACATCCAATCAATGTAACTTCTCACCACCGTGGCTTCAGCACTCATAGGAGACATCATTTGCAATTTTTTATGCTCAGCAAGTGCTTTATTTAATGCCTCTTGAGGCATACCAGCACTCTCTATACGGCGACGCAGTTCATCCATATCGTTCGCGCCCGTATCATCCATATCGCCCAGCTCTTTCTGAATGGCCTTCATTTGCTCATTCAGATAATACTCGCGCTGACTTTTTTCCATTTGCTTTTTAACACGACCACGAATGCGTTTTTCGACTTCAACCAAGTCAATCTCGCTTCCATTTTGGCCATTAATAATTCTAAGCGCTCACGGGCACCTAGCATTTCCAATACTTGCTGCTTCTCTTCCAACTTAAGTGACATATGAGCTGCCAGCGTGTCAGCCAACCGACCAATATCATCAATATTCTGAAGCGAGGAGAGAACTTCTGATGGAATTTTCTTATTTACTTGAATAAAACGCTCGAACTGATCCAGCGCCGAACGTTTATAGATTTCGGACTCAGCTTCAGAGATTTCTTCAGTGACTAAGGGACCCAATGTACACTCAAAGTTACTCCCTTCGTCTGTCAAACATTGGATCTCAGCGCGGTACTCGCCTTCGACGAGAACCTTTACTGTTCCATCTGGGAGCTTTAGCATTTGTAATATATTGGCAACCGTTCCCACATGAAACAAATCAGACGCCACAGGTTCATCTTCTGAAGCACTCTTTTGCGCGACCAATAGTATCTGCTTATCTTGTGCTAACGCCTTATCTAGCGCATTGATTGACTTCGCACGGCCTACAAACAATGGAATAACCATATGAGGGTAGACAACAACATCACGAAGCGGCAATACGGGAAGCTCAACGTGAATTGCGCCATCTTTTGCTTCTAAATGATCCATAATATGCGTGCCTCTGTGCCGAGCAACAACTCAGGTTGAGTTGTGCAAAAATACTTTCTAAGACTATGGGGACATCAACCGAAAAAAACAAGCCGATAACCCATAAGAAGGTTACATTTGTACGACTTGTTTTCCGATTTAGTGCAAGAAATTTACTTATAGTAAGCGTTAGATGTGTTGGTGTGATCCGTAACGTCCCTGACGCCGATTAAGCCGGGTACCTTTTCAATCAATGTTTTTTCCACACCGTCTTTAAGGGTTAAATCCACTGCGCTACACCCTTGGCACCCGCCTCCAAATTTCAAAATTGCCAAAACCCCCTGCTCCTCTTCAACCAACTCGACCAATTTCACCTCACCACCATGAGCCGACAGGCCCGGATTGATGTCGGAGTATAAAATGTAGTTGATTTGATCCTGCATTGGACTGTCGGCTGTTACTTTTGGCATTTTTGCGTTGGGGGCTTTGATTGTTAGCTGCCCACCCATTCTGTCTTCTGAAAAATCAATGACCGCTTCATCGAGATAAGGAAGACTGTTTTTTTCCAAATAAAAGCGGAGCAGTTCGTAATCCAACACTTCATCTTCAGAATTCACTTCATCCGGCCGGCAGTATGCTAGACAGGTCTCTGCGTAAGGCGTTCCTGGCTGAGTAACAAAAAGACGAACAGCAATTCCCTCTACGTTCTGTTTCTCAAGAAGCTGAGCAAGATAATTTTCTGCACCTTTCGTAACGTTTATACTCATAATAATTCAGCACTCACCTATTACCATTATTGTTGGAAGCATACACCGAAAATAAACCCGAGTAAATTTATCGGATATTATTCAGTCAAAAAATCCTACTGCCCTAACCGACAAAAGTTGCTAGAATTCACACATCTTTTAAGGAATTCGGTATGCGCCATTTAAATCGTCAAAAAAAACCATCTAAGCCGACCCTCCCTGCTACTCCAGTCGAACTATCCATCAGCCACCTCAGCATTGAAGGAAGAGGTATTAGTCATCTAGATGGCAAAACTGTCTTTGTGCGCGGCGCCTTGCCCAATGAGCAAATTGTGGCAAGAATCACAGCTCAGCACAAACGGTTTGATGAGGCAGAGACCCTTGAGGTACTCAGCGCAAGCCCTGATCGTCAAATCCCCCCCTGTGATCATTACCAGCTCTGTGGTGGCTGTGACCTGCAGCATTTAAACCCTCAAAAGGCCCTTAGCTTAAAATATGCACTAGTGCTGGATCAATTGCAGCGATTTGCACAGTGTCAACCCATACACATGGATAACGCCATACCCTCGCCTTCATTTAACTATCGTCGTAGCGCACGAATTGGTGTTAATCGTTTGCAACGCGATCAAAGTCTAGCGGTGGGCTTTAGACGCAGACAAAGCTCCAAACTTGTCAATATAGAGACTTGCCCAGTTCTCGATACACGCCTTGAACGGGTATTTGAACTCACACGCCATTATTTTTCTGAGCAGCCAGATAACAAATCCTTAACGCATATTGACGCGCTGTTGGGAGATGACTCAGGGGCGCTAACGTTTAGAGTCACTCGCAAGCCCACGAATTCATTCATGTCCGCAATGATCAACCTTTGCAATGATCTAAATCTACAAGGCTGGGTGGAAGACAACGATGGCAATCTATCGCCAGTACAAAGCAACTATCCGGCGCTAACCTACCGCCCGTCGCCTGAAGTCGAACTGAGCTTCAAACCTGGCAACTTCTTGCAAGTAAACAGTCAGATCAACCAAGCACTGATTCAACTTGCACTGGAGTGGCTACAACCCAGTGCTGAGGATTATGTATTGGACTTATTTTGTGGCCTTGGCAACTTCACGCTACCGCTTGCTAAAAAGGCCCACAAAGCAATAGGCGTTGAAGGGATGATGTCGATGGTAAAACAAGCCCAAGACAATGCAGACAAGAATCAAATCCATAATACCGTTTTTTACTGTGCAGACCTGAGCTCTGATGTCAGTCACGCATTCTGGTTCAAAGAGCCCATCACCATGATTTTACTTGATCCGCCTCGATCAGGTGCACACGCTCTTGTCAGCCAAATTGCCTCTAAGAAGGCAAAGAAAATTCTTTACATTGCCTGCAACCCTGCCGCCCTAACGCGCGACACCCAAGTGCTCTGCGCTGCAGGATATCAACTTTCACGTTTTACGGTTTTAGACATGTTTCCTAACACTGCTCATATTGAGTCGGTTGCCCTATTTGAGCGATCTAAATGATTGAAATTATTTTTGCTGACGATGAAATGGTGGTGGTTTCTAAACCTCACGAATTGCTTTCGGTTCCTGGTATTGGTGAGGCCAAAAAAGACTGCCTTGTCAGTCGATTACAACTGGAATTTCCGGGTATACGCATTGTGCATCGTTTGGATTTTTCCACATCAGGCCTCATCGTACTGGCACGCAATGCTGAATCACATCGCCATTTAAGCATTCAGTTTCAAAATAGGGTTCCCAAAAAGCGCTATCAAGCGCTCGTGCATCACGTCGTGAAAGACAATGAAGGAGACATTTCTTTACCACTCACACAGGACTGGGATAACCGTCCTTTAATGAAAGTCGACCACGATATTGGCAAACCATCCGAAACACACTGGAAGTGTATCGAGAGAGCTGAATCCTCAAGTCGCCTGTTGTTATACCCTCACACTGGACGCTCTCACCAGCTGCGCGTGCACTTATTATCAATTGGCCACCCTATACTCGGTGATGTGTTCTACACCCCGGAAAGTCAACACACAGCATTTCCTAGAATGATGCTTCACGCTGACCAGTTGACATTACGACACCCTGTAACCCAAGACTGGCTCGAGTTCTCGTCAGAGTGCCCCTTTTAATGTGACAGGCTAGTTCACTTGGCGTACAGGTGCACCCTTGATAAAGGACGCAATATTTTCGGCGGTCTGCTCAACCAAGTGCATTCTTGCTTGATGACTTCCCCATGCGGAATGAGGAGTCACTATTAGGTTAGGAATAGAGGAATCCAGTAGCACATTTCCCATACGTGGTGGTTCTTGCGACAGTACATCAGTGGCAGCACCACCTAAATGCCCACTGCGCAAAGCATCTGCAAGGTCTTGCTCATTGACAATACCGCCCCGAGCAGCATTGACAATAAAGCTGCCTGGCTTCATACGTGCAATACGCTCAGCATTGATAATATTTCGTGTTTGATCCGTTAACGGACAATGAAGCGTCAACACATCTATTTGTGGCAACATTTCATCTAAAGCCACCCTGCCTAGGCGAGCAACCGCCTCTCCGGGGCGCTCAGCAATGAGCACCCGCATACCAAATGCTCGCGCCAAGCGCTCGACTTCAGCCCCCAACACACCATACCCCAAAATACCGAGCGTACGGTTTTTAAGCTCAAATATGGGGTAATCCAGTAGACAGAACTGAGACGAACGGTTCCAGTCACCCGCTTGAACGCTTCGATGGTAATCTAATAAACGCGTATGCAAGGCCAACATCAGCATCATCACATGCTGGGCGACAGAATCCGTACCATAGGCTTGGCAATTGCATATAGCGATACCCAAACGACTTGCCGCTTGCAAATCAACGTTATTGAGGCCGGTTGCTATAACACAGATTAATCGTAAGCTTGGATTTGCCTGCATGTCTTCCTGAGTAATGACGACCTTATTTGTAATAATAATGTCAGCACCTGCTATGCGCTCAGCAACCTGATGGATATCCGTTTTTTGATACGTATCCCATGAAGTGGCATGTGTTTGCAATAAGCTTAAATCAAGATCATCAAGCCCAAGTGTATCCAGAAAGACAATGCGCATAATCCAACCTAACTATTTAACAGGAGCATCAAAGTCAATGCCTAGTCTACGCCCCACCTCTTCGTAGGCCTCGATAACACCGCCCAAACCTTGACGGAAGCGATCCTTGTCCATTTTAGCACGGGTCTCTTTATCCCACAGACGGCAACCATCCGGAGAGAACTCATCCCCAAGAACCACTTCCCCTTTGTACAAACCAAACTCTAGCTTGTAATCCACTAACAGGATACCAGCATCGGCAAACATTTTTTTCAAGATTGCGTTGGCTCTAAAGGTCAGATCTTTTGCTTTCTCGATATATTTAATATCTGCCCAACCAAATGAAACGATGTGGGATTCATTGATCATCGGATCCCCCAACGCATCATTTTTAAGAAACATTTCAAATGTCGGTGGGTTCAACTCCAACCCCTCTTCAACACCTAAACGACGACAAATAGACCCAGCTGACAAGTTGCGAACAACGCACTCAATCGGCATCATGTCTAAGCGTTTGACCAGACTTTCCGTATCAGACAACAACGCTTCAAAATGTGTCGGTATACCAGCAGCGGCAAGTTTTTGCATCACAAAGGCATTGAACTTGTTATTTACCATGCCTTTTCGGTTAAGCTGTTCTACTTTTTTACCATCAAATGCTGACGTGTCATCTCTGAACAACATGACCATTAAATCTGGGTTGTCTGTGCTGTAAACAGACTTAGCCTTACCTGAGTAAAGCTCCTCGCGCTTTTCCATCTATTGTCTCCACCTACCCAAGCCTCTTTCGAGGCTGGGAATAAAATCATTAAATACCCTGTGGCAACTGATCTTTGATCTGCCAGAGAATTTCTTCAGCAACAATGCCAGGGGCTTCGATTCCCTGGTCATTCAGCACAGTAACCATGACACCCTGACGCATCCGATTCAGCTTCACTTGATAGCGACCTGTATGCTCAACCTCTCCAGTGTTTCGGTTAAAGAAACCACTTTGACCACTGCCGAAAACATACAAGACTCGACCACCCAACCAGATTTTATAGCCCTGCTGATTTGCAGGGTTATCAGGGTCATTCAAATCGAGTGCAATTTCTTCGGGAGAACGACTAGCTGCTCCCATACCTTCCGAACTATAACGAACATTTCCCTCAGGCGTATCATTCGATAAGCCCAATGCATTCGTAATGATATTAGTATTCAACTTGATATCACCGCGGTCAGAATGAAGCCACTCAAAGAAGCCCATTTTCTGAGTATCATCAAAAGGCGTTGACGTGGTGTAGGTCAGATAAAAGATACCGGCTCTTTCATCCCGAGTCCCAACATCAAATCCAGAAGCATCAACAGCAGCATCTAGCAACCCCCATGCAGTTTGTGCATCAGTACTAATGCGTAATGCAGGATTGCCTCGTGAGTCACGTCCTAATTGTGGACGACTGCGCTGACGTTGTTCAAGCGCCAAAAGGCTTTGCGCCGTCGGCTGAGCAGAGGTGCGACTGAGATATCGCAGCATTTCAAACATCATCTCGGACTGATAGCTTATATCGGCAACGCTTGCATCCCAATCGACATTCGCAGGAACAGCGCCTTGAGCAAACTGTACATGCTGCATACGAATAGAAGTCCGAGCATAGTCCTCCGGATCAGGCCGCACACTGACTCTAATTTTATTATCAGACGGCCCTTCTAAGCCTTGAAGGGTTAATCGCTTAATCCAGCGATCCATGAAGCTGTAATCACGCCCATCTGTTCGGATCCACTCTGTCTCAATTGTGCCCATTCTAGGATCCTTGCGGGCAATATTTACGCCGTTAAACTCCCAGAAATCAACAACCTTTTGCCATACATCCGCGATCGGCTCATCAACAATGATGACCCGATCACCATCAAAACGCTGCAAATTGACTGTCTCGGAACCTGGCTCAGAATAAAAGAACTCTGGCCTCGGCACCTGAAAGCGCTCTTGACTCTGTGTACCGACCAACCCTACATCAGGAACGGTCAACTGATCCTGCATCGGTCGAGCACGGATATGGTCAGGGATTTGCAAACGCTGCCCCCCCTCAGCCAAAGTATAGTCTTGGCTTCGATCTCGAATAATCGCATGCTCACCATAAATTGGATTTTTTTCTACCATGCTGCATCCGCCGATAGACAGAAGCAAAGTGCCTGTCATCACGGTAGATAAACGAACTTTTCTCATGAGTTAACCTTTAATGAGATTCCACTTTCAATCAATGCGTTCCGCACCACTTCATGATAGGGCTCAGACAAAGGAGTTAAGGGCAAACGAATACCTCCTTCCATGAGTCCCATTTCAGCCATTGCCCACTTTACCGGGATAGGATTGGCTTCCACAAAGAGCTTTGTATGCATTGGCATCAATTTGAGCTGCAACGCACGAGCGTCATCTGCACGCCCTTCCAAACCAAGACGGCACAATTCAGACATCTCGGCAGGCGCAACGTTCGCGGTCACCGAAATATTTCCATCACCACCCAGTAAAATCAGCTCTATTGCTGTGACATCATCACCCGAATAAACAGCAAAATCATCGGGTGTTGATTCAATTAAGTACCGAGCACGCTCTAAATTACCCGTTGCTTCTTTGATACCGACAATATTGTCAATTTCGGCTAAGCGCAGAACGGTTTCTGGAAGCATATCACAGGCTGTTCTTCCAGGGACATTATACAGTATTTGAGGGATATCAACGGCTTCCGCTATTGCCTTGTAATGTTGATAGAGTCCTTCCTGAGTGGGTTTGTTGTAGTAAGGTGTCACCAACAAACAGGCGTCCGCTCCAGCGGCCTTTGCGTCACGCGTTAAAGCAATGGCTTCACGTGTGGAGTTCGCACCTGTTCCAGCAATCACGGGGATACGCCCTGCCACTTCATTCACAATAAATTGAATAACTTTTGTATGCTCTTCACAATCCAAGGTAGCCGACTCTCCCGTTGTTCCGACGGCAACAATGGATGCGGTTCCCTTTTCAACATGAAACTCGACAAGCTTTTTGAGCGCAACCCAATCAACATCGCCATTTTCTAACATCGGGGTTACTAGGGCTACGATACTGCCGCGAATCATTTTATTCTCCACTTGTCTTTATATCAGGGTATGCTAGGGGGTCCATACCGACCACGCAACTCACAGGGTTAATATATCATCCTGCTTTTGCTATTGTTTATTCCATTCTAAACGAATAAGGGCCCCGAAGCGTAGTAGAAAGGGCGTTTTAGTTAAGGTTTTTTATCAAGAGGACAAAATATGTCAACCGTACAGCTGCACGAACCCATTCCCGACTTTACAGCCACCGCCACAAGCGATAAAACCATTGCGCTAAATGATCTTAAAGGGCGGAACTGGGTGATCTATTTTTACCCCAAAGACAGCACTCCAGGCTGCACAACCGAAGGCCAAGATTTCAGAGATCTGTATTCGTCCTTTCAAGAAGCGAACACTGAGATTTTCGGCGTTTCACGTGATAGCCTTCGCAGCCATGAAAATTTCAAGGCAAAACAGTCTTTCCCCTTCGAGTTGATTAGTGACGCAGACGAAACACTTTGCCAGCTCTTTGATGTCATTAAATTAAAAAAAATGTATGGCAAAGAATCACTCGGTATTGAAAGAAGTACATTCTTAGTGGACAAGGAGGGGGTTTTACGCCAAGAGTGGAGAAAGGTAAAAGTCGCTGGCCATGCGGCTGAGGTTCTTGAAGCGGCCAAAATACTTTAACCCTTCCAGAAGCACAGCCGACTCAGGCGAGCAGTCGGCTGTGCATGAATCACTCAGACTCCTTTTCAATCTGAGCCACATGCAACTCCATTGCGTTTGGCCAAGCATTGACGATTGACTTAATAAGAGTCGCCAATGGAATCGCAAAGAAGACACCCAACACTCCCCATATGCTTCCGAACAATAAAACAGCCACTATGATGGAGACAGGGTGCAAATTCACAGCCTCGGAAAATAAAATGGGAACAAGCACGTTACCATCTAAGGCTTGAATGACAAAATAAGCGATCATCAGGGTAATAAACTCACCACCCCACCCCCATTGGAAAAAGGCAACACCTGCAACGGGCAATGTCACCAATGCTGCACCTATGTAGGGTATGACAACCGACAGACCCACCATGAGCGCCAAAAGCGCCGCGTAATTTAATCCAAGAAACTTAAATACGACAAATGAGACCGCACCCACTATCAGAATTTCGATCACTTTCCCTCGAACATAATTGGCTATTTGGGCATCCATTTCGGTCCAAATCCGACGCATCATATCGCGCTTATCAGGTAGATACGCGGTCAAACTCTGAGTCAAATGATCTCCATCTTTAAGGAAGAAGAACACTAGAATAGGAACTAAAATCAAATAAATAAGCAGTGCGACAATATTGGTAATCGAATGCAAGGAGAAGGTCAGCGCCCACTGCCAAGCTTTACCTATCTCATTTGCAGCCATGGCAATGAACTGCCTGATTTGCTGTTCAGACACCAGATCAGGATAGCGCTCTGGCAACAAAATCAGAACATTTTGCACCTCCATGACCATTCGTGGCGCCTCATTTAACAGCGTAATCAACTGACGCCAAACCTGCGGCATGATAAACAACATAAAGGCCAAAAACATGGCCATAAAACTGACAAAAACTACAAAAACCGCGACTTTCTTAGGTAAATACGGACTGAGACGATTCACGCCTCCCTGCATCAAAAAGGCCAGAATAATGCTAAAGAACACTGGAGCCAAAGCTTTACCTAAGGTCAGAATGACAACCAACCCCACTGCCAACAAGAAAAAGAACAGCAATGCTTCTTCATCTGAAAAATAACGATGTATCCACTTTTTCAGAATATTAAGCATGCTGGCATCTCCTACTAATGGCAAGCTCACCTTTACCCACGGCGTATAATGTAAACATAGGTTCCCTCCTGCGTGAACGTTTCTAGCATCGAATGGTCTGACTGTTGAACATAGACATCAAAGTCTCTAACGGATCCTGAGTCAGTTGCGATAACCTCTAAGACCTGACCTGCCAACATCTTATTTAAGGCCTGCTTAGCCTTTAATAGCGGCAGTGGACAATGCAGACCGGATGTATCTAAGCGCTGGTCTATGGTATGTTGATGCATGAAAATGACCCTCGAATGACAAATAGCTGACGATATAATGAAAGGCACGCCATCATAGTACTATTTTATGCTCTGTATAGTATTACAACCTTTATTTATTACAACCTTATCTCCTATTCACCCCTAACCTTGGGAGGTTACAGTTGAAACATTTGCTAATTGCGACTCTAATCAGTGGAATGCTGTTTCATCCTTTGCTATCGCCAAAGGTGATAGCCCAATCATCGCTACCAACCCTGTCCGATAGTTTATCTTCATCTGTGACGCTGGATAGCGAGTATCGGTTAGGACGAAACTGGGTTCGAATGCTAAGAGGACAAGCCCCATTACTATCCGACCCGCTCACTTGGCATTATGTAGATGATTTACTTTGGGACTTAGTGCCTCATAGCCAAATCAATGACAGGCGTCTAGAGTTAGTGATGGTCGACAACCCAACGTTTAATGCCTTTGCTGTTCCCGGAGGTATTGTCGGTGTGCACGGGGGCCTTATCCTTGCGTCTGAAAATGAGGATGAGCTCGCATCCGTTTTAGCGCATGAATTGGCACACTTAAGTCAGCGGCATTTTGCACAACGGATTGAGGAGGAACGCCGCAATCGACCAATGGTTCTCGCAGGCATATTAGCGGGCATTCTGATTGCAGCCGCAGACACTCAAGGAGGAACCGCCGTATTATCCTCGACAATGGCCGCATCGGCTCAGTCACAACTTGCCTTCAGCCGACGCAATGAAGAAGAGGCAGACCGAGTCGGCATGCAAAACCTGGTCTCCGCTGGTCGTGACCCTCATGCAATGCCGCAAATGTTCTCACGCTTGCAACGAAATTATCGCTTCTACGGACAGCGCATGCCTGAATTTTTACTTAGCCATCCTGTTACTGAAGCCCGAATCGCAGACTCCCTCAACAGAGCCGCTGCATTACCTACACCGCGAGCAAGACCCTACTCTCCTGACTTTGATATCATCCGAACGCGCATGCAAGTCCATTATGCGCACCAAGCCAATGATATCTATAGAAATTTTCAAACACTTGCTCAGTCAGAGCCCAGCGACCTCAATCACTATGGTGCGATGCTGGCAGCAACACGTATAGGGCAACTTGAACAAGCACATGTGCATTTTCAAGCGTTATCGCCACAATGGCGGCAACATATGTACATACGAGCCAGCTATGTTGAACTGCTGTTAAAACGCCAAGAGCTCACCCAAGCTTTAACTGAAAGCCAGCAACTGCTCCGACTCTACGCCGGATCGCTGCCTATTTTAAAACTTCACGCCAAAGTACTTCGTGAATCTGGGCAAGCGCAAGAAGCAACAGCTGTATACAAACAGATTGTTCGCGACCATCCCAATGATGTTGAGACATGGTATGAGCTTGCTGAGGCTGAAGGCTTAGTGGGCAATATAGCGGGCGTACATGACGCTCGAATTGAGTATTTTTTACTGACTGGCAACTTTGACAGTGCGATACGACAGGTCGAGTTTGCTAGACGCGAACGCAATATAAGCCCAACAGACCAAGCTCGACTTGATCGAAAAGAAGCAGAAATCCACGAAATTAGACGACAAATAAAAGAAGATTTTTAAAAAGAGTGGCCACTGCGCAACAGATATCCTGAGTGGCCAAATTCCGTTAGGCTTTTTTAACTGGAAAATCCAGCATTCGCTGCAAAGGAACTCGCGCCTTCAGAATCAAGTCCGAGTCGACATAGACCTCATCTTGACCGTCGCGAAGCGCGTTACGAATATTTTCTAAGCCATTCATTGCCATCCATGGGCAATGTGCACAGCTGCGACAGGTTGCACCTGTGCCACCTGTCGGCGCTTCAATAAAGGTTTTATTTGGAGCCGCTTGCTGCATTTTATAAAAAATACCGCGATCGGTTGCGACGATAAACATCGGGTTGTTCATGCTTGCCGCTGCGTTAATTAACTGACTGGTTGAGCCCACCACATCAGCCAAAGCAACGACTGCCTCTGGCGACTCTGGGTGCACTAGCACGGCCGCATCGGGATAGATTTTTTTAAGATCCATCACACCCTTTGCTTTAAACTCTTCATGAACAATGCAAGCACCATCCCACAGAAGCATGTCAGCACCTGACTCACGTCGTACATAATCCCCTAGGTGTTTGTCTGGTGCCCAAATGATCTTTTCGCCCTGCTCTGCCAAATGCTCGACGACTTTGAGTGCAATACTTGAGGTCACCACCCAATCCGCTCGAGCCTTAACCGCCGCCGATGTATTTGCATATACCACTACGACATGATCGGGATGTGCATCACAGAACGCCGAAAACTCATCAATAGGGCACCCTATGTCTAAAGAACAGGTTGCTTCTAAGGTTGGCATTAAAATGCGCTTTTCAGGCTGATGATTTTAGCCGTCTCTCCCATAAACTTTACCCCAGCGACCAGAAGCGTCGAGGCATTATGGCGACTACCAAATCGAGCCATTTCGAGTGAATCAGATACGATGCCTCCCGTTTCTTCAGCCAATTGCTGAATGACAGGATCGGTATAATAATGGGCAACTAAACAAGCATCTTTCTCGTTCAGTAATGATTTAATTTCTTCTTTTAATTGATTTGCTTCGTCCAGACTCATTGCAGAGGGCAAGTGCTCTTGAGCAAAATGCTCCTGCACAAGAATACGATCTGAGAAATCATGATTACGTGTCATTTATCAATCCGAAAACTATGAGGACTGGTCACAAAGACCAAAAGACAAATAATACCACATGACTTAACTAAAGATAATCGACTAGCGTGGGGAGTAGAGCGTCGGATCCGCCACACCCGCATCAGCAAAGCCTTTCGCACGTAAACGACAACTGTCGCAACGACCGCAAGCCCTGCCTTCGTCATCCGCTTGGTAGCAAGACACAGTTGCAGCATAGTTCAAGCCAAGCGCTAATCCTTGACGAATAATCTCTGCCTTAGTCAAATTAATCAAAGGAGTTTCGATGCGTATAGGCTGCCCCTCAACACCTTGACGGGTTGCTAACGCAGCCATATCTTGGAAGGCTTTAATAAACTCTGGACGACAATCAGGATAACCGGAATAATCAACCGCATTCACCCCTATAAAGATTGCCTGCGCATCTAAAACTTCTGCCCAACCTAAGGCCAGGGATAAAAAAACCGTATTACGAGCGGGAACATAAGTAAGAGGAATACCTGGCTGCTCCCCTTCCTCTGGCATTTGCAGACTGTGATCCGTCAGTGCTGATCCACCAAAATCTTCAAGGTTCAAACGTAAAACCCTGTGATCAGCAACATGCAAAGACTCAGACACACGACGAGCCGCATTCAACTCCGTCAGGGAGCGCTGACCGTAATCAAAACTCAAAACGTAACATTCATAGCCACTATTTTTGGCAATGGCCAACACGGTTGCCGAGTCTAGACCGCCAGACAACAACACTACTGCACGTTTTTTTTCTAACATGAATCTATAGCCTTAATTATTAGCTGCTGGTCTAAACCGTTGAGCCAAGGAGGCCGCAGTACTTTGCGGATACTCAGAAATGACTAAACTCAACACATTACGAGCACGCTCATGCTCGCCCAACTGAGAATAGGTTACCCCTAATTTATAGAGGGTATCAGGAATTTTATGGTGGGATGGAAAATCAACCATCACTTTCTCAAAAGCTGTTCTAGCTTTTTCTGGATTTTGTTGAGCTAAGTGAAGCTCGCCTATCCAATAATACCCGTTAGCCGTGCTATCCTTATTTGGATAGGTCACTACAAACGCTTCAAATGCCTTTAAGGCTTCATCAAACTTACGCTCCCGCACCAACTCGAAAGCACTCGCATACGCCGCCTGATCACTCACCAAACCCGAACCCGCTTGAGCAGACTGAGATGACGTCGAAGCCGGACTGGATGTGCTGGAGGTTGAGGCTGTAGAGGGTGGTGTTGCTGTTGATTCAGACCCCATATCAACCGAAGGAGGCGGCAGCGCCGCTCCTCCAGCCGAGAGAGCGGCATCTTCGTTTTCAAGAGCCGCTTGCATGAGCACACTTATCCTACGATCGACATCACGGTAGCGATCTCTAGAGTCAGTCTCTAAACGATCCACTTTATGCTGCATCGTTTCTAACTCTCCGCGAAGCTGCCGCACCTCTTCCTGTAACTGAAATAATACCTGTACCATTTCAGACTGGCTTGACTGGTAAAGATCCTGGCTTGGATCTGAACTGACGCCACTGATTTGCAAAACAGGTACTTGTGCCATGCTGTGCATGGCGACAGGATAAAGGGCAATAAGGATGGCTGATCGTAGTAAGTGTCTCATAGTGTTATTTATCGACTAACGTATTTCAGCTCAACACGACGGTTTTGTGACCAAGCACCTTCGTGATTGCCAGATACAGCTGGACGCTCTTCACCGTAGCTGATGGTCTCGATTTGACGTGCATTAGCACCGTTTACAATCAATAAACGCTCAACAGCTTGCGCACGACGCTCGCCCAGTGCCATGTTGTATTCACGAGTACCACGCTCATCAGCGTGACCTTCCAAACGAACAGACGCTGATGGGTTACGTGACAAGTAACGCGCATGCGCTTCAAGATCAGAGAAACCATCCTGTCTTACCACAGAGCGATCAAAGTCAAAGTAAAAAACAGTACGAAGGTTTGCAACATCAGCCCAGCTACCACCAGAAACATCAGATCCCGTGCCAGATCCATAAGCCGCTGCACCGCCTGCCGCGTCAGAACCCATTGCACCTGAATCCGTTTTGGTGCTCTTTGAACCACAGCCTGCAGCAAAAGCCATAACGGCCGCCAACGCCAAAGCTTTACTTAAGTTGGTTGAACGCATTTTTTTCTCCCAAGCGGGTCTCAGACCCAATCAATTATTGAATATCAGTTTATCTAAGAAAAGGCGACCACGCAGGCTCTCTAACGTCCCCTTGCGGAACAGGCATATTAAAACGCACTCTTCCATCAATTGAAACAGCACCAAGAACGCCTCTTGATCCCTGCTGAGTTGCATAGATGATGATGGTACCATTTGGAGCTATACTTGGCGACTCATCATAATCGCTGTTGGTCAAAATATCCAGACGACCATTCTGTAGGTCCTGAACGGCTATCTGAAAACGGCGCGAGCTTCCCCGATGCACCATCGCTAAAAAGCGACCATCCTGAGTAAGCCTTCCCGCAGCGTTGTAGTTACCTTCAAAGGTCACTCGCTCAACTGCGCGGGTATTAAAGTTGTACTTATAAATCTGTGGCGAACCACCCCTATCAGAGGTGAAGTATAATGAGCGCCCATCCGGTGCCCAGAAAGGCTCAGTATCAATAGCACTGTTGTTGGTAATACGTTCTAAATGACGACTGCTTAAATTCAGAACATACACTTCTGGGTTTCCATCCTTCGACAATACCATCGCCAATTGATTACCGTCAGGCGACCAAGCAGGAGCGCCGTTAAGGCCCGGGAAGGACTGAACCTGTTCACGCTGCCCCGTAGCCAAATGCTGAACATAGATGGCAGGTCTTGATGTTTCAAAAGACACATAGGCAAGTCGACTTCCATCAAATGACCAAGCGGGTGACAGAATAGGCTCACTTGACTCCAACAGAGTTCTTGGACGCATGCCATCCCAGTCAGACATTTGCAATCTAAAGCGTTGACGATCTGGCCCTAAACTTTCAGCCGTCACGTAGGCTAGACGAGTCGAAAAGGCACCCTTAATTCCGGTGAGCTGCTCAAACAGAATATCTGAAACATAGTGAGCCAAATCCCTAAGATTTGTGCGAGAACCACTGACCTGCTGAGAATGAATCGTTTGCTCTTTAAGAACATCATACAACTCAAAGGTTAAGCGAACCTGATCCCCACCAACAGACTCCATTCGACCAATCACAAGATAATCGGTAGACGACATCCGCCAATCTCGAAAAAAGACTTGGCTTTGAGCCGTTGGAAAACTCAGCATATTTTCACGCGCCAAGGCCTTAAAGAAACCCGTTCTTTCCAAGTTTTGCTCAACAACGCGAGCAACGTCTTCATCTAATGCCTGATCACCGCGCCATTCAAATGGAACGATTGCGATAGGACTCTGACTGTCAACTCCCTGTGTAACTTCTACGACCAACTGTGCACTAACCCAAGTACTCATCGTAAGCACGAATGCACACACTATTGCTCTAACCATAGACTACCACCTCAATCCTTCAGGCCTGAATACGACTTGTGTTCGTCTCAAGCGCCGTTCAAATAATAAAGGTTCAACTTCTGCAACACGCGGAAGCCGCTCTGTACGCCTTGCTGCCTGCTCTGCAGATCGATCGAACGCAGCATCACCGCTGCTTTTAATAATACGAACATCACTGATTTCACCGTTTGGCATCAAGTGCAACTCAATGACTGTTTCCATCCCATTTCGCGCAGTTGCTGGAATACGCCAGTTTTGCGTCAACATTGCACTAATATAGCTACCAATGTCACCAATTACTGCATTTGCAGCCGCCTGTGCCGCTGCCTGAGCTGCCGCTTGAGCTTCTGCCTTCGCTTTTTCCTCAGCCGCTCGGCGCTGCTGTTCAGCCACTTCACGCTGCCTTGCCTCTTCTTGGCGTTGACGCTCAGCTTGAGCGGCTGCTTCTTGACGCTGCTTTTCTTCTGCCGCTTTACGTGCCTCTTCTTCGCGCTTACGTTCTTCGGCCGCTTTTTGGGCTGCGAGCTCTTGTTCTCGCTTACGCTCGGCCTCTGCTGCTGCCTGCCGCTCTCGTTCCGCTTTTAGCCTTGACTCCGCCTCGCGCTGAGCCACTAATTCTCTCTCGCGCTGCTGCTCGGCTTCCTTCCGTTGCTGTTCTTGTCGTTGCTGCTCTTGCCGCTGCTGTTCTTGCCGCTGCTGCTCTTGCCGCTGCTGCTCTTGCCGCTGCTGTTCTTGCCGTTGCTGCTCTTGCCGTTGCTGCTCTTGCCGTTGCTGCTCTTGCCGTTGCTGCTCTTGCTGAACAGCCTGCTGATTTCTGTTTTCCGTTACCTGCTGGCTCGCGGTCGCATCCGGCAAGCTTAAAGACGCCAGATCAATCATCTGCGCTTGAATTTGCCTTGCTACCTTATGCTCGGGCTTTGCATGATCAAACCAATGACCCGCAATGATAAATACAACCACTAAATGGACAAATGTTGCCAAAATCGTAGGCACAATGTAATTGCGATTATTCACAACACAAAACCTATTCAGTTACCAAACCGACGCTAGGAGCGCCAGCTTGCTGCAAAAGGACCATTAATTGAATAATCCGATCATACTCAACCTTTTTATCCCCACGCACCAACAGCATCTTTTGCGGATTAACGTTCAATATTTTCTCGACCCTATCTCGAATAATATCGCCCGACACGGCCTCTTGATCATCGCCACCCACATTAATGTAGTAATTCCCCATTGCATCAATGGATACGATCAAAGGCTCTTCATCGTCTGTTTGTACTGGATCTGCACTTGCCTGAGGCAAGTCCACATTCACACCTTGGGTCAACATTGGAGTTGTAACCATGAAAATAATCAACAGTACTAACATCACGTCAATATAGGGTACGACGTTGATTTCAGAATTTAAGCTTCGTTTTTTACGCGTCCGCCATTCCATGCTCAACCCCTACAGTGCATGAACGCGACGATAAAGGATACTAGAAAACTCATCCGCGAAAGTTTCATAATTACCCATTAAGGCTTCGGCTTGTGCCGAGAAACGGTTGTACGCTATAACCGCTGGGATAGCCGCAAACAGACCAATTGCTGTCGCAATCAATGCCTCTGCAATCCCTGGAGCAACAGCCGAAAGCGTAGCCTGTGCTACATTTGCCAAACCACGGAAGGAGTTCATGATCCCCCACACAGTTCCAAACAAGCCGATATAGGGGCTAGTAGACCCCACTGTCGCCAGAAAGGAGAGATGCTTCTCCATCTTTTCCTGCTCACGCGACATAGCGACCCTCATGCTACGTTGAACACCTGCCATCACAACATCAGGATCGGCATGGCCTTTTTGGGTCAAGCGCGTAAATTCACGCAAGCCAGCCCTAAAGATATTCTCCGTTCCACAATCATCATTAGGTGTATGGTTAACCTCTCGGTAGAGTTGACCTAAGTCAATACCCGACCAAAAGCGCTCATCAAACTCCTGCATCGAACGCTTGGCGTTGCGAATGTAACTTCGACGCTCAAAAATCATGATCCATGATAAAAATGAGGCCAAAACCAACACCAGCATTACTAGCTGTACGACCAAACTGGCCTCTAAAATAAGGCCCCAAATTGACAACTTATCCTGCACCTTTTACTCCTGCTCGGTCAGTAGAGAGTTCTATCGTTTCTGATACACACATTTTCAGCCCACTCGGGAGCCTGCGAGGCTTTTTCGAATCAGCACTCACACAGACAACCGTTACATGGGCTGTACATAATAATTCGGAATCGGATTTACGGCGAATTGACTGTTTGAACAACAGTTTTGCTGCGCCTGAAGCTTCGATTGCAGCTTCGACTAATAGTTCATCATCAAGACAGGCGGGCTGAAGGTATCGGCTCTCCAATTGACTAACGACAAATAATACATTATCCGCAGACAAGGACTGCTGCGAAAATCCAAACGAACGAAGCATTTCTGTTCTCGCTCGCTCCATGAACTTCAAGTAGTTTACGTAATAAACAATACCGCCAAAGTCAGTATCTTCTATATAAACTCTTTGCTCCAGGGTGAATGACATTACCCTCACCATATGCATAATTCAGACGACACAATATCAGCCGCTCAAATTTATACAAGAGGCAAAGGACTTTATAGAGAAATTTTTTTCGCATACCTTATTCGATTTTATACCGACTTGAACAAGCCAAGCAGTATCGCACCAAAGGATCAGCTTTTAAGCGGTTTAATTCTATTGATTCGCCACACGAATCACAATAACCGTAGCGACCTTCAGCGCATTTGCACAGCGCCTGTTCACACTCACGTATCTCAAGTTCCAGAGACGGAGGAAGCTGCCTGTTTGACTGCAGCAACAACTCCCTTTCATCCAACAGATATTGACGCATCTGCTTTAGCTCTTCTTGAACATTCGAGCGTGCTGATAACCTCACTGACTGAACCATTATCTCACCCGGAATCTCAATCGCTACGTTCAGATTCCATAGTAACAAGCACAATCAAAGAAACGTTGATCAGCGTCAGAAAAACGTATTATTCTGACGTCTTTTTTAACAAACCGAAGTGCGCATAGGCATGATCAGTAACCACTCGACCTCGCGGCGTTCTCATAATAAAGCCTTGCTGAATCAAGTAGGGTTCGAGCACATCTTCAAGCGTATCCCGCTCCTCACTAATGGCAGCCGCCAAACTATCGACACCGACGGGCCCACCATCAAACTTTTCGATCATCGCTAACAGCATACGCCGATCCATATGATCAAAGCCGCGCTCATCTACATTCAACATATTCAATGCAAGGTCAGCAATTGCCGCTGTAATGGCACCATCTCCCTTGACCTCCGCATAATCTCTTGCACGTCGCAATAATCGATTCGCAATACGTGGCGTCCCCCTAGAGCGCTTTGCAATCTCCCTTGCCCCATCAGGATCAATCGGGGTTTTCGTCAAAGCCGCAGCACGAGAGACAATAGACGTAAGGTCATCAACAGAGTAATACTCTAAGCGCTGAACAATCCCAAACCTATCTCGCAGCGGCGATGTTAGCAACCCTGCGCGTGTCGTTGCCCCCACCAGCGTAAATGGCGGCAACTCTATCTTGATTGACCTAGCCGCCGGACCTTCTCCGATCATAATATCCAGCTGATAATCCTCCATTGCTGGATACAGAATTTCTTCGACATTTGGGCTTAAACGGTGTATCTCATCAATGAATAAAATATCGCCCGCTTCCAAGTTGGTCAACATTGCAGCGACATCCCCTGCTTTTTCAAGCACAGGCCCTGATGTTGTCTTGATTTGCGTCCCCATCTCATTCGCAATGATATTTGCAAGCGTGGTCTTTCCTAGACCCGGCGGGCCAAAAATCAACGTATGATCAAGCGCTTCATTACGATTACGTGCGGCATGAATAAAGATTTCCATCTGTTCTCGGACAACAGGCTGCCCTTGATAATCCGCCAACGTCTGAGGCCGCACCGTTCGATCCTGAACTTCCTCGACTCGACTGACAGGCTTAGGCGTTAAAAATCGATCTGCTTCTATCATCCGCACACACTTCCCAATTAACTAATCATCGATTTCAACGCATGGCGAATCAGATCCTCGGAACTCGCCTGAGCACCCAACTGCTTGTACACCTGCTCTACAGCTTTCGTTGCCTGAGCAGGCTTATAACCTAAGGCCGCCAATGCACTTTCAGCTTCCAAGCGACTGTCCATACGCTCAACTTCCACTTGAGGCGTGCTAATTTCAGGAGACAACAAATCATGCGCAGATGAAAAACGTTTTTTCAAACGGTCTTTCATTTCAATAATCAGACGCTCGGCTGTTTTTTTACCCACACCTGGAAGTTTACATAAAGTCGTTACATCTTCTAACTCTACACAACGAATAAAGCATCGCCTTGCGTACCCGACAAGATTGTAATGGCCAATTTAGGCCCAACGCCGTTGGTCTTAATCAGCTCTCTAAACAACCCTTTTTCTTGAATATCCGCAAACCCATACAACAACTGCGCATCTTCTCTGACCACCATATGAGTGTACAAGGAAACCTCTTTCCCCACCTCTGGTAGCCGATAAAATGTATTCATTGACGCTTCAATCTCATACCCCACTCCTGCAACATCTAACAACATAAAGGGAGGATTTTTCTCAAGCAAGATTCCACGCAAATGTCCAATCATGGGGCATCATTCCTCTGGATGTTTAGATTTTTTGAACAAACGCCGCAAGAGACGGGGCAAACGGGGTGGATGATCCATACCCGCCAAAACAAAGACAGGTAAACGCAACTCCAACACTATCGCGAGCATTCTAACGATAAAAATAATGGCGATCGTGATTAAGGCGAGCAAACCCGACTCAATAATGCCATGCAATGACACGTAAAATATTGCCCCAAGCAATGCACAGGTCGCGTAGAATTCATCGTGTCGCAAAATACCGGGGATTCGAACCGTCATTAAATCACGGATCATCCCACCCGCGCAGCCCGTCACCACGGCCATAACCACCGCGATGGTTGGTGTAAAACCCAACGACAGTGCTTTTTCAGCCCCAGCCACCGCAAACAATGCTAGACCCGCGGCATCGAGTGTCAGCAAGGCTCGCCGCGGATAAGGTCTATAACGACATACTGCAAAGGTAAACAATGCAGCAATCACGGCCGTCCACAACAGCACGGGATCTGCAATCCAAATTAATGGATGTGCATTCAAGCAGAGATCTCGCAGCGTTCCTCCACCCAAAGCCGTCACAATTGCCAGCACAATGACACCAAACATATCAATTTGGCGACCTTGCGCCGCTAAAACCCCTGTTGCAGCAAACACCGCAATACCCGCCAAATCGGCATAATAGACAAACTCTGTCACCTCAATCATCGCCAACGCCCTCCACGACCTGAGTGATGTGTAACAACACTCAATAAAGAGCTACGAGAATGAGCATGACAAAGCGCAATCGCTAATGCATCAGCAGCATCCGCTTGTGGCAATCCAGGTAATTTCAAAATATGCGAAACCATGTGTTGAACTTGTGTTTTATCAGCGGAGCCTGAGCCCACTACCGACTGCTTTACTTTTCTTGCCGAGTATTCATAGACAGGTAACGACTGATTACTCGCGGCCACGATCGCCACTCCACGCGCCTGACCGAGCTTTAATGCAGAGTCTGCATTGCGAGCCATAAAAACCTGCTCTATGGCGCACTCTTGGGGGAGGTAACGCTCAATAATTTCCGTCACGCCGGCATACACTTGGCGCAAACGGTCCGGCAGCTCATCTCCTTTGATGCGGATACAGCCGCTGGCAATATACTCGTTTCGACCCGATACACTGTTAATCACACCGTACCCTGTAATCCGTGACCCCGGATCAATACCCAACACAATCATTCAGATCTCTCTGTATAAAGAGGCATTACTCCATTGCCTCTTCCGGTATATTGGCGTTATGAAAGACATTCTGTACATCATCAAGATCTTCCAGAACATCCAGCAAACGCATAACCTTTTGCCCGGCTTCCAAATCGAGATCTATCTGTGTTGACGCCACCATGCCAACCTCAGCGTCCACAGGTGCAAAACCCGCATCCACCAACGCCTGCTTAACATCCATAAAGTCTGCCGAGCTGGTTAAGACCTCTACAGTGCCTTCCTCATGGGTCACGATGTCTTCTGCTCCCGCCTCAAGGGCAACATCCATGATCATATCTTCAGTGACAGGTGCCTCAAACACTATCTGGCCTCGCTTAGTGAACAAGTAGGCAACAGAGCCATTCGTTCCTAAATTGCCACCGTGTTTAGAAAAAGCAGCCCTTACCTGCGACACCGTACGATTAATATTATCGGTCATGCATTCAACAAGAATCGCAACACCACCTGGCGCATAGCCTTCATACGTCAGCTCATCGTAGTTTTCACCTTCGGCTCCACCCACTCCACGCTGAATAGCTTTATCGATTGTATCGCGCTTCATGTTAGCGCCCAGCGCTTTATCTACGGCAGCCCTAAGGCGAGGATTGTCCTCAGGTGCACCACCCCCTTCTTTTGCAGCCACCGTCAATTCGCGGATCAGCTTGGTGAACACCTTGCCACGCTTAGCATCTTGAGCCGCTTTTCTATGCTTTATATTGGCCCATTTGGAATGACCTGCCATGCTACTCCCTCACTTTCGTATCGAACACGTCTCTAAGTAATACGCGTATAAAGTAAAAAGGGGCACCTGAGCACCCCTTTTAAGATTTCATATGAATCTATCAGGGTGCTTTTCGCACTTTGATATTGAGCTCTCTCAGCTGCGCTGCGCTAACCTCACCCGGCGCGTCTGTTAACAAACAGGCTGCACTTTGGGTTTTCGGGAAGGCAATCACTTCACGAATGGATGAAGAGCCCGTCATTAACATAACTAGACGGTCCAAACCAAACGCCAAACCTCCGTGCGGAGGCGCACCGTAGCGCAATGCATTTAGCAGGAAGCCGAACTTCTCTTCCGCTTCTTCATCGGTAATGCCCAGCACCTTAAAGACGGCACGCTGCATTTCCTGATCATGGATACGAACCGATCCACCACCAAGCTCAGTTCCATTCAACACCATATCATATGCACGAGACAACTTGCCTTCAGGCTGCTCAATCAACTCGGCAGGTGTGCAATTGGGTGAAGTGAATGGGTGATGTAGAGCGGTTAAGCCACCCTTTCCATCGTCCTCGAACATTGGGAAATCCACGACCCACAAAGGTGCCCACTCGCACTGATGCATTTTCAAGTCTTCGCCGACTTTTAAACGCAGAGCACCGAGTGCTTCATTAACAACTTTCGCTTTATCTGCACCAAAGAAGACCAAGTCTCCGTTTTTCGCACCAACACGCTCCATGATTTTTAAAGCGACATCTTCGCCCAAAAACTTAACAATCGGAGATTGTAGGCCTTCAGCACCCTGAGCAAGATCATTGACCTTAATCCACGCCAAGCCTTTTGCACCGTAAATTGAGACAAACTTGGTGTAATCATCAATTTGCTTGCGCGTTAACTCAGCACCACCAGGTACATTCAACGCAGCGACTCGTCCATTTGGATCCTGTGCAGGCGCTGCAAAGACTTTAAAGTCCACTGCGGCCACCAAATCAGCCACATCGACAAGCTCCATCGGAAAACGTAAATCAGGCTTATCCGAACCGTAACGCTGCATTGCCTCAGAGTATGGCATGTGCGGGAAGTCACCCAGCTCGACATTCAACAATTCGCTAAACAAACCGCGAATCATGGTCTCGGTGATGGCAATAATTTCATCCTCAGACAAGAACGAGGTCTCGATATCAATCTGAGTGAATTCAGGCTGACGATCAGCACGAAGATCCTCATCTCTAAAGCACTTCGCAATTTGATAATAGCGGTCAAAGCCAGACACCATTAACAACTGTTTAAACAGCTGTGGTGACTGTGGCAACGCGAAGAAATGACCTTCGTGGGTACGGCTAGGAACAAGATAATCACGCGCACCCTCAGGTGTTGCTCGCGTCAAAATAGGGGTTTCAATATCAATAAACCCGTTATTTTCTAAATAGTTACGTATATAGTGCGTAATTTGTGAACGGAAACGCAACTTACGCTGTATTTCAGGACGACGCAAATCAATAAAACGATTGCGCAAACGAACGTCTTCACCGACTTGTTGATGTTCATCCAGCTGGAAAGGGGGCGTGTCTGACTTGTTCAGAATACGCAGTTCTTTACCCAAAACCTCTATGTCGCCCGTTGGCATGTCTTTATTTTCAGTTCCCGCAGGACGCGCACGAACGCTGCCACGCAACTCAATGACGTATTCGTTGCGCACACTGTCTGCCAACTTGAAAGACTCGTGCCTGTCAGGATCAAACACGACTTGAGTGATCCCTTCACGATCTCTAACATCAAGAAAGATAACACCACCGTGATCACGGCGACGGTGAACCCACCCCATGAGAGTAATGTCTTGGCCGATATGTTCTTTGCGAAGATCGCCGCAATAATGGCTGCGCATGATTGACTGTTCCTGTTCCCGTAACTGTAAAAGCAAATAAGCGCGGGATTATACCCTATTATCTCGGGCCTGACAGCGTCCGCGCTATGATTCAATTTAGAAAGGTGCAAAACTCATTTCGCCCTCAAGCAGCGTATGAATACGCTGACGAATTGACTCAATCTCCTCATCTGAGTAAGGATTTGCATCAACCACTCCCCAGATAGGGGCTGGCCAAGCGACGTCATCTTCATACCGAACGACATGATGAACATGCAACTGATGAACAACGTTCCCTAATGCAGCTACATTCATCTTGCGAGCCGAAAAAGAGTCAGCTAAAACCTGAGACAATACAGATGATTCCTTCAGCAACTGGATCTGATCCTCTTCAGATAAATGGTAAATCTCACTTACACCAGCTCTTCTGGGCACCAAAATAAACCAAGGATAATGGCTGTCATTCATCAGCAATACGCGACATAGAGGAAAATCCCCCATAATAAAGGTATCTGCCTCAAGCCGAGGATGCAGTTCAAACTCTAACTCTAACTCGTCCATACTCACTCCCGTGATATAAAAATACACTTAATACGTATAGGATGGGGGTATCTAAAAAACAGTATAGGTGATTATGTATCAAGTCAGAAGTATTGAAGGCATTTCAGAAATAAGTGCTAAGGATTGGAATCATTTATGCGGCCAAGACTACCCTTTCCTTCGACATGAGTTCTTACATGCGCTGGAAGCATCTTCAGCTGTATCGCCTTCAACAGGCTGGACACCCTGTCATCTATTAATGAATGAGGGTCGTCAGCTTATTGCTGTCATGCCCATGTATATCAAGACACACTCTTATGGTGAATATGTGTTCGACTGGGCCTGGGCAGACGCCTGGCAACGCTACGGTTTACCCTACTATCCCAAATTACTGACAGCCATCCCCTTCACGCCCGCCACGGGTCCACGTATCGGCACACATCACCCACTCAATAAAATAGTACCCTTATTTATTGAAGCCATCCAAGCACTAGGTGAATCATTTAACACCAGCGGATGGCACGGTTTATTTACCGAGCCTGAGTTGACGCAAATAGGTAAAGACCAAGGGCTTTTCACTCGACTCGGCACCCAATACCACTGGTTCAACCGCCAATACTCTGACTTTGAACACTATTTAGCGCACATGACGTCCCGAAAGCGAAAGAGCATCCGCAAGGAACGCGATAAAATTAGCAAACTCAATCTAAGGATTCGTTGTTTAGAAGGACATGAAATTGACAGCACGGCTTTAAATCATTTTTATCAATTTTACCAAATCACGCATTTGAAACGCGGGCGCAAAGGCTATTTAAACCGCGCGTTTTTGAACAAATCGTCCAAAAACTACCCGAACAGCTTATGCTGTGCAGTGTCGAAAGAAGCACGGAAGTCATCGCAAGCGCCCTCTTTTTTAAAAGCTCGACGACCTTATTTGGACGCTACTGGGGCGCTACAGAAGAGATCGATGGCCTGCACTTCGAGACCTGCTATTATCAAGGAATCGAGTACGCAATACGACATGGGCTGCAGCGCTTCGATCCTGGGGCTCAAGGAGAGCACAAAATTGCACGCGGCTTTGAGCCCGTTGACACTTGGTCATTGCACTGGCTGGCGGAGACAGGGTTTCAGCCAGCGCTGACACAATTTTTAGAAGAGGAACATCAGCACATCCGAGCGCAACAGGATGACCTAAGAACCTATCTACCCTTCCATAAAAACACTCATTCACAAGAGGACTAAGCCTCCTTGTTTAATGAAGCGCTATACTGGCAAAGGTGGGCTCGTCTCGTGCCTGCGCCAACGCCTTGATCGCCGAAGACACTCGATCCTTAATTCCCTCATTTGGCATAGACGGTAATGTCAGCGTCATCTTAGGAGCAAGCGAGACCTCTTCTGATACTGCCGCTTTTGAATGCATGCCTTGGCGCTCTTCACGTGGTGGAATACCGAAATACTCTCGATAACATTTAGAAAAATGAGGCGTTGAAGCAAATCCGCATGCAGACGCAACCTCAATAATAGACAAACCACTTTGCTTAAGCAGTTGCCGAGCACGGATTAATCGCAGCTTTAAATAGTAACGTGATGGTGAGCAATCCAAATATTTTTGAAACAAACGCTCAAGCTGTCGCCGAGACAAATCGACATAACTGGCCAACTCATCAAGCGTTAACAACTCTTCAAGATTAGACTCCATCAACGCCACAATCTCTAAGAGTTTAGGCTGATTTGAACCCAACACATGCTTTAAAGGGACACGCTGCTGATCTTGTTCTCCCCTGACGCGATCATAAATAAACATATCCGAAATACCTGCAGACAGGTCCTTACCATGATCACGCGCAATTAACGTCAGCATCATATCCAACGGCGCGGTTCCACCTGACGAAGTTAAACGATCACGGTCGATACTAAACAAACGCGAACTTAACTCTACACGCGGATAAGCTTCATGCATTGAAGCGATACACTCCCAGTGTATACTTGCCTCATAATGATCCAATAAACCCGCCATCGCCAATACCCAACTCCCCGTGCAAATGGCGCCAAGCTGACGGTGCTGACGAGCTTGCAATTGCAACCACTGTAAATGCTCTTTACTGGCACTGCGCTGAGGGGCAATACCACCACAGACAATAACCATGTCCAGCGGCAGGGCTTCATGCGTAGATGCATCCGGCGTAACACTCAAGCCATCACTTGCCTGCACAACCCTTCCACCCAAGCTTAGGGTATACCATTGATACAGCTCTTTCCCCGAAAGCTGATTTGCCATGCGCAACGGCTCAATGGCCGATGCCAATGAAATCAAAGTGAAATTATCCAGTAATAAAAAACCTATATGCTTAACACTGGTATTTGTGCTGGGTCGAGCACGAGAATAAGAAAGATCTGATGACATTGACAAAACTCCGAGTTTTTTGTGTCGCTAAAAAATCTTAAGCAAGACTAATGCCAAAAAAAGCATAACTTGCACTTTCGATCTGTCAGCGACGTTTTTATTGTTATTATGGTTTGTGAGAAAAGATTGATAGCTCACTGAACCTCGATGTCGTTTTTGGGCACGTTCTGGGTCAACAGTAACTGAATTTGATACGTTTAGCATGTAGTTTTTGTTGCATGCACGGAAATGAGTATTGCTATACAGCATCAATTGCCTGTGTTTTTTTTATCTATTTCAAACACGACCTATAACATCCCATCTGCGCCACCCGCATGACCTCTATGCGGTTGATATTCGTCTAAAAATGAAAAGATTCTTTGAATTATCAACAACTAATAATAAACCACAAAACTTGATGATCATCAAGATTCCTATTTGACAATACAAAATTATTTTTATAGATTCAAAACAAGAATGACGCAGATCAATGATTTTTTGCTTGATCTATACTTTACGATTTCGACTTACTCAATGCAGGATTAATGAACATGACACGCTTTCCCGAGCACGCACTTTACATTCACGGTGAATATTACCAAGCGACGTCAAACAAAACCTTTACGACACATAATCCTGCAACAGGGGAAGTATTGGCCAGCATTCAGGAGGCCAGCTTAGAAGACATAGATGTAGCCGTTAAAAGCGCGCGTGCCGGCTTTAAGATATGGTCAAAAATGACCGGAACTGAGCGTAGCCGCATTCTAATGCGCGCCGTTGACCTATTGCGTGAGCGCAACGATGAACTAGCGCAGCTTGAAGTTTTGGATACTGGCAAACCTTGGCAAGAAGCCTCGGTTGTTGATATCGCCTCCGGTGCTGATTGCATTGAGTACTTTGCAGGTTTAGCACCCACTCTTCGTGGCTATCATGTCGATCTAAACCACGCCTTTGGCTACACTCGCCGCGAGCCCTTAGGCGTTTGTGCAGGGATTGGTGCATGGAACTACCCTATCCAGATTGCTTGCTGGAAAGCCGCCATGGCGCTTGCCTGTGGCAACAGCTTAATTTATAAGCCCGCCACTCTGACTCCACTCACCGCATATAAACTGGCCGAAATCTTTACAGAAGCGGGTCTACCAGCAGGTGTTTTCAATGTTATTTCAGGTGGGGCTGACGTCGGAAATGCGCTTTCACTTCACCCAGGTATCGACAAAATCTCCTTAACTGGCTCCACGGCTACAGGCAAAAAGGTAATGGCCGCCGCCGCTACGACACTTAAGCAAGTGAGTATGGAACTTGGAGGCAAATCGCCATTAATTATCTTTGATGATGCAAATCTAGACAATGCCGTCTCTGCCGCCATGCTGGCTAACTTTTACACTCAGGGTGAAATTTGCACCAATGGCACCCGCGTGTTCGTCCACAAAGATATTAAAGATGCGTTCATCGAACGCCTTGTAAATCGCACAAAGCAATTAATTATTGGCGACCCTATGAACCCAACAACCCAAGTTGGAGCGCTCATTTCACAGGATCACATGGAAAAAGTGCTCGGTTACATACAATCGGCTGTGGATGAAGGTGCAACGCTTGTCTGTGGCGGACAAGCCGCTCAGGTCGAAGGCCTTCCTCAGGGGTATTTTGTAGAACCCACCGTCTTTGCTGACTGTCGTGATGATATGACGATTTGTCAGGATGAGATTTTTGGGCCTGTTATGTCGATTCTTGAATTTAACGATGAAGCCGACGTAATCGAACGTGCAAACAAAACAGATTACGGACTTGCAGCGGGTATTTTTACACAAAACCTCGCACGTGCTCACCGCGTCATTGCCGAAATTGATGCCGGAACCTGCTGGATCAACAATTACAACATCACCCCGATTGAGCTGCCTATTGGAGGTTTCAAACTGTCGGGTATCGGTCATGAAAATGGACCAGAAGCCATCCATCACTATACACGTTTAAAAAGCGTTTATGTGGAACTTGGCGACGTAGACAGTCCTTACGCGTAATTCTTTTAGCAGGCGAGTTCAGGTCATGAATAAAACATACGATTACATAATAGTAGGTGCGGGGTCAGCAGGTTGTGTGCTGGCGATGCGCCTAACCGAGTCCGGTGAGCACAGCGTTTTACTGATTGAAGCAGGCGGTAGTGATAAGAGCCTCTTTATTCAGATGCCCACCGCACTCTCCTATCCCATGAATAACCCAAAGTACAACTGGGAATTCGAGAGCGTTAGTGAGCCTGGACTAAATGGACGTAAGTTGCACTGCCCACGTGGAAAAGTGCTTGGCGGCAGCTCTTCAATTAATGGAATGGTCTATGTACGCGGTCATGCCTGCGACTTTGACGAGTGGGAAAGCCTAGGCGCTAAACACTGGAACTATCAAAACTGTTTGCCCTATTTTCAGAAAGCCGAGCAATGGATTGAAGGAAAAGACGGGTATCGAGGTGGATCTGGTCCACTAAACACCTGTGCGGGCAATGACATGAAGCTCAACCCCCTCTACGAAACCTTTATTAAAGCAGGCGAAGAGGCAGGATATCCAACCACCGAAGATTATAATGGATATCGCCAAGAAGGCTTTGGAAAAATGCATATGACGGTTAAGAATGGCGTTCGCTGGTCAACGGCCAATGCATATCTTAAACCCATTTTGCATCGCCCAAACCTCACCTTAGTGACGCATGCATTAACGCACCGCGTCATCCTCAAGGATAAACAGGCACAAGGGGTTGAATACCAAATCGGCAATACGCTTTACCAAGCGATGGCCAACAAAGAAGTCATTCTTAGCGCAGGCTCAATCGGCTCTCCAACACTCCTGCAACTTTCTGGTATCGGCCCTGCTCCTGTTCTTCAAGCAGCTGGCGTTCCTCTGGTTCATGAGCTGCCGGGCGTAGGTGAAAACCTTCAAGATCATCTTGAAGTATACTTTCAATACAAATGCTTAAAGCCAATTACCCTGAACAGTAAGCTCGACCTTCTGAGCAAAGGATTAATCGGTGTGGAATGGATCACCCAGAAAAAAGGGCTCGGAGCAACAAACCATTTTGAGTCTTGCGGCTTTATTCGATCCAGAGCCAATTTAAAATGGCCAGACATTCAATATCATTTTTTACCCGCAGCCATGCGTTATGACGGCCAAGCCGCGTTTTCAGGTCACGGTTTTCAAATGCATGTTGGGCCGAATAAACCAAAAAGCCGTGGATTTGTTCGAATTCTATCCAGCGATCCCCGTCAAAAGCCATTGATTCAGTTTAATTACTTACAAGACGAGCGTGATCGATTGGATTGGCGCAATACAATACACCTCACACGTGAAATTATTCGTCAGCCTGCCATGGATGAATTTAGAGGTGATGAAATACAACCTGGCCAATCCGTGCAAACGGATGCAGAGATCGACACCTGGGTAAGCAATAATGTCGAGAGCGCATACCACCCCTCTTGCACCTGCAAGATTGGTCAGGATGACGACCCGCTTGCTGTGCTCAACGAGTTTTGCCAAGTGCGCGGCATTCAGGGATTACGTGTCGTAGACTCATCTGTTTTTCCGAGCATTACCAATGGCAATCTTAACGCTCCCACGATCATGGTAGCCGAGCGTGCCGCCGATATGATTTTAAATAAGCCATTGTTACCTGCTGCAAATGCATCCACTTGGATCGATCCAAACTGGCAAACACAGCAACGTTTAAACCAACCAAAGCGATAGTGATATCGCTTTGGCATAACAACTAGCACAACCTTAAGTCCCCTATTTTTTGTACGAGGAAAAACCACTCCCGCTAAACAGTTGCATATAGTGTAACTAAAGGCTAAATAAATAGAAAATAAAAGGAGAAAATCATGCAAATGATTTTATCAGCCGCATTTATTGCGGTCTTAGCAACGGCTATATTTATCGTTATACGATGGGGATCTGTTAAATGCAAAGGCCCCATTCCTGTTTCACTCTTTACGTTTATCGCAATTTTGTTTACCTCCGGTCTCGATGTGGGACTCATTATGTTTCCGCTCACCGAATTTCCGGTCTATGCTGAAGATAGCGCCTACAGCTTTACAAATCCTTTAGCGATTGAATTCGGTTTTTGGGGATTTTTAGTTTGGGGACTTTATTTCTTAACTACTTTTTATTTCAGCGTCATAGAGCCCAAATTAAAACTCTTTGAAATACCTATTATCAAAGTAATTAATAACTTTGTTATTATCACCACTTGTGCATTTACTGGTTTTTTATTTTTAACCTATCTACCTGATTACATCGAAGGCATTAATGATTTTACTCGGTATTTATTAGTCGCCGGTGTTGTTCTAGCTGCGGTTATTTCCAGCACAGATATTCGATACGTTAAAATACTTAGTATCAGCTCCACTTGGCTATTTTTTGCTTTGATCGCAGCTATCGGACTCTCATCCGGCATGGGGTTAAGCGATTTCCTTTCAACCACAAGTGAACTTGGCGGGTACTTTAGCAACTTGCACCGTTTTGTCACCCCCATTACAGACTACCATGAGTTCTATTTATTCTGGTGGTTTGCCTGGAGCATCATGATTGGTCAATTCGTTGCTCGTTTTGTCGGAGGGCTAAAAGCTTGGCACCTACTAATCGCCTTATTGGTATTCCCTTCCATTCCTCTAGCGATTTGGTTTAGTGTTTTATATTTCCACTTTATCAATGATCAGGTCGTGCTCGGGTCTCTTCGAATGGCAATGGTCATAGTGGGTATCATTTTCGTGGTAAACTCATTGGACTCACTGATCAGACTCTACACCGAAAACTTAGGCCTAACGGTTGATCGTCTTGGGAAGAGCGCTTACATATTCGGAAACTGGACACTGATGTATGGGATTATTCTGCTTTACCAGTTCACACCCTTTGAAATCCAATGGGTCGGGCTAGTGGTTATCGCACTGTATGTTGGCATTTATTGCCTATTGCTTAACCAAAGGCAAAATGTAAAAACACAAATTCACTATGTTAAACACAACCACTGAAGCGCCAATCTAATGCAATAAACTGTAGAAAGGGAGGAAAGAACCTCCCTTTCTACATTTAGTTTTGTGGCTGTTCAACCAAGGGCGATTGTGCCAACATAGCGTTAATATACAAATCACACAGATGAATCGCAACCTCGCTCGTAATCTCTCGATCCTCCATGGCTTTTTGCAACCAAAACCCATCCATCATCACGGCTAATCCTTGGCTAGCCACGAGCGCACTTTCTTTAGGCATAAGTGCTTTAAGGTTGTATAGCAAATTACTTTGTAAGCGGCTATAGATTAGCTTTTGTAACCTCAAAAAAGGTTCACTTGGTGATGTCTGACCGTATAGCATCAACCAGGCTTTTGCATTTTCTCGTGTAAAAATAGAAGGATCAAAATTCCCTTTCAACACCGCCGTCAACTTTGTCCTAGGTGTTTTTGCTTCCCTCATCAGCCCGTGACCTTATCACCAATGAGTCGATTGGCATATTTAACCACAGCATGAATCAATTCCATTTTATTTTTAAAATGGTAATTGACGATGCCATGCGACATACCTGCTTTTTCACCTACGCGCGCAACAGTCGTACCTTCAAGCCCATGTTCCAACATGACATAATAGGCGGCTTTAGTAAGATCGGCGCGACGAATTTGTCCAATAGAGGTTTTCACGTTATGTTCCTTGACTTGAGACACAGCTCATATTCAAATTGACACAGATTGTACTTTGGCCTCGCGACACAACTGCCTCTCAACAAGGTGCTCAGCCCCACAGACTAAACACGTGCCCTAGCCACAAATATCGGCCAAACAGACTACTCAATTTTGTCGGTTATGTATATGAGTCCATCGATGTAAATCGTGTATTATTCTTTTCTTTGAAACTAAACGAGATATCCTATGCAAAATCGGATTCCCACTAACCTAATCACAGGTTTCTTAGGTTCGGGTAAAACAACGGCCATTAAACATTTAATTGGTTTAAAACCCTCCCATGAAAAATGGGTTGTAATCGTAAATGAGTTTGGTCAAGTCGGTGTGGATGAAATGGCTTATGAAAGCCAAGGCGACATTACACTTGCTCCCTTGTCAGGCGGCTGTGTCTGTTGTCAGCTCAGTGGGGAGCTTCACAAAAGTTTGTCGCAACTGCTAGAGGCTGACCACTTTGACCGACTGCTCATTGAACCAACGGGCATGGGACATCCTGCAGGCATACTGGATACGCTACGCAAACCTCACTTTAGTGAACGTTTGGATCTAAGAGCCACACTTTGCATCTTAGATCCTCGGCAATTAGACGATCCCATGCTTGGCTTTAATGAAACTTTTCGGGATCAAATCAACCTAGCGGATATCCTTGTTGGCAACAAGTCCGACTTGCTCGACGTTGATCAAATCGAACGTTTCAAATCCTTTGCCACCTCTCTATTTCCACCAAAATTAAGTACACATATCACTCAGTTTGGTCAGTTGAAAATTGAATGGCTTGATGCCATCCAAGAAGGCATTGTCAGCGCGACCGCAGCTCACTCAAGTCACGCTCACAAGCATGACCACGAACATAATCATAAACACCATCCGCATGATCATAAGCACAACCATGAACATGCCGCCTCACCTCAACCGTGTGCACCTATTCGAAAAACCAGTTCTGGGTTAGGAAAGCACAGTTGTGGATGGATTTTTCATCCAGACGATATTTTTCCGTTTGATGAGCTTGAAGCCTTGATCCAATCAATCCAGGGCGTTGATCGGCTAAAAGGCGCCTTTCGTTTAGGCGCACCTTGGGTGTTTTTTAATCGGGTCGGTGATGAAATTCATTACGATGCGATCGCCTATCGACGCGACTCCAGAATGGAAATCATTTCGTCAGAACCACTTGATTGGGATGCGATAGAAACAGAGCTCGTTGCCTTAACTCAAATCGGCCTCAACTCTCCTTATCGAGGCCTCTAATAAGACGGTACTAACACTCGATTGCGTTTACAGCGAGGCCTCCTTTAGAGGTCTCTTTGTATTTATCTTGCATATCACGCCCAGTGTCCCGCATTGTGCGAATGACTTTATCTAAAGAAATAAAATGCTCGCCATCCCCTCTGAGTGCCATTTGTGCGGCATTGATGGCTTTCACTGATGCGATGGCATTGCGCTCAATGCATGGCACCTGCACAAGGCCACCAACCGGATCACAGGTTAATCCTAGATTATGCTCCAAACCAATTTCAGCCGCATTCTCAACCTGTTCTGGCGTTCCGCCTAAGACTTCACACAGACCAGCGGCCGCCATCGCACAGGCCGATCCAACTTCACCTTGCATCCAACCTCTGCCCCCGAAATCGATGCATTTTTCTTGCACAATATCCCTACGGCGCCTGCCGCCAATAGAAAATCTACAACCTGCTTTTCACTCGCGGTAGGCTCAAACTTCATGTAATAACAAAGAACGGCCGGAATAATCCCCGCAGCGCCATTCGTCGGTGCGGTTACCATACGCCCACCCGCCGCATTTTCTTCATTGACGGCCAACGCGTACACATTGACCCAATCCATCACTGAAAAATTTGTCGCAATCACATTTTTGTTCTGCTGAACGGATTTTAAGCGATCATGAAACGCAGATGCCCGACGTTTAACATTTAAACCACCGGGTAACATGCCTTGATGCTTTAACCCATTTTCAACACACTCCAACATCACCTGCCAAATTTTATTTAAGCCAGCGCGGATATCGGCTTCGGAACGCCACACCTTTTCATTTTCCAGCATCAGCTCACTGATACTCATTTGGTGCGTCTTACACAACTCCAACAGTTCAACCGCTGTGTCAAACTCGTAAGGCAAACGCGATGAATGGAGAACAAGTTTATCCTTAGACGCTTCAGCTTCTGTGACCACAAAACCGCCACCAATTGAATAATATGTATTCTCATACAGCTCAACCTGATCGGCATAGGCACGAATGCGCATCGCATTCGGATGGTGCGGAAGCGACTCATCAAGAAACACCATATCGCGCGTCTCTACAAACACGATATCCTGTATCCGGTTAAGCGTTAGTGTTTGTGTAGACCGCAATGTCTCAATCGACGAATCGATCACGCTTGGATCAATACTGTCGGGGCGCTCTCCCATCAACCCCATTAAAATTGCACGATCAGTGGCATGGCCTTTACCCGTTGCGGACAAAGAGCCATACAATAACACTTCAATACGTGTGACCTGCGTCAACACATCCATTTTTACTAATTCATTGACGAAATCATTCGCCGCACACATTGGACCGACCGTATGTGAACTGGAAGGCCCCACCCCTATTTTAAAAAGGTCAAAAACGCTGATTGACATCGCGCTTCCTCAAAGACTTATTGTTTTGTTAATTGGCAAAAACGACCGTCTTGCTGCCCTGCATAAACACTCGACGCTCGATGTGATAGCTTACCGCACGTGCCAGTGTTAAACACTCTATATCCCGACCTTTTGCCACTAAATCTTCTGGATAATGGCTATGATCTACCGATTCTACCCCCTGAGCAATAATCGGTCCCTCATCCAAATCGTTGTTAATATAGTGCGCTGTCGCTCCCACAAGCTTGACACCTTTATCATAGGCTTGATGATAAGGTTTTGCGCCTTTGAAGCCAGGCAACAAGGAGTGATGTATGTTGATTGCACGCCCCGATAACTTGCTGCACATATCGGCAGACAACACCTGCATATAGCGCGCTAAAATAACCAACTCAGCGCCCGTTTGTTGGATAATGCTCCATACTTCAGCTTCCTGTTCCGCTTTTGTTGTCGGCGTGATAGGTAGGTGATAGTAAGGAAGCTTATGCCAAGCGGCCAGAGGCTCCAGGTCCGGATGATTGGAGACAATGGCTTTAATATCGATGGGTAACTGGCCGATACGGTAACGATATAGCAGGTCATTTAAACAATGATCAGACTTAGACACCATAATAACGACAGGCATACGCGTTCCCGGTGCCGTTAACTCAAACGCCATGTCAAAGGGTTGAGCGCGATCGTCAAAACGACTGATAAACGAGGCGGAATCAAACGCCCCTTCGGGCCGAAACTCGACACGAATCACGAAGCCCTGACCTTCTCTATCATCAAAGGAGTTAAGCTCAGTAATGTAACAGTTTTCCTCTCTCAAGAATCGTGTCACAACATCCACTGTGCCGATTTTACTAGGACACTGTGCAGCCAAGATCCAATTGTCGTGATGTGTTGTCATCGTCATAGCTCCTTGAGCAATACGGGTCAGGGATGGAAGAAAAATCCCTCCATCCTCTGTCACAAAATATTAGACCGTAAAGGTCAGATCAAATTCACGACCAGCATCCGCGATCCACCGATAGCAGTAATCCGAAAAACTACGCCGTATCACCAACTCCCATTCCTGCTCATTGGGCCGTCGAATAATCGCCGTTGCCTTAGCAAAGGTAGTCGAAACACCCTTGCCAACGGGGAAGTTGCGTTCATGCACATCGTAGACACAGGATTTACTCAATAAGTCAAAGACCTTGCTTCCTGTTAAACGCAACAGGGTTTGCCCACCGCCTACATTCACAATCGAGAAATGACCTGAAATTTGCTGACGTAAATTTTGCTCGACGTCGTACTCTTGTCCTGCAGGAAGGATTAACAACCACTCATCAGGCGATAACCACTGCACGCTGGCACCGGTTGTTTCATTCAACGCCAGTGTCAGCGGTTGCAACGGCAGCTCAACACCAATAACGGACTGTACCGCCGCTTTCAATGACTCGTTGTCAGCCTGACCGCGCAGAATCAAGTGCCCTAAAAATGCGTGCTCAGTGACAACCAGCGAACTACCACCTTTGATAGACGCTAGATGCGCCAAGGGTGATTCCGCTCTCACCTCTGATCCAGGACATTGGTTAAATACAGCAACCTTAGACATTTTGACGTACCCCTTTAGGATCCAAGAAGATTGGACTGACCACCTCAGCTTCGATGACTGTGCCATCGGCCATTGGCATATACACTTTTTCACCCATGCGTTTAGAGCCGCCCATTAAGAGTGCTAAGGCAAATCCATGACCGAGCGTTGGACTGAAATAACTCGAGGTTACATGTCCTACCATTTTCATTGGAATGCTTTGCTTAGGATCCAGTACGATTTGAGCACCCTCTTGCAAAACGACCTTAGGATCGACAGGTCTCAGACCCACCAGTTGTTTACGATCTTCACGACGTGTATCTGGGCGCGATAATGCACGTTGCCCTATCCATGAAAAGGGCTTGTCATAACCAACGCACCACTGCATACCAAGATCCTCTGGTGTCACTGAACCATCGGTGTCTTGCCCAACAATGATAAAGCCCTTTTCCGCTCGAAGAACGTGCATCGTTTCGGTGCCATAAGGCGTTAAACCGTATTTGTGCTCGTGAGCAAACAAGGCCTTCCAAACATGCATGGCATAGTTGGCTTGCACGTTAATCTCATACGTCAGCTCACCCGTGAACGAAATCCGATAGACACGTGCAGGCACACCCGCTACCTGACCTTGACGACATTCCATGAACTTAAAGGTGTCTTTTGACAGATCGATATCTGTTATTTCAGATAGAAGGTCTCGCGCTTTTGGTCCAGACAAGGTCATGGTGGCCCAATGATCCGTCACTGACGTAAAATACACCTCAAGCTCAGGCCATTCTGTTTGATGCCAGAGTTCCAGCCATTCAAGAATGGCAGCGGCTCCTCCGGTTGTTGTGGTCATCAAGAAATGATTGTCACCTAAACAGGTCGTGACACCATCATCCATCACCATACCGTCATCTTTACACATCAACCCATAACGGCATTTATCAACGCCCAATTGTGCCCATTTATTGGTGTAAACCCGGCCAATAAACTCACGTGCGTCCTTACCCTGAATATCAATTTTGCCCAACGTCGACGCATCGAGAATACCGACTTTTTCACGCACGGCACGACACTCACGTTGCACGGCATCGTGCATCGTTTCATTACCCACAGGGAAGTACCAAGGACGCTTCCACTGCCCGACATCTTCAAACTTAGCACCACGTTGTAAATGCCAAGCATGAAGTGCGGTGTAACGCTCTGGATCAAACAAATCACGGCAATGACGACCCGCAATCGCACCAAAGGTAATGCCCGTGTAGTTAGGACGGAAGACGGTTGTACCCGTTTCAGGGATCGTCTGATTCAAAAGACGAGCGGCAATGGCCATACCGTTAATATTACCCAGTTTTCCTTGATCCGTTCCAAAACCAAGGGCTGTGTAACGCTTAACATGTTCAATTGACTCAAAGCCTTCACGTGTCGCCAGCTCGATACCCGCGGCTGTCACGTCATTTTGCAAATCGACAAACTGTTTAGGCGCACGCATCGTCGGTTTTTCATGTGGCACCTGGAACAAAGCTATAGGCTTCGACTCCAACTGCTTAGTGACGCTGGGCAATTCCACACCTGCCACATTAAAGCCACTGGCCAACGCCGCATTTGTGCCTGCCTCAGCCGCATCGGCCAAGATCCGATCCAACGCATAGACGCCATTTACAGCACCTACAGAGGTTAAACCTTTCACTTTCCCAGGTACAAAACCAATAATGTCATCACGCCAAATCGGACGTGTCCCAGTATGCGCAGACAAATGCACCACTGGACTAAAGCCACCCGAACTTGCAATCGTGTCACAGGCTAAATCATCTTTAACACCCGTGAGGGTAAAGGTTGCAGGATCAACACCCGACACCCGAGCACCCGTGACCCGCTTAGAGCCTTTCGCCTCAAACACAGCGCTTCCTGTGATAATGCGAATGCCCTTTTTACGTGCCTCTTTGACACAATCGCCTTCAGGACTGGGTCTAGCGTCAACAATCGCAACCACTTCACGACCTGCTTCAGCCCAGTCCAAGGCCGCGCGATAGCCATCATCATTCGTTGTCGTAACCACTAAGCGTTGACCCGGAACAACCGCATAACGGCGAATATAGGTCGAAACAGCACCGCACAGCATATTGCCCGGAACATCATTGTTCGCATACACCAAGGGTCTTTCGTGAGCACCGCTGGCTAAAATGACCTGGTGTGCTCTGACATGATGCATACGCGAACGGACTTGATTCGCATCAGGAGCTGTGTCTGCCAGATGTTCGGTACGGCGTTCATGTAAGGTTGCAAAGTTATGGTCATGCAAACCATTGGCCGTGGTGCGCGGTAAAAGCAACACTTCAGGCATTGTGGCTAGTTCAGCCAACACCTGTGACACCCAAAGACTTGCGTCTTTACCATTGAGCTGATCGCGCGTATCTAAAAGATGCCCGCCCATCTGCTCTTGTTCGTCACAGAGTATCACGCGCGCACCGGAGCGACCTGCTGCCAAAGCCGCTGTCAAGCCCGCAGGTCCAGCACCGATGACCAGCACATCACAATGACGATGGTAATGATCGTACTGATCAGGATCTTTTTCTTTGGGTGAACGCCCTAAACCAGCAGCCTTACGAATGAACTTTTCATAGGTCATCCACATAGATGCGGGTGCCATAAAGGTTTTGTAGTAAAAACCAGGCCCCATCATCGGCCCACCCAGCTTACCAATCAGCCCCATGGCATCGTTTTCAACGTTTGGCCAACCATTGGTACTGCGCGCAGTTAAGCCCGAATAAAGTGCTTGTTGAGTCGCTCGAATATTCGGAACTTGTGCCGCTTCAGTGGCACCCAACTGCATAATCGCATTGGGTTCTTCAGCACCCGCTGCAACGATGCCTCTGGGACGAGAATACTTAAAACTGCGATTAACAATACCTACGCCGTTTGCCAAGAGTGCCGACGCAAGCGTATCCCCTTTGTACCCTGTGTACTGATTGCCATTAAAGGTGAAGGTCAGTGTTTGAGTGCGATCAATATAACCACCCGACCCAAGACGATTTACTTGGCTCATGAGCGACCTCCTTTAGCGAGACTTTCAGCCGTTACCTTGGGTTTCTCGCCCATCTTATAGGTTTCTAAAATTTCATAACTGACCGTATGGCGGGTAACATTAAAAAACTTGCGGCAACCCGTTGCATGCACCCATAGCTCATGATGAATCCCACGCGGATTATCACGGAAGAATAAATAATCTGCCCACTCCTCATCGCTGCATTGCTCTGGTGACAGAGGTCTAGCGATATGGGCTTGGCCTTTAGGTCTAAACTCAGCTTCTTCACGATGTTCCCCACAGTAGGGACAGAAAATATGTAACATGTTAAATCCCTCGAATTAATGGGCAACACCGGCAGCGCCGTGCTCGTCAATCAACTTACCACTCACAAACCGATCAATACTAAACGGTGCGGCCAATGGATGCGCATAGCCTTTAGCAAGTGTCCACGCAAAAACATTGCCAGACCCAGGTGTGGCTTTAAAACCTCCCGTTCCCCAACCGCAATTGAAAAACAAACCTTTAACAGGAGTCGCCGATAGGATCGGACACGCATCTGGGCAGGTATCCACGATGCCGCCCCACTGGCGGTTCATGCGCACACGGGAGAATACCGGGAACATCTCCACAATCGCCTGCAAGGTATGCTCGATGGTGGGATAGCTGCCACGTTGGCCATAGCCGTTGTACCCGTCAATCCCGGCCCCGATGACCAGATCCCCTTTATCCGACTGACTGGCATAGCCATGCACATGGTTAGACATCACGACCGTGTCTAAAATCGGCTTAATTGGCTCAGAGACCAATGCTTGCAGAGGATGAGATTCAAGTGGCAACTTGATACCGGCCATTTTCGCCAACACGCTGGAGTTACCCGCAGCCACACATCCCACGGTCTCCGCACCAATGAAACCGCGATTGGTTTCTACACCCACAATCTGGCCGTCTTCGATACGCATGCCAATCACTTCTGTTTGCTGAATCAGATCGACACCCAGTGCATCCGCCCCGCGAGCAAATCCCCAGGCCACCGCATCGTGGCGTGCAACCCCCGCTCTTGGTTGCCAAGATGCTCCCAATACGGGGAATCGAGCGTCCGCTGAGCAATTCAAAATCGGACAAATTTCTTGAACCTGTTGAGTATCCAGTACCTCACCATCGATTCCATTCAGGCGATTGGCATTTACGCGTCGCTGAATATCGCGCATGTCCTGTAAAGTGTGACCAAGATTTAGAACACCGCGTTGCGAGAACATCACGTTATAATTCAGATCTTGCGACAAACCCTCCCAGAGTTTCATGGCATGCTCATACAATGCAGCTGCCTCATCCCATAAGTAGTTTGAGCGTACAATCGTTGTATTACGGGCCGTATTGCCGCCCCCAAGCCAACCTTTTTCAATCACTGCGACATTGGTAATGCCATGTTCTTTCGCCAAATAATACGCTGTAGCCAAACCATGTCCGCCAGCCCCAACAATGATGACATCGTATTTTTTCTTGGGCGTTGGGTTACGCCATAGTCTTTGCCAATTCTCATTGTGTGTTAGAGCATGTTTAGCCAGCCCAAAACCTGAATAACGCTGCATAACTTTCTCCTGATCCAGGCCTAGCCTTGGGTCTGTGTGTAAACGGGGAAGCGTGAACAGAGTGACGAAACTTTATCTCGAACGTCTGCCTCTACATCTTCGGATGCATTACCTGCCGCCATGGCGTCCAGAATATCGCATATCCAACCGGATAATTCGCGGCACTCACTGACACCAAATCCTCTCGATGTGACAGCTGGGGTTCCAATACGAAGGCCTGATGTTACAAAGGGACTCTGTGGATCGTTGGGAACTGAATTTTTGTTAACGGTAATGTGTGCACGCCCGAGAGCAGCATCCGCGTCTTTGCCAGTCAAGCCTTGTCGAATCAAGGACACTAAAAACAAATGGTCCTCTGTACCACCGGATACGACATCATAACCACGCTCGATGAATACCGAAGCCATGGCTTTAGCATTGTCGAGCACCTGTTGCTGATAAGTCGCAAACTCAGGCTCCATTGCTTCTTTAAACGCAACGGCTTTCGCGGCAATCACGTGCATCAGCGGCCCACCTTGCTGACCTGGGAACACCGCACCGTTAAGGCGTTTATGCAACGTCTCATCCTCTTTAGCCGACAGAATTAAGCCGCCACGAGGTCCACGCAATGTTTTGTGTGTAGTGGTTGTCACCACATCGGCAAAGGGAAGAGGACTTGGGTATAAACCTGTTGCGACTAAACCTGCGATGTGCGCCATATCGACAAAGAAAATGGCACCCACTTCATCCGCAATACGACGGAAACGCGCCCAATCAACGATTAACGAATAGGCGGAGAAACCTGCAATAATCATTTTAGGACGATGTTCACGCGCTAAACGGTCGACCTCATCGTAATCGATTTCGCCAGTTTCTGGGTTTAAGCCATATTGGACGGCATTGTAATATTTACCTGAGAAGTTCGGCGCCGCACCGTGAGTTAAGTGGCCACCATGCGCCAAGCTCATACCCAAAATTGTATCGCCGGGTTGAACCATCGCCATAAACACCGCCGCATTCGCTTGTGCGCCGGAATGGGGCTGTACGTTTGCATAACAAGCACCGAAAAGCTTGCAAGCACGCTCGATGGCTAAGGCCTCCACCTTATCAACCGCTTCGCAACCACCATAGTAGCGTTTTCCGGGATAGCCTTCTGCGTACTTGTTCGTCAACTGTCCACCCTGCGCCTGCATGACACGAACACTCGTGTAGTTTTCAGATGCGATCAACTCGACATGTGCTTCTTGGCGAGCCTGTTCTTCATTCAGCATTTGGGCTAAATCGTTATCGTATGTTTCAATAGAATCTTGGCGGGAAAACCCATCACGATGAATCATTGGTCGCTCCTGTTATGGACAAAGCAAATTATGGAAAGCAGCCCCTGGAGAATCCGGCAAGCATGCTATTTTCAGCTGATGGTATCCTTGCCCCGTATTATTCAGATGCCTCGCACCGTCAACGCTCGATTCATTTGCGACATGGCAATCAATTTGCGACAAAACAGGCTTAATACCGCTAAATAAAAAAGCAGCTAGGTGGTATCACCTAACTGCTTTTCTCAACCCAAGACACTCAACCTCATACGGGTCGTTAAGAGAGTCGCTGCTAAAACTCAATTACAACATCTGAAACAGGACGACTACAGCAGGATAAAATATACCCGTCTGCTTCATCCTCATCCGTGATTCCTCCATTGTGATCCATTTCAACCTGACCTGATTTAAGCTCAACTCGGCAGGTTCCGCAAATCCCCATGCCACAGGCTTTCGGTATATGCACACCCAGCTTAGCCGCTGCCGTGTGAATCGTTTCTGTTGGCAAAACACGCACACTCTTACCAATCCCAGCAAACTCTACCTGCAGCATTTCGGCCATATCAATATCTTCAGCCGCCTGCTCAGCCAGCTCTGCCAGCTCAAGAACATCTTCTTTGATCTCCGGCGGTGTCGCCCCAAATGACTCTTCATGGTAACGACGCATATCAAAGCCGTTGCGCTGTAAAATCTCTTTAACGGCCTTCATATAAGGTGTCGGGCCGCAGCAAAAGATTTCACGATTCAGATAATCAGGAACGATCAGCTCCAACATTTTTTGATCAAGATACCCGCGCAACCCATACCATGACTGGCCCAGTTCATCACTGCGCTCACAAACAATATGCAATTTAAACTCAGGGATTCGAGAGAAAATATGCTCCAATTCTCGGTGATAAATAATGTCTTTTGGAGAGCGAGCACTGTGCACAAATTCAATATCTATGGCTGCATTCGTATCAAAAAACCAACGCGCCATCGACATTAGAGGGGTAATTCCAACACCACCGGATAAAAACAAAGCCTTATCCGTCGGGTAATCTATACAGTTAAAAACACCTACAGGACCATGAACGGCCAGCTCATCTCCCTGCTTCAAATTATCATGCAGCCAGTTAGACACCTTACCGCCTGGCACACGCTTTACCGTAATTGAAAAGCTATAGGGAACAGATGGAGAGCTAGAAATAGTGTAAGAACGCATGACTGTCTGAGCGTCGATTTCCAGTTCCAGTGTGACAAATTGCCCAGGTTTAAAGAAAAAGAGCAACGGCTGCTCTGCCATAAAACAAAAGGTTCGAACATCCCAAGTTTCTTGTATCACCTTGACACAGCGCACCAAATGGCGACCATTGGACCAGGTCTGAGTAGTAATGGTATTCATAAAATTTGCTGTCATAACCCTATTTCCGCTTAGTGTCTTCAAATGGAGTACAAACCTGTACTGTTCATAACATGCATTTTCCACATGCACAAAGACGACCACTTATCTATGAGCGACATTTATCGTCTAAAAACACCCTAACCCACCGTTTTTTTTAACCTTACAAGTCGCTTTGTTATCTTGAAATGTCGTCAGTGGATAATTGCCGGAATTGACCTTAATCCACACTATCTTCAAGGAAACTGTCGAGACCCTCTCGCCAAATTTATCAACGCACTGTTAAAGGTATGAACGCAATGAACCAAGTCCTGACGCCAATGTTAGAAGATCCACTGTCGGGTGTAAGTGAGAAGGCAGCCAGCATGCTCGCGAACCGTAAACCCAACTACTCGCTTGAGCAGCCTTTTTACAATGATGAGCGTATTTTTAAACTCGATATTCGCGAAATTTTTGAAAAAGAATGGATTTTTGCAGGGATGACCTGCGAGATACCCAAAAAAGGTAATTTCATTACATTGAATATTGGCGACAATCCAATTGTGCTCGTACGAGGTGCGGAGGACAAGGTCCACGGTTTCTTTAACGTCTGTCGTCATCGGGGATCGCGTTTGTGTGTTACAGAAAAAGGTAAGGTTGCAAAACTTGTTTGCCCGTACCACAAATGGACGTATGAATTAGATGGTCGTTTGATCTTTGCAGGTTCTGACATGGGCGAATCGTTCGACCTGAACGCCCACAGCCTTAAACCGGTCAACGTAAAGGTGGCCGGAGGCTATATTTTTGTTTGCCTAGCGGAGACTCCACCGGATATTGAGGAGTTCACTCAATCACTTGAACATTATTTAGAGCCTTATGATACTGAAAACCTAAAAGTGGCGGTTCAATCAGACATCGTCGAAGACTGCAACTGGAAGCTAGTGATTGAAAACAATCGCGAATGCTACCACTGCAATGGTTCACATCCTGAGCTGCTCAACTCCTTGCAGCAATTTGATGATACAGATGATCCGCTGGCCACCCCTGAATACAAGGATCTGGTCGCTCGAAAGCAAAAAGATTGGGATGATATGAGGGTCCCCTATACTCTGAAATACTTTGGTAAGCGCAATCGTATGACACGCACTCCCCTATTAGACGGTGTCGTTTCTATGACCATGGATGGAAAGCCTGCATGTTCTAAATTGATGGGACGCATCACCAGTCCTGACATGGGCTCACTGCGTATTTTACATTTGCCAAACTCTTGGAATCACTGGCAAGGTGATCACACCATCGTATTCCGTGTATTGCCCCTAGGCCCGCAAAAAACATTGGTAACAACCAAATGGCTGGTTCACAAAGATGCCGTTGAAGGCGTTGATTATGATCCTGAGAATATGCGTAAAGTGTGGGATGCAACCAACTACCAAGACAAAGTATTGGCTGAAGAGAATCAAAGAGGCATTAACTCAATTGCCTACCAACCCGGTCCTTATTCTGAAACCTTTGAGTTTGGCGTAATTGATTTCGTCAATTGGTACTCAGAACGCATTATTGAAAATACGAGAAAATCATAACGTATTGATTTAATTTGAAGTCCATCGTTTTTTACGAGGGACTTCAATAAAAATCAAAAATAAGGTTGACTTAACATCAACCGCATGTAATAAATAGAACTCTTAACGCTCAACCCATTTATTTAGAGCACACCATGAAACTGATTAATACGCGAAATACAGCTCGAATTAGCGTCGCCAATAAACGGCCGATGCCCATTCCTGCTTATTCGCGTGCTATGATCTAATATTATCTGGCCGCGATATCTTCGCGGCTTCTAGATTCAAAATTCGTCTCTAAACTCCCCCGAAGATATCCCAGCCTTTTTAACCAAAGGAGTTAGGATATGTTTTTCGATGAATTAAGTACACGGTTACACAGCCTATTAAGCAGTCTATCACGGGGATTTACCCTTTCAGCGACAGAGCAAAGCCTGTCACATTTGGATGAGCGATTGCTCAATGATATCGGTCTGACACGCTCAGAAGGTGCAATCCGTGCCATCGTTTCATTGGATCAACTAAAAGTACCAGACGAATTTATTGAACAACTAAACACATCCGCTGAAGAAGCCGAGGTTTTAAGCCGCCAAACAAAAAATGCGGCACCACAAAATGCGATACCGACAAATGGAGAAAAACATCCTTGTTAATACAGATTCATGACAGGAGATATTGTGCGATTATTCACACAATATCTCTAATGCCTCTTTAACTTCGGGTTGCAATAGTCCTGCTTCCATTAAGCGTTCCTGTGCCCAAACCTTCAGCACTAAACGCACCTCTGCATCTGCATTTTCGTTAATAAATGCAACGCATTCTTCTACACTCATATTTGATGACACGCCAACGCCCATTTTTATTAAGCTGTCTCGAAAGTCATCTTCGTCAAACAAATCAGCCAACATCATCGTTTTAATACCTTATTGATTGCCACTTAAACGGCAAGCAGCATACTTGAACTCAGGTATTTTACCATACGGATCCAACGCTGCATTCGTTAAAATATTGGCAGCAGCTTCAACATAACAGAAGGGTACAAAAACCATTCCATCTGCCATGAGCGGATCAACCCGAGCTTTCAAGGTGATCTGACCACGACGAGTGGTAATGACCAGATCATCCCCCGGTTGCAGCCCGTGCTTCTGCAACTCTGTTGGTGATAGACTGGCTACCGCTTCTGGCTCTAGTGTATCTAAGACGTTTGCTCGACGCGTCATAGAACCCGTATGCCAATGCTCCAACTGTCGACCCGTTGTTAGCACCACAGGATACTCTTCATCCAGGGTTTCATCGGGCGGTAACGGACTTGCAGTCGAGAACTTGGCACGCCCAGTCAGTGTCGGGAAGGCATCGCTGTACACAATATCCTGCCCGGGTTCATTATCACCCGCACAAGGATAGGTCACTGACTCCTCTTGCTCCAATCGGTCCCAAGTGATGTGATTGAGCGAGTTCATACCCTGCTTCATCTCAGCAAAGACGTCACGCGGATGCGTGTAGTGCCAGTTTAAGCCCATCCGATTGGCCAGCGCCTGAATAATCCACCAATCTGGCTTGGCTTCGCCCGGAGGAGCGATGGCAGCACGTCCCATTTGAACTTGACGATTGGTGTTGGTTACGGTTCCATCTTTCTCCGCCCATGCCGCAGCTGGCAGAATGACATCCGCAAACTGGGCTGTTTCTGTGACAAACAAATCCTGTACCACTAAATGCTCAAGCTTGGCTAACGCAGAGCGGGCATGGTTTAAATCTGGATCGGACATTGCAGGATTCTCACCCAGAATATACATGCCTCGGACAGTCCCTTTATCAATCGCATGCATAATCTCTACAACAGTCAATCCCGGTTTATCGCTCAAGGGGGTTCCCCAAAGCTCTTCAAAGGCGGATTGAACTTGAGCTTCAGTGACAGGCTGGTAGTCTGGAAATACCATTGGGATTAAGCCTGCATCGGATGCTCCCTGTACGTTATTCTGGCCACGTAAGGGGTGCAAGCCCGTTCCAGGCCTTCCAGTTTGGCCACAAGCTAAGGCCAAGGAAATTAAACAACGAGCATTATCCGTACCATGGGTATGCTGAGAGATACCCATACCCCAGAAAATCATCGCCTTATCAGCATTGGCATAGAGCCGTGCAACCGTTCGGATCTCATCGGCTTCTACACCACACTCAGGTGCCATGGCTTCTGGCGAAAACGGCATAACATGCTGTTTAAGCGCTTCAAACCCATCGGTATGTTGAGAAATGTAGGCCTCATCATACAAGTGCTCAGTCACAATGACATGTAGCATAGCATTGAATAAAAACACATCGGTTCCTGGTGCAAAGCGAACCACTTTATGAGCATAGGCATTTAACGCTTGACCGCGTGGATCAAGAATCAGAATTTTGGTGCCTTTCTTTGCGGCCTGCTTGAAGAAGGTCGCGGCAACAGGATGATTGACCGCCGGATTACAGCCCGTCAAGATCACGACATCAGCCTGCTCCGCTTGCATAAATGACGCAGTAACGGCACCGGTACCAATGCATTCAATCAATGCGGCCACCGAACTGGCATGACATAAACGCGTGCAATGATCGACATGATTTGATCCAAATCCCGTCCGCACGAGCTTCTGAAACAGCCAAGCCTCCTCATTTGAACATTTAGCGCTGCCAAACCCTGCCAGCACGTCACGCCCATATTCAGCTCGCAAATGCGACAGTCCTCTTGCCGCAAAATCCAAGGCTTCGTCCCACTCCACTTCATAGAAATGCGTTAACGGGTTCGCAGGATCAAAATCAGGGTCCACTCCTTTCGGCACCCCGGGCTTTCTCATAAGCGGCTTGGTTAGGCGTGCTGGGTGCCTTGGATAGTCAAAACCAAAACGACCTTTGACACATAAGCGTCCTAAGTTAGATGGTCCTTCCCGTCCTTTCACATTAATGATGCGGTTATCTTTAACCTGATAGGTCAATTGACAACCCACTCCACAGTACGGACAAATAGAGTCAACCTCTGAATCAAATGCCGCCGAATCCCCTGCGCCCTTCTCATCCACCAGCGTTGAGGGCATTAAAGCTCCCGTTGGACAGGCCTGCACACACTCACCACACGCGACACAGGTGCTGCTGCCCATGGGATCATCAAAATCAAATACAATTTTAGAGTTTGACCCACGATTCGCCAATCCAATAACATCATTGACCTGCACTTCACGGCAGGCTCGAACGCATAAATTACAACTGATGCAGGCATTCAAATTCACTGCCATCGCTTTATGAGAACGATCAGGGGCAAGATGGGGTTGGACACGCTCGGGCAGGGTGGCTCTCACTTTGCCGACATCAATCGCTAAGGCATCTGCCATTTTCCAGAAATGGCTGGATGAGTCAGGGCTCGTTTCACGCTCAGGCTGATCGGCCACTAGCATTTCCAGCACAGCCGTTCGCGCATTTTGAGCACGGGTGGAGGCCTGGCTTTTAACCACCATTCCCGCTTCCGCTAAACGCAAGCAACTGGCGGCTAACACCCGCTCACCTTCAATCTCAACCATGCAGGCACGGCAATTTCCATCCGAACGATAACCTGCCGCGTCTTTAAAGCAGAGATGAGGAATGACCTCTCCCATGCGCTTTGCAACTTGCCACAAGGTTTCTCCCGGTGATGCCGTCACCGTCATACCATCAAAGGTTAATTCAATTGTGCTCATCACCTTACCCCTTAACAATAATCTTGGCTTGAATCAGTTCATCACGAAAGTGCCTAAATAAGCTCGTCACGGGGTTGGGTGCGGCTTGACCTAAACCACAAATCGACGCATCCATCATGACCTGTGCCAAAGATTCAAGTGTCGGCTCATCCCATGTTGGATGACCCAATAAGCTCAACATTTTCTCAGTACCCACTCTACAAGGTGTGCACTGACCGCAGGATTCATCCGCAAAAAAGGCCAGTAGATTTTTGGCCACTTCTTTTAAGTCATCTTGATCGGACAACACAATGATGGCTGCAGAGCCAATAAAACATCCTTCACTCTGTAAGGTATCAAAATCCAAAGGAATATCGGCTTTACTGGCGGGTAAGATTCCACCCGATGCCCCACCGGGAAGATAGCCTAATAATTGGTGGCCTGGCAGCAAACCACCGCAGTATTCATCAATCAGCTCAGTGAGCGTAATCCCCGCAGGTGCAAGATGAACGCCCGGCGTTTGAACACGGCCAGACACCGAAAAGGAACGCAAACCTTTGCGACCATGGCGGCCTTGGCTGGCAAACCATTCGGCTCCCTTTTCATGAATATGCGGTATCCAATACAGTGTTTCGACATTGTTAACCAAGGTCGGCTGTCCAAATAAGCCTTTTTGCGCCACAAAGGGTGGACGATGCCTTGGCTTGCCGGGTTTACCTTCCAGAGACTCAATCAATGCAGACTCTTCACCACAGATATAGGCACCTGCACCCCGTCGTAACTGAATATAACCGGGTTCAATCCAGCCTTCGGACTCCAGCTCAGAAATCGCTTCGCGCAACAACTGACGTATGCTTGGGTATTCATCTCTCAGATAGATATAGATGGCTTTTGCGTCGACGGCCCAAGCACTGATTAGCGCCCCTTCCAAGAACTGATGCGGACGTCTTTCTAGGTAATAACGATCTTTAAACGTACCGGGCTCCCCTTCATCGGCATTCACCACACAGTAGCGAGGCCCGGCCTCCGCTCTTACAAACTGCCACTTCCTAAAGGTAGGAAAACCCGCCCCTCCCAGCCCTCTAAGGCCCGACTCTTCAAGCAGGGTCAAAAGCGACTCAACACTAACCTCGCCTTGACGACACCCATTCAATAAACGGTACCCACCTTCCGCTTGGTAAGCCTTAAATGCCTGCCAATCAACAACCGCTGGTGAAAAGTCTTGCTGACGGATCGCTTGTAAAACGCTCTCAAACGTGGCGTGCTCAACATGGCGATGCTTCACCTCCGCGATCGGCGCTTTATCACAGCGTCCCATGCAAGGCGCTCGAATAACGCGTACTTGATCCGGGTTCACCCCCATCTCAAGGGCTTTGTGCATTTGTTCAGAACCCGCTAACTGGCAAGACAATGAATCACAGACGCGTATCGTGATGTCTGGTGGGGGTGTTTGGCCTTCGTCAATCAAATCGAAATGCGCATAAAAACTGGCTGTTTCATACACTGCCGCCATAGGTAAATTCATCCGCTCAGACAAGGCTCGCAAGTGCGGCATCGACAAGTAGCCAAAATGGTCTTGCAAGGTATGAAGATTTTCAATCAACCTATCGCGAGCATTTGAGGCATCCCCTAACAACTGGTTTACCGTCTCTAAGGCATTTACATCCAATAGACGCCCTCGCGGCTGCGAACGCGTTTTGCGCAAAGGTGGCTGACCTGCTTGGGTCTGTGTCGGATTCATTGGCGGTCTCTCGTGTTTATCATTTTCGTTCATGATCGCATCTGACCTTGCTTCTCGCAATCTCGTAACCCCTCACAAAGCAAATCATGTCTGTAATAGAGACATGAGTGTCGCATACAGATATTCACTAACAAAGGTGACACATCTGCGACGTCAATAGCAAAAACGACCTGAAATTGCCCATGTCGCAATTACTAAGGAGCTAGGTCGCCCTCAGACTTAAATGATTCGTCAAATGCATAAAAATCGATACGCCCTAAGGATTAGTCAACTCGACAGAGAATGGCTAGTGATGGATTGGCTCAATAACAACAAGACTGCCAGTTAAATTTATTCAGGGGAACCTCATATGGCCCGAATTCAAGATCAAGACACCGACTACAAAGTTGGACAGGATAACGCTCAACTGATGGGGCTGGATTTCCATAATCCCGTATTCCCATTGTCGGCGATATTAATTATTGCGTTTATTGTGTACGCACTCGTATTTCCCGAGTCAGCCAGTACCTCTCTGGTTGCCGCTCGTGTTGGTCCATCAATCATTTTGACTGGCTCTTTATGATTGCTGGTAATCTTTTCGTATTGTTCTGCTTAGTGCTGATATTCCTGCCTCTGGGTAAAATCCGTTTGGGTGGAAAAAATGCAAAACCAGAATATTCATTACACTCATGGTTTGCGATGCTCTTTGCCGCTGGTATGGGCATAGGGTTAATGTTTTGGAGCGTTGCAGAACCCGTCGCCTATTATACCGACTGGTACGGTACACCACTCAATGCAGCAGCGAACACAGAAAGCGGTGCCTCTGCAGCCATGGGTGCAACAATGTTTCACTGGGGCTTACACCCTTGGGCTATTTATGGGGGTAGTCGGGTTAGCCATTGCTTTTTTTGCATACAACCGCAACCTTCCTATGACCTTACGTGCGGCTTTCTTCCCTATTTTAGGACGACACACGCGTGGATGGATTGGACATACAATTGATATTGTTGCCGTTTTGGCAACGATTTTCGGCTTAGCCACATCGCTTGGCTTAGGCGCTTCACAAGCAGCGGGAGGATTACACTACCTCTTTGGTGTCCCCAATTCTATCGGCACCCAAATCGCAATCATTATTGTTGTAACCATTATTGCTTTAATTTCTGTATGGAGAGGCATTGATGGTGGTGTAAAACTGCTCAGCAACATCAATATGATCATGGCCATAGCCCTACTGCTATTCGTTGTAATTGCGGGCTCGACGACGCTCTTTATCAATGGCCTCTTTAAAACCACACTTGACTATGTCAGTCATATTATCCCTCTTTCGAACTGGATTGGACGTGATGACCAAACCTGGTTTCACGGCTGGACCGTCTTCTATTGGGCTTGGTGGATCTCTTGGTCACCTTTCGTCGGCATTTTTATCGCACGTGTATCCAAAGGACGCACCGTTCGTGAGTTTCTAACCGCCGTTTTACTTGTACCAACCTGCGTCACAATCGTATGGATGACGGCTTTTGGCGGCAATGCATTGCACCAAGCAACCGAGGGTATTGGGCAATTAAGCAATGGCATTGGCGATGTCTCACTGGCAATGTTCCAAATGTTAGAAAATCTACCTTTAAGCGGTATCACTTCTTCTTTAGCCATTATTCTGGTCTTGGTGTTTTTTATCACATCGTCCGACTCAGGATCATTGGTCATTGATAAAATTACCGCAGGCGGTAAAACGGATGCACCCAAGCAACAACGTGTCTTCTGGGCGGCATTGGTTGGGATTATTGCAGGCATACTCTTGGCAGGCGGTGGAACCTCAGCACTTAGCGCTCTGCAAGCCGGCGCTGTCGCAACGGGACTTCCGTTCACTGTGGTTTTGCTTTTCATGTGCTTTAGCCTGTTTAAAGGGCTTTCACAGGAGTATACCTCGTTTTATGCTGATCTAAGTCCGCAAACAAAAACAAGCTAAGTGTTTTTAATAAACGCGCCTTAAGGCGCGTTTATTTTTCCCTCTTGAAATTTAAAAAAACCACCTTATATAGCCCATAGGTAAACAACACCTTATTAACTTGTTTAATGATGAGGATTCAGACCATGGCTATCACACGTTATGAACCCTGGAGCTTATTAAGACAGTTACAAAAAGAATTAGAGCTATCCAGAGATGAAAAATCAGAAGAAAGTACCATTGCCACAGCGGAGTGGACTCCATCTGTTGATATTAAAGAAGAAAGCGATAAGTTCCTGATTTTTGTTGATATACCCGGCGTTAAACCGGAAGATATTGAGGTGAGCATGGAAGCCGGTGTCCTCACGGTAAAAGGGCAGAAAGAGTCCGAAAGCAAAACCGAAAAGGAAGGCTATAAACGCGTTGAGCGTAGTTTTGGTTCTTTTTATCGGCGCTTCAGTTTACCTGACTCTGCGAATGGCGATGCTATTAATGCGAAATGCAAACATGGCGTATTGGAAATAACCATTCCTAAACGAGAAGCCGTGCAGCCTAAACGTATTCAAGTATTGTCTGAAGAATAAATAAGATTGCAAAACGCCTCCTAAATGGAGGCGTTTTTACTCTTGTAATCACCAACAGTTACAACTGTAGCAATACTAGACTGGAAAATTGACCACAGGCACCCAGTTTTCAGCCCAAGTATAATTCGTCCCCTCGCCTGCAGCCTCTAATGATGAGGCCATAAACTCAATAAATACCCTGACCTTAGCGGGTAAATACTCTCGTTTTGGGTAAATAGCAAACACGCCATTATCGGGTTGCGGTGGTCGGTAATAAGGGAAAAGTGACACTAATGTTCCGCTTTGCAAGCCAAGCTTCGCCAGAAAATGCGGTAATTGAGCAAATCCCATACCATCGACACACATATGTGCCATTGCCTCGCCATCATCCGTGATATGCGTGCGTTCTAACACATAAGGGAGATACTCCCCTTTCGCATTGGGCAAAAAAATCGGCTGTAGCTGTTGTGTTTCTTTAATTCGAAAACCAATCCAACTGTGTTGCTGAAAATCATCGGCACAACGGGGTACCCCGTGCACCTCTAGATATCGAGGTGAAACACACGTCAGAAAGTCCATTGGACTAAGACGCCTTGCCACCAAACGACTGTCTTTCACGAAACCTGTTCGCAGTGCCACATCGATTTCGTTCTCAATGACATCCACGTGTAGATCATTAATCTCTATTTCGAGCTTGATTTCCGGGTAGCGCTGACAGAACGCCTGCAGTAACGGGCGCAGATAGAGGTGGCCGTAGCAGGCAGCAGAATTAATACGCAGGGTACCGCAAGGCGCATCATTCAAATGCCTCAGCTCTTCTTCGCAGGAAGTAAGATCCAGGAGCAGCTTACGCACTTTATCGGAATAGCGTTTACCGGCTGTGGTGATGCGCAACTGCCGGGTGGAGCGTTGAAAAAGAGTCAATCCCAACTGGGCTTCCAATCGACTAATGGCTTTGCTAACCGTAGATGGATCTGTATTGCAGCTTCTGGCAGCTGACGCAAAGTTACCACTATCACAAGTGGCTAAGAATATTTCCAGTGAGCGTAGTTTATCCATTGGCTGAGTATAGTCGGTCATTCTCGGGAATGTCTACAACACGAAATTCATGAATATCCTTCACGACTGATAGGGACATCATCCTATTTTTTTTGATTTTTCAGAGCAATACGATTCCAAGCTTAGAACACAGATATCCAAGTGAGGAAGTATGTTGAATCGCTCTATTTCAAGAAAACTACCCGTAAGCAATCCCCTCTCCTATCTTTTCCTGGCATTTATTGCAATGGCGGGTCTTTCCTATATCAATTTCTTACCCGGGGTTGTGAATGCACTGGCTGGCGGTATCGGTTTCAATGAAGCCGAAGCTGGGCAAATTGTGGCGCTGAATGGGTATGGTGCCCTCTTGGGCAGTACTGTTGCCATTTTTCTGGTGCGACGGATTCAGTGGCAAACCGTCATGTTTATCTCGTTTACCCTGCTAGCGCTGACGGATATCAGCACCTTATGGGTTGAGAACTACAGTATCATGCTTGGCTGGCGCTTTCTGGCTGGAATACTGGGCGGGTTATGTGTCGGGACTGGCTTCTCAGTACTGGCCAGATTAAACAATCCGGACCGTGCATTTGGAACCTTGCTGTTTATACAGTTCAGTATTGGCTCTATCGTCATGTATGGGCTACCCACGCTCGAAGAGATGCTGAACGCATATGCGGTGTTTTACGTCATGGCAGGTTTAATCTTGATTAGCCTAGCTCTGATGCCCTTTCTTCCCGCTCTTCCGCTGGACAGCAAATCAATCAGCCAATCCATGCCCTTGGCTAAGCTATTTGGCAAACCACTGCTGTTGCTGTTGGCGATCCTGTCCTATCTAACCGCTGCCAGTGCCATTTATGCTTACGTAGGCTCATCGGTTTGGGCGCCAATCTTACGTCTGAAAATGTGAGTACCTACATCGCTATCACCGGCATGTTAGGGTTACTGGGAGCGATGATCCCGGTGATCAGCGGTAAACGTGTCAGTCGCATCTATATGATTATTACAGGTATCGTTATGTCGACCCTGGCTGCGATCCTGTTCAACTTTTCACATATTACCTCTGCCTATATTGCGGCCATGTCCTTATTGTTTTTTTCATGGCCAGCCGTCCAATCATACCTGTTTGCCGTCACCGCTGAAATGGATAGCAGTGGAAGGCTTTCAACGATTGCAGCCGTCGTCTCCTTTGTCGGCCTGGCGACAGGTCCACTGCTGGCGTCAAGTCTTCTGGATGATGGCAGCTTTACAGGGATGCTTTACAGCTGTTCCATGATCTTTCTGCTGAGCTTCTTGCTCCTGTTCAAACCAGTCAAGGCGCAGGCACAGGCACAGGAGCAGGCAAAAGCACAAGAGATCGCCTTGTCATCACAGCCTTGACCCAGACACTTATCAAGATTGCATCAATTATAGAAAACCGTTGTTCTTAAACGGAATTCAGGAAAATTCTGAGGAGTTAACATGATTCGATATCTATTCAACAAAATGCTGCTGTCTATGAAAAAACGCTATGACTATGACGTGTGTTATATGCAGGATATTCTTCAAGCGGATTTAAGGGCATTTTTAAAGTTTATGGGGTTTCAAATCCTGTCATCCCATTCAGGACATGTGCCGCCGGGGCCACTGTTCGCTGCTAGGTTACGGGCGATTATCTGGGATGATTGCGGTCCCTGCACGCAGTTGGTGACCAACATGGCTTTGGAAGCCAACCTAAGCCCGGATATTGTGTGCGCCATTATTAATAGAGATCTGAACAAGCTGCCACCAGATATCGCGCGGGTCGTGCAGTTTACAGAGCTGGTTCTGGCCCACAACCCTGAAGCCGATGATATGCGCGAAGAAATAGTGGCTTTATGGGGCCAAAAAGGACTTATCACCCTTAGCTTTGCCATCAGCTCCTCGCGGGTTTATCCCGCGCTGAAGTACTCCTTGGGATACGGAAAAGCCTGCAGTAAAATTATAGTGAATGAGTCATCCATGGCACCGACGCGGCAATCATAAAGTGAGTGGCCACTACTAACGTCTGACCTTCAATGCTGAATACAGGATTCCGATGATCATCGTGATCAAGGTTCTTGAAAAGCTTGGTGGCATCGAGCTACTGAGCCAATGGCTAAGTCCTGTCATGTCACTGGTCGGCTTGCCTAGTGAAATGGGCTTGGTGTGGGCAACCACGCTTGTCACCAATATGTACGCTGGACTCGTGATATTTATGAGTATTGACACGAATTTAACCGTTGCTCAAGTCTCGATTCTTGGCACTTTGATGTTGCTTGCTCATTCACTTTCCATCGAAGTAGCCGTTGCTAAACAAGCAGGTGTTGGGATTGTGATGACACTGATAATTCGCATTGGTGGTTTACTTATTAATGAAGCAAAACGAGGACACATCTCCCCACGGGATATTTTCGTCGCCATGATGTTGCTCAACCTACTTCATAGCTTGATTGAAAACGCGCTACTGATTCTGTTGATTGGTGCGGACTTTATGACTATTTTTGGGGACGCATTGTATTTACAGTGGCTGTGATTGGGATTTTAGTCTTTGTCCTTAAACGCTTGGATGAAAGCACTTGTCGTAAGTATTTTTATAAGAAAATAAGTGATTAGCGTCTAAATCATGGGCTAAATTTTTGCCAACGTCGATTGCAACGGTCGCGAGAGGAGTGCTGGTTACCCGACCCCTCGCACAGTTCCCTGAGCGTCAACAGTATAGGCCTGCACTGGTATTTGTATTTTACCCTTTACTTACACTCTTCTCTTTATTTACTTGAAGCTGCTTTTTTCTCTAAAATCACCAGCGCAATACCACCAAGTATCGCCACTGAGGCGACAACTAAGCGCAGGCTTAAGTCCTCATTCAGTAAAAGAATCCCCCCTACGGCTGCAATCACTGGAACACTCAATTGAACAGTGGCTGCCGTCGTTGATTTCAAGGCAGGCAAGGCTGTGTACCAAATGGCATAGCCGAGTCCAGACGCCAAAGCGCCCGACGCGACTGCATACCAAAACCCAGCACTATCGAACGAAAAATGCTGGAACATCAGCAGATTTAATACCAACGCAATAGGAACCGCACGCAGAAAATTCCCTGCCGTGACTCGAGTCGCATCGCCCTCCCCCTTACCGCGCAAGGAATACACGCCCCAAGCGACTCCAGCGAGTAACATCAACAGTGAGCCCAATAGAGGCGGTTTAGAAATACCCGGTAAAAACAAACCCACTAAGCCACCCAACGCAAGTAAAAGCCCGATAACTTGTAATCCTCTTAGCCGTTCACCCAGCCAAAGACCATGAGTGATCATCGTTGCCTGCACCGCACCAAAAAGAATCAGAGCCCCCATCGCGGCCGAAAGACTGATATAAGCAAACGAAAACCCAGCCGCGTAAACCACTAAGGCGGTTGCCGACAACCAATTGCCTTTGCCAATACGGTTCGAATGCTTGCGATGTACAATTTGCACAACAAGCCACAGCATCATCGCACCGGAAACCAACCGCAGGGTGGTAAAGCTAGCGGCATCAATATTGGTATCGTTTAGAGCAAGACGATTCAGTAGAGAATTTCCTGCGAACGCAATCATTGCCAGTAAAGTAAGCACAACTAAGCGAGTATTCGACATTGAGATCCTTGTACTATTTCGTTATTAACGCATTCACAGCCGATCATAAACTAACACCATCATCAAAAGACAACCTGACACCGAAACACTTTGCGTCTGGATTCATACAGATGACACTAAGATGAGTCACCCCATACCCTTATCTTATTTTTTGAGCAACGACAGAGTAGGTGTGCCAGTGTTTTTTCTTGCCAATCAATGTCATCCCCTCTGAGTCATGCTCATAGACATCGATGATTTTGAAGTTTGGATAAAAAAGCGCTTCCACCTCAGTACGGGTGTGAACGGTCAGATCACCGCGTTCCATTTTTGCCCAAGAATCATTCGGCCCCATAAAATGACCGCAAAAAACACCGCCAGATAAAAGTGATTCCGTAATGTTCTGCCAAGCACGCTCAAACTGGTCCGGCGGACAAAAGAACAGGCTGGAACACGCACTTACCAAAGACGATTTTGGATACTCAAATCGATCAAAGCAGCTGACCTGAGCAAATAGCGTTTGATTGAGGTGCCTGGAACAGACTTCTTCCACGCGAGAAATAGCCGCATCACTTTTGTCAAACGCATGTACCTAAAGCCACTCTCAGCCAGGAATAAAGCATCTCGCCCAGCGCCGCAGCCAACATCCACCGCCACTTTTGGCATAGAGACATCAATCAATTCAAGTGCCATCTTGAGATGAGGATATACATCTGCCGCTAAGGATCGCTGATAATACACTTGCTCACTCATTCTCTAGTCCCAATATATTAGACCAATTTTCGTTTTATTCATGGCTTAACCAACGCATGAACCAACTATCAATTGCTTTCCACTCTTCGATGCTAAGCCGTTTACCTAGCTGCTGGCAACCTAGTGTTTGCGCGTATAATAACTTTGCCAAAAGATGGGTATCGACTGGGTTATAACCCAGCTCTGTCAGCAAAGCCGCGATATAATCTAACCTTTCGCTATCAACTACAGCCACAGCCTCTGCCACACGGGGCTCACTGAGCGCCCAACTACGCAATGCGACTTCGGTTCGATGATCGGCCTCAGCTACAGCAGCAGACAATTGTGCAATCCGCTGTTTGACAGGGTCTTGAGGCGACAATCCCTCTACAAGGTTTTGTGTATAGTTTGTGTGCCAAAAGGCCAGCAACTCATCGACATAGGCTTCTCGATGTTTAAAGTAATGATAAAAAGAGCCCTTCGTCACGGCCAGTCGCTCACACAAACGATCAATTTTTAGCGCCTCCGGCCCTTTCTCCGCGAGCGCCACCAACCCTGCTTGGCACCAATCTTCGCGACTTAATTTCATCACACATCCTGTCTTGCTAAAGGAGCACCGTAGACAACAAGTAAACCAAGCGGAATGAACAACCACGCTCCAGATATCGGCAAAAGAATTCCTACCACCAATCCAGCGGTCATCAACCCCCACCCAAGCCAACGAGGCAGGGACGTTGGCACTGTTTGCAACCACGCCTGCATTAACCCGCCCAGCAGCCACCAGAAGCACCCCACTAATAAGAACCACAACATCGTACTGCGAGAAAACATCAACTCACCATCGGGCTGAATTGAATTCCAAACACCCGCCTGAACTATTTCGACAAGATATGGCCACCCCATCACCACACCCAAAGCGTTATGCACCATGCCAATCCCGACCAACAGCCAACCACTGATTTCATATAATTTCATAAATACTCTCCTATTTAAAACATACCATACCGTATAGTATTTTTATTAATCACTTCATTCAACCTGTTTATGAAATCTACACTCTATACTGAACGCTAGGGCTATCACCAAAACGTCGAAGAACAAACACAAACCTACCCACCAACAGGTAACCTTGTGAGTTTGTCGATCAGCAAGGCGAATTTAAGGGCATCGTCGCGGACTTTTTCAAACTATTTGAGGAACGTCTCGGTGTGACATTTCAGCCAGTGGTCGATACAAAATGGTCAGACGTCGTCAGCATGATGCTGTCGAGAGAGTTAGACATGTTGACCGCTGTAACACCCACCCCTGAACGAAAAACCTACCTGAACTTCACCACCTCCTATCTAAGCTTCCCTAAATGTTAATCTCTGTTCCGGTAATATAGCTTCACTCATCCGAAGCAAGCATTACTGTGACTTACAAAAACGCCCCAATAAGGGGCGTTTGAGTTAACACTATGTCAATTGAGCTAACTGTAAATTAAATTCGGCAGCCAAAGCGCAATTTGTGGGAAGTACAGGATCAATGCCAAGCCTAACATTTGCAACAAAATGAACGGAATAACCGCAAGGTAAAGATCGTAAATCGTCACAGATGGTGGTGCCACCGATCGCATATAAAATAGATTATACCAAAGGGAGGCGTTAAATAGGCCGTTTGCATGCTCACGATGAACAGGATTGCAAACCACACAGGATCGAAACCTAAGAACTCAACAATCGGCACAAACAAAGGAACCGTGATAAATACGATGGCAAAGTCATCTAAGAACATGCCCAGCACAAAATAGCAGGCCAGCATTGCCAAAATAACCATCATCGGTGCTAATTCGTAATCGTCGATCAAGTCTTGCAGCAAGAAACCAGCACCTAATCCAATGTAAACCTTACTGAAGAAGAGCGCTGTCAAGGTGATCCAAATTAACATCCCCATTAATTTGGTCGTATCCATTAAGACATCTTTTAACATTTTCCACGTTAGCGTACGGTAAACTGCCGCACAAATAATGGCGCCGGCAGCACCGATCGCAGACGCCTCAGTCGGCGAGGTTAACCCCAAGATGATACAGAGTAAAACAGCGACAATGAGTGACCCCGGAAGAATCAGCGCTTTTAATGAAACCAGCTTACCCTTCCAATCCACCTGTTCTTTAACAGCAAGCGGCGGTGCAATTTTTGGATTGACCCGACTAATGATCAAAATATAGAGGATATAAAGACCCGCCAGCATCAGACCCGGCATTAAGCCCGCCGCAAAAAGCTTACCGATCGATTCTTTTGCCAAAAAGGCATAGAGAATCATCAAGACACTCGGGGGGATCAAAAAGCCGAGTGCGCCCCCGGCCATGATAGTGCCCGTCGCTAATTTTTTACTGTAGCCGCGTTTAAGCATGGCGGGTAGTGCAATCACGCCTAGACTCACGGTCGCAGCGCCGGAAACACCCGCCATGGCCGCAATCAGCGCACAGAGTATAATCGTCCCGACACCCAACCCACCTGGCTGAGCCCCCATGAGTTTATTCATCATTTCGAATAAGTCATCGGTAATACCTGAACGCTCTAGCATTAGCCCCATGAAAATAAACATGGGTAAAGCGACGAGAATAAAATTATCCATTGAGGAAAAAGCACTGATCGTGAGCAGATCCAATGCACCAGCACCCCAAAGAAAATACGCAAACCCCATACCAACGGTTAGCAATGCCCAAGACAAGGGCGTCCCCAACATGAGCATGACGAACATTGCGCCAAACATGCCAAGGGTTATTATTAAAGGATCTATATCTGACACGGAGAGTACCCTTCTAAATTGTCAGAGGGTGTTCGTAATACACCCTTCTCTGCTAATACACTCAACTTCATGACTCGACACAGGCGTTACAAGGTAAATTTAAGGCCACACAAATGTCACGAATCAAATGTGCCAAGCTCTGCAGAGCAATAAGACCTACGGCAACTGGAAGCACTGTTTTAAATGGATAAATGGGTGGAGCCCATGTACTTTTGGAGGACAATTCTTTGTTTTGCCAAGATTCGTAGGCAAAATCAACAGATGCGAAAAAGAAAACAACTAAAACGAATAAAACCACCAAACCTGTAATAACATCCAGAATCGCACGACCTCGACGCGAAAATAGGTTGTACAACGCCTCACTTCGAACGTGGCCCTGATAACGATGGGTATAGGTGCCAGCCAGAACACAAAACGTACCGTACAACATTGTACTCAGTTCATGTGCCCATGAAGTGGGACTAACGAAGAAATAACGGGCAATAATTTCATAGAGCAGCACCAAAATCAAAGCAAGGCACATCCAAGAGACGGCCTTGCCCACGATTTCAGAGAGTCTATCAACCCAGCTAACTAAGTGACAGACTGAAAGCATCAGGCACGTCCTGTTGCTTTCGCAGCTTCTTTAAGAATATCGATCGCCTTCTTATTGCGATCAGATTTAGCGGCTTCATCTTCCCAGATCACTTCAGCGGCTTTACGCAGACGTGCTGAGTCCTCAGGAGGAAGACTGTTCATAACAAAGTGACCAGTGGCCCCTGCATCAATTGAACCACTGACCATCCAAGTGTGCATATGAGCCGAATGTTTTTCGTACGCCAGTTCAATCACTTTGCGCTCTTCATCGGTCATTTTCTTCCACACATCCATATTGACCAGAATCTGATCACAGTAGCCTGGGTACACCATGCCAATAGAGGTGTAGTGATTGGCAACTTCAAACAGCTTCATACCGACGTATTCATTGGTACCAGCGTAGATCACACCATCAATAGTACCGGTGCTCAAACCAACGTAAAGCTCTGAACCTGGCAAGAAAACGGTCGGAATATCAAACTGCTGAAGGATACGTGCAATTGCAGGTGTTGCGCGAATACGCATATTTTTGAGATCATCAAGGCTGTTAACAGGTTGTTTAGTTAACAGATCGAATGGGCCGCCCATGATAGGCCCTAAGTAGTGAACGTTGTGTTCAGCGTAGGCTTCACGTACTAAATCGATCAGACCTTTGGTACGGTAAACGTACTGGGCCTCATCGTGGTTCGTCCAAGCACCCGGTAAACCAGATTCAATACCGGCAATATCCAACTGGCCTGGCCAGTAGCCCGCATAACCTTGGCACATGTCGATGGTGCCACGGCTTACCGCTTGAAACATCTCAGCATCAGGCACTAAAGAACTGCCTGTAAAATGGCGAACACGCAAGGAGCCTTTCGATGCAGTGCGAACATCTTCACCAAAGGAGCTAAAAACATCAGATGCCTCACGACCCCAGTAGGTTTGCATGCGCAGGTTGGTTGTCGCTAATGCAGAAGTAGAGGTCATGGCCAACGGAGCAGCAACTGCACCTGCGGCGGCGGCTTTCAGAAGATTACGTCTATTCATATTGGGTTTGCTCATATTTGCTACCTTGTGATTGTTGTTATGGGGCACTGCGTTATTCGAAATAACACTGATTTTGTTATTGTGACTAACAAAAGCATTTTGAGTTTAGACCAGCCTTACTTGTTTTAAAAGCAGGCCTCTTTTTATGTCTTTTCACTTTAGACTGCTAACACTCCCCAGGTCTTGTCAAATTCTCCGGTTTTTTTTGCAAATTCTACGTGTATTCCAACATAACACCAAAACGTAAAGTCACAGGGACAGTGGATTCTTTCCATTCAGCGTCAAGGCTTAAGAAACAACCCACCTCCTGTCAACTCAAGTCTTTAATACCCCCTCTTCTTTTAGTACTTTTAATATGGCTGCAGCGCCCTCCTCGGCAGTGACAGATGTGAGTACTTGACCTCCTGCCCCTTCAGCTTTTGCCGCAGCTGCTTTGAAACGGTCACGTGCTGATGTGGCTTTGATGATTTTCAAACGCTTAGGACGTTTACGAGCAGGTGCATAATGCCATTCATTCGTTGCATCCTTCTCCTCCGTATCGCTCACAACGCAGTTAATAAAGCCACGCGTAGCTTTGGCATACGCCGATTGACGCGCCACAGGTGAAGCAGAATCCACGGCTAAAATCGCCGGCAATGCCACCTCAATCCGTCGACGCTGTCCTCTCGGCAACGCCTGCAGTACAACGGCTTGAGATGCCGCCACCTTTTCAATGACGGCAACATTGGCAACGAGCGTATAACCCAAGGCATCTGCTAACTGATACGGCACCAACCCAGAGCTTTCGCCCAACTCAGCACGACTACCACATAAGATAACTGAAGAGGGAGTGGCATTCAAAAATGCTGACAGAGCCGGAACGATGTCATTTTGTTCCGATTGCCGTAACACTTTCAGCTCCGAGACGCCCATCCCTAAATAGCCACGCAAGGCCGGTTCTATTGAATCATTAAGGGGACCGGCATAGATGACTCTAGCTCGGCGTCCGACAACCCCATTGCCATTTCCAACGCACGTGCGTCTTGATCCGCTCGTCGAAGTCGTCCTGTCACGGGGTGTTGCCCGACCGAAACCAATACGGTTACAGAGACCTCATCATTTGATGGCAACTTAGCCAGATTACGCGACATGTTGCACCTCCACTTGAGACTGCTGTAGCTGATCCAGCATGGATTGTATAAGTTCGGACGAGTCCAGGATCACCGCAAGATCAGCGCGCTTAATCATGTCACAACCTGGGTCTGTGTTAATTGCAATCACTTTGTCGCAGGCTTGGATACCCTGTAAATGCTGAATAGCTCCAGAGATTCCTATTGCGAGATAAACCCTCGCCGTCACCCAAGTTCCAGTCGCGCCTACCTGACGATCACGCGGCATGTGGCCATCATCAACGGCAACACGCGATGCCCCCTCTGTTGCACCTAAAGATCTGGCCAACTGATGGAAAGCATCCCAATTAGTAATCCCCTTGCCTCCAGACAGAATAAACTCTGCCTCTGACAAAGCGACCTTAGCAGGATCGACCGAAACAGCGCCGAGGTTACGAATACGCTTAATAACATCAGCTGCATTGATGGATGAGTCAATAACCCTGGCTTCGTGACGAGTATCCGACACAGGTTCAGCACACTCGGCCAATGCCATGATCACTCGACTCACGGGGCGATACAGATCACTTGCCCCTCCCGATGCTCGACAAGTCGCCATTAACGTATCAAGATCCAACTGCCATAAATGGCTTGTTGCTCTGACCTTCAATTTGACAGACAAACGTCGACCTAAGTCCGCACTCATTGAGGTATGTTCCGGGAATAACCAATAGAGTGGATTAAATTCACGTTCAATGGCGGTTAATTGCTGCAGGTGTGTTTCTGGATCATACTCGCTGCACTGAGACTCATCTGCAAAATACACACGATCCATACCCACGTCACCCAACTCTGTATCTTTGAGCGGGCTCAAAATGACACCCAGTACAGCTGTGGCTTCAGACTGTTTAGCGGCCAGTTGTTGCGCCAAGCCAAACAAGTCTTTGTCTTGAGCAGAAAAACGTCCTCCCGGTAGCTCCGGAACAACGACGATGTACGCGCTAGGTCCATCAATCTGGATGAGACGTCTTGCATCGATGTCAACCTTCGCCTTTACAGTGTTCTGCTGGTTTGACTGTGCTCCACTTCGATCAATTCGGCGCACGCCAGCAGGCCCAATGAAACCAACCAGGTGAGGATTTTTACGTTTGACACCCGTCGGGCCTATCCACTCACTCAGCCTACCCGTAGCCTGTGTTAGCGCATAGGTTGAATGTTCAGGATGCAAACGATTTCTCAGAATCCACTCAGCTCGAGGATCTCGCCGCTTAATATCGTTCATGCACGCGTCTCCTCTTCGATTAAGGATTGGGCGACTAATTCTGCAATATCCAATACTTGTGGTCGTGGCTCAACAACACCTTCCAGCATGGCTGTACATTGTGGACACCCTACTGCAACAACACTTGCGCCTGATGCTTTAATATCGTCCATACGCATATCAGGAATTCGTTGTTTACCTGGAATATCGGTAATCGGTGCACCGCCACCGCCACCACAGCAGCGTGATCTAAATCCTGAACGCGTCATTTCAACCCGATCAATGCCTAATGCATCCAATAGCTGACGAGGCGCATCATACACTCCGTTGTAACGTCCCAGATAACAGGGGTCATGATAGGTCACACGTCCACCCACCCAATCTTTTAAAGACAATTGTTTATCTCGATACAAACGCTCCATAAAGGTTGTATGGTGATAAACCACATACTCGCCACCCAGTTCGGGGTACTCATTTTTCAATACATGAAAGCTATGAGGATCACAGGTGACAATGCTTCGAAATGAGTATTTCTGCAATGTATGAATGTTTTGCTTGGCTAAATGTTGAAAGGTAGCCTCATCGCCTAAACGTCTAGCAACATCTCCCGAGTCACGCTCTTCATTGCCCAGCACCGCAAACTGCACACCTGCCGACCGAAGAACCTTAACAAAGGCTCGAAGCGTCCGTTGATTGCGCATATCAAATGCACCGTCGCCTAACCAAAGCAACACATCTGTCCGCTTAACATTTGCTAATGTCGGTAGATTAAGATCGGCGGCCCAATTCATGCGGCTACCTGGATTAAATCCACCTGGGTTGTCTGTCGCAATTAAGTTCTCCAGAACTTCAGCCCCCTTGTTAGGGGTTTGCCCACGCTCCAGTGTTAAGTGACGACGCATATCGACAATGGCATCCACATGCTCAATCATCATAGGGCACTCTTCAACACAGGCACGACAGGTCGTACAGGCCCAGAGCGTCTCCGGATCCAGCAATCCTTTTCCTTCTCGTGCAACGATGGCTTGAAAAGGGCCACCTTTATGTTCGCCCAGCGGTTTGCCGGGATAAGGAGAACCGCTGTAACTGGCATCACTGCCACCGGCCAGACCTACGACCATATCTTGAATCAGTTTTTTAGGGTTTAATGGCTGTCCAGCTGCAAAAGCTGGGCACACGGCTTCGCAACGACCACATTGCACGCAGGCATCAAATCCAAGCAACTGATTCCAAGTAAAATCAGTCGGTTTCTCAACCCCCAAAGGCGCTTGAGTATCGTCAAAATTTAGCGCTTTCAGTCCCGTGGAGCGACCACCGCCAAAACGTTCAGGGCGACGATGAAAGGCAAGGTGCAATGCGCCAGCAAAAGCATGCTTCATTGGCCCACCCCAGGTCATGCCAATAAACATTTCAGCAAGCCCCCAGACAATACCCGCCGTTAAAAGCGCCGCTAAAACCACACCGCCAAACCCTTCGGGTAAAAGGCCTGCCGCGGGTAAGCTCAAGATCAAAAAGCTGACGGCAAACACCATTAAGCTTTTCGGTAAGCGCATCCATGCACCTTTTGATAAGCGCTCCGGTGGTGATTGACGACGTTTAGCAACGCGCACGGCCCCAATCAACATAGCGCCTGACGCGGCCAATAGCAGCCACGCCAAGAGTTTACTTTCCCAGGCAAAACCATAAAGAAAGATGGCCAATACCGATGCCAAAACAAAGCCACCTGCCGTGGCTACGTGTGTATTGGAAATATAACGGTCACGTTCAACCACATGATGCAAATCGACCAGGTAGCGTTTGGGCATCGCACGTATGCCAGCCCAAACGTTCACGTTTGAAGCGCGCCCTCTCAACCACAGGCGTGCACGCCGCAAAGCACCTACTACAGCCAGAAGAATAGCCACGGCCAACAGCCAAGGCATCAGACTCGTCAACATAGACCTTCCCCTAACTTAAAAGTCTTTACATAAACGCAACGCATCGTATATTGCTGCATGCGTATTACGAGGCGCTGTGCAGTCACCAATTCGGAACAGGATGAACGCCGCTCCTTGAGTTGACTCGCTTAAGCAAGGCTGAGGTTTGATCGCGTACAGCGCATCGACATCTATCTGACCTTTGTTAAGGGACTGATGCTTAAGTGCATAGTAAAGCGCTTCATCGGGTCGAACACCGTTTTCGACGACAACCTGATCGACTACACGTTCTTCCATTTGGCCTGTGTATTCATTTTCTAAAACGGCCACCAACTGATCACCTTCGCGATACACCTTATGCAGTGCCAAATCCGATGTCATGATCACTTCTTTTGCATAAAGACTGCGGTAATAGGTTGGGAACGTCGTGCCTCCCACGGCGGCTCCTGGCTTAACATCATCGGTAACAAGCTCAACCTTGGCGCCTTTTTCAGACAAATAGTCTGCAACGGACATTCCACTGAACTCACAAATGGTGTCGTAGACCAGCACGTTCTTACCAGGTGCTACCTTGCCATCAAGAACATCCCAACTACTGACCACTAATCCTTCGTCTGCGCCCCACTCAGGCACTTGCTCTAAGAATGGACGACCACCGACCGCTAACACGACGATATCAGGGTTTAGATCTTTGATGGCGTCTTCATTGGCGTAGGTCTCTAAACGCACATCGACGTTTAATCGAGCCAATTCCAATTGATACCAACGCGTGATACCCGCCATTTGATCACGCTGTGGCGCTTTAGCTGCGGTGCTGATTTGACCACCCAGCTGATCTTTCGCTTCAAACAAGATGACCTGATGACCGCGTTCAGCTGCAACTCTCGCTGCTTCCATACCTGCAGGACCACCGCCGACGATCACGACTTTACGTAAAGCGCCTTGCGTTTTTTCAATAATATGTGGCAAGCCCATGTACTCACGCGACGTCGCCGCATTTTGAATACACAGCACATCAAGTCCTTGGTACTGACGGTCAATACAATAGTTAGCACCAACACATTGACGAATTTGATCGACTTGTCCCATTTTGATTTTTGCAATGATATGAGGGTCTGCAATGTGCGCGCGTGTCATGCCCACCATATCGACATAACCGCCCTCAAGTATCCGTTGCGCTTGGTTAGGATCTTTGATGTTCTGCGCATGGATAACTGGCGCCTTCACAACCTCTTTAATGCCTGCAGCCAAATGCAAAAATGGCTCAGGAGGGTACGACATATTAGGAATCACATTGGCAAGGGTGTTATGTGTATCGCACCCTGAGCCGATCACACCAAAAAAATCGACCATGCCCGTTGCATCGTAGTAGGCGGCGATCTGTTTCATGTCATCATGCGTTAAGCCATCTGGATGAAATTCATCACCGCAAATTCGCATCCCCACAACGAAATCATCACCCACTTCGGCACGCACCGCTTTTAAAACTTCTAAACCAAAACGCATGCGGTTTTCAAAGCTTCCTCCCCACTGGTCCGTCCGCTTATTCACGCGCGGACTCCAAAACTGATCGATTAAGTGCTGGTGAACGGCGGAGAGTTCAACACCGTCTAACCCGCCGTCTTTAGCACGTCGAGCCGCTTGAGCATAATCGCCAATAATTCGGGTAATCTCTTCATCTTCGATTGTTTTACAGGTGGAGCGATGCACAGGCTCTCGAATACCGGATGGCGATAAAAGGGTCGACCAATGATAACCATCCCAACGGGAACGACGTCCCATATGGGTAATTTGGATCATAATTTTGCCACCGTGTTTATGCACGGCATCCGCTAGGTTTTGAAAATGCGGAATAATACGGTCGGTTGATAGATTTACCGAACTCCACCAAGCTTGAGGGCTATCTATGGAAACCACGGAGGAGCCACCACAAATACAAAGTCCACACCCACCTTTCGCTTTTTCTTCATAGTACTTAACATACCGATCCGTTGTCATACCGCCATCGGTTGCATAGACTTCCGCATGCGCTGTACTGACCACACGGTTGCGTATTGTCAGCTTACCTATCTGAATCGGTTGAAACATTGCATCGAATTGAGACATCACTAACTCCTACTCTTCAAACCGACTGTGCAAGCGGACGTGTAATAAAATAGCCAACGTCATGGCCGTCTTCTGCAGCACTTTGAGTCTGCTCTGCCTCTGTCCGCAAAGCGGAGCCCGTTGAGGCTAGAATCTGATCCATCGCACCCGCAAACCAACCTGTGAACATATACTCAATTTTGCGATTCACTTTCCCGTAGTGATAAACAAAAGCAGAATGCTCAAGCCGAACCTTACAACGTCCGCCTTCGAGATCCATTTCCTCTGTAATAAACAAGCCCCAGCCTCGTTGCGACAAACGCTTCATATAATGCTCGAACACATCTACGCCCTGTAAGCCATGCAACTGTGCTTCTTTTTCACACCAGTGCCATGCACTTTTATAGCCAGCCTTGTACAAAATTTCAGCATAGCGCTCTGGGCCTAGCTCTTCTTCAATGGCCTGATGATTATTAATAAAAAAATGTCTAGGAACGTACAGCATGGGCAAGGCATCACTTGTCCAAACGCCTGTTTCTGAGTCAACTTCAATTGGAAGTGCGGGAGCTACTTTTGCCACGGTTTCACCTGTCATTCAAAATAGTTATAAAAGAGTTAATGATCGGGTCTTAAGCGCCCCAGACATCCTTTAAGACTCGTACCCAGTTTTCTCCCATGATCTTACGCACCTGAGCTTCAGTCATTCCGCGCTTAAGCAAGGTTTCAGTCAGGTTAGGAAACTCACCAATGGTGCGAATACCCAAAGGATTTACAATTTTTCCAAAGCGAGTGAGGCGACGTGCGTAGCCTTTATCGTGAGTCAGCCATTCAAAAAATGTTTGGTCATGGCCTTGTGTGAAATCTGTTCCAATTCCAATTGCATCTTCACCGACGATGTTCATCACATACTCAATGGCTTCTGCGTAGTCATCAATGGTTGAATCGATGCCTTTTTTAAGGAAGGGTGCGAACATGGTGACGCCAACAAAACCACCGTGATCCGCGATGAACTTAAGCTCTTCATCTGATTTATTTCGAGGATGCTCTTTGAGTCCTGAAGGGAGGCAATGGGAGTAGCAAACAGGCTTTTTAGAAGCAAGAATGACTTCCTCCGAGGTTTTAGAGCCGACATGAGACAGATCACACATAATGCCCACGCGATTCATCTCGGCGACCACCTCATGACCAAAACCCGATAAGCCGCCATCTCGCTCATAACACCCTGTTCCAACCAGGTTCTGCGTGTTGTAGCACATTTGTACAATGCCGACGCCGAGGTTTTTGAAGATCTCGACATAACCTAATTGGTCTTCAAAGGCATGCGCATTTTGAAAACTCATGATAATTCCCGTTTTACCCGCCGCTTTAGCCGCATGAATATCGGCGGTGGTTCTGACGGGAATCACCAAATCATTATTTTCACGCAGGAGCTTATTGGTTTCAGCAATGTTATTGACTGTTGCCTGAAACCCTTCCCAGACGGATACTGTACAACTTGCAGCAGTCAATCCACCTTTGCGCATGTCTTCAAACAGTTCTCGGTTCCACTTGGCGATAATTAATCCATCGATAACGATAGCATCTTGGTGCAGTTCTGCCGCTGTCATGAGCTTACTCCGAATTAACAGGCTTATTAGGCTTTTATTGATATGCAGAATAGCCCTACGGACTTTACGATGACCCTATGGAAGCGACGGACATCAGTCTAAAAACGTCAAGGAATACCTATTTACGACTTGGCAGATTTATCTGGTGAGCAAAGGAATGATGTGCACCTGCAGCATGAGATAAATGGAAGATTCTCTGAATTTTGTTGAAATAACATCCAGAAAATTCACTCGCACTTTAGGATTTTTTTTCTATGCTTAAGGAAGGTTATTGGCTTTCCGTTATTAAAATAAAATGTTGGAGGTACACAGCCATGTTAACGTACAGTGAATGTCTAGCCATGAGCGACTTGACGGATGACGAAATCGATGCAATTGCGGAACATGAGCATATTGAGCCTATGATTGCAGTCGCATTAGGTCAGTACTTAGTTGAGCGTCATGAGGAGACCGAAATCAGACGTTTTATTATGGATGACATTGAAATTGCCAAGCAATGTGGCGATCTTGGAAAAATGGTTGTTCGACAACATACGCTGGTTCAGTTCATCCAAACCCACCCGGAGGCATGCAGGTCTTCACAATAAACGTTTTTTGCTCTTCTATTTTAATCATCAAAACTCATCGTTGCCAGGGCTACTGCTTTCTTAGCAGTGGCTTTTTTTTGATATTTTTGAACGTTTTTATAGGTGTTTTCCATGATAGACTGGGGGTAATTCTGGCGTTCTGGGAGTCACCACATGAAACACCTACAAAGCGATCTATGGCATCACCTAACCGAAGAGGATGTGTTTAATACCATCAATAGTGACAGGTTAAGCGGCCTATCACACAACGAAGTACAAGAAAGGTTAAGACTCTTCGGACCCAACACTATTTCAGGGCAAGCGTCTATTTCACCTCTAAAACGCTTACTGCTGCAGTTCCACAATCCGTTAATCTATATCCTTCTGTTTGCGACAGCCGTCACCTTGTTTTTGGGGGAGTATGTCGACTCCGGTGTCATTTTTGGGGTGGTCTTGATCAATGCGGCCATCGGCTTTGTCCAAGAGTCAAAAGCAGAAGAAGCGATCAACTCCTTAAAAGGCATGTTATCGTCAACAGCAACGGTTTTACGCGACGGAGAAAAACAGACGATACCCGCTTCGGATGTTGTTCCGGGTGATATCGTGTTTTTAGCTTCGGGAGACAAGGTTCCAGCCGACATGCGGATTTTTGATTGTCGAGATTTGCAAATTGATGAATCCACGTTAACCGGTGAATCCGTCTCTGCGACTAAATCCAGAACAACCCTAGGCAAAGAGACCGTTTTAGCTGACCGTGAAAATATGGCTTTCGCAGGTACACTGGTTACCTACGGCGGAGGTAAAGGTGTTATCACAGCAACGGGAGACCATACGGAAACCGGCAAAATTGCCGATATGATTGCGCAAGCGACTAGCATCGATACGCCCTTGACGCGAAAAATACATCAGTTCAGTAAACTCTTGCTCTGGGTCATCCTAGCGCTGGCAGGTGTAACCTTTGGTGTTGGCCTTCTCTATGGTCTAGAAGCCAGTGAAACCTTTATGGCGGCTGTTGCCTTGGCCGTCGCCGCCATCCCTGAAGGCTTACCCGCAGTCGTGACGATCACACTGGCGATTGGTGTGCAACGCATGGCAAAACGTAATGCCATTATTCGTACTCTTTCTGCCGTTGAAACGCTGGGCTCGACAACAGTCATTTGCTCCGATAAAACGGGCACCTTGACCGAAAACCAAATGACCGTTCAAAAGATCTTCAGTGGCGGTGGTGATTACACTGTTAGCGGAACGGGCTACCAACCTCAAGGCGAGCTATCCACTCTGGACGGGACCGCTTTTCAGCTCAGTGATAACCTTGCTCTCACCCACTGCCTCAGAGCAGGCTTAGTCAGTAACGACTCGAAATTGATTGAAAAGGAGAAACGCTGGACCGTTCAAGGCGACCCTACTGAAGGATCTCTGATTGCCTGTGCATTCAAAGCAGGCTTGGATCTAAAGACCTGTGAAAACGCCTTTCCTAGAATTGACACCATTCCCTTTGAGTCCGATCGGCAATACATGGCCACCCTGCATGAAGATCAAGAATGCAATCGCCTCTACTTAAAAGGTTCGGTTGAACAGGTGATGGCTCGCTGTAAGACCATGATGGATGCCGATGGGCAATTACAGCCCTTAAATACGGAAATCATCACTGACCATATCAACTCCTTTGCTGCAGCAGGGTTGAGAGTCCTGGCATTTGCCATGGAAGAGCTGCCTAAGGATGAAACCTCTTTAGATGCGTTCAATCAACGTGAGCCCAATCAAGCGTTGATATTTCTGGGTCTCCAAGCCATGATCGATCCTCCACGACAAGAGGCCATTCATGCCGTCGCCACGTGTCACAAAGCTGGCATTAACGTCAAAATGATCACAGGCGATCATGCCCTGACGGCCAAAGCCATTGCGACCAAAATTGGGATCATTCGTGATTCAAATTCCAATGGACAGGTGGTACTGACAGGAAAAGAATTATCCGAAATGAGCGATCACAAATTGCTCGAATGCGCTGAAACGGTTTCTGTTTTTGCACGTGTTGCACCTGAGCAAAAACTCAAACTGGTCACCGCTTTGCAAGCGAAGGGGCATGTTGTCGCCATGACCGGCGATGGTGTGAATGACGCCCCTGCGCTTAAGCAGGCCGACATTGGGATAGCCATGGGAATCAGTGGCACTGAGGTGTCAAAAGAAGCGTCCGATATGGTGCTGACGGATGATAACTTTTCATCAATTGAAGCTGCCGTCGAAGAAGGTCGCAACGTCTTTGACAACCTATTGAAATTTATTACCTGGATTTTACCCACCAATCTTGGCCAAGGCTTGGTGATCATGGTCGCCATTCTATTTGGTGTGACCCTTCCGGTTCTTCCCGTTCAAGCCCTTTGGCTGAACATGACAACCGCCGTTTTTTTAGGCTTAATGCTGGCCTTTGAACCGAAAGAACCGGGCATTATGCAGCGCATACCACGCTCTCCAGATGCGCCTCTTTTGTCCATCGAAATTATCTATCGAATATTCTCGGTCAGCACCCTGTTGTTAATTGGTGCGTTTGGTTTATTCAAATGGTCACAGTCCATGGGAGCATCAATCGAGGAGTCTAGAACCTTGGCCGTGACGCTCTTTGTCATCGTGCAGAGCTTCTTCCTTCTGAATTGTCGCTCTATGACACAGAGTATTTTCACAACCCCCATGTCGTCAAATCTCTGGATTTGGGGCGGGATCAGCGCCATGCTCATCTCGCAATTGCTGTTCATCTACACTCCACTCATGAACACCCTATTCCAAAGTGCTCCATTAAGCCTCAACCAGTGGCTACTCATGCTAGCCTATGGCGCATGTGTACTGTGTTTAGTAGAGGTCGAAAAGGCGTTTTGGCGCAAAAGAACACTGAAAACATCTAGTGAGTGCGTTAAATAACAGGTAGGAGTACTGGATCATGCCTCTTTAATTTGAGGCATGATCTGCATTAGCGCTAAATAAAGATTAGAGCGCTTTTTCTAACTCAGGAACGGCTTCAAACAAATCAGCCACCAATCCATAATCAGCCACTTGGAAAATTGGAGCGTCTTCGTCTTTGTTGATTGCAACAATGACCTTAGAGTCCTTCATACCGGCCAAATGCTGAATTGCCCCAGACAAGCCCACACCAATGTACAACTCAGGTGCTACGATTTTACCCGTTTGTCCGATTTGCATATCGTTCGGGACAAAGCCAGCATCAACCGCCGCACGCGTTGCGCCCACGCTGCGCCCAACTTATCTGCAACTTTATCGAGCATATCGAAATGTGCTTTATCGCCCATTCCACGACCACCAGAGATGATCACTCGAGCAGAGGTCAATTCGGGACGATCAGAAACGGCCATTTCCTCAGACACCAAGCGGCTAACACCTGAATCCATAAGCTGACTCAGAATTTGAATGCTCGCACTGCCACCGTCTGCCGGTGCTGCATCAAAACCTGTTGCACGAATCGTCAATACCTTGACCGGATCTAACGATTGAACAGTGGCGATTGCATTGCCTGCGTATATTGGACGCTGGAATGTATCGGCGGACTCCACCTTAATGACATCCGAAATTTGCCCTACATCTAACAACGCCGCCACACGTGGCATAAAGTTCTTCGCATTGCTGACGGCAGGAGCAATCAGATAATCGTATTCATGCGCCACATCAACCACCAATGAGGCGACATTCTCAGCAATTTCATGATCGTATACTGAGTGATCCGCCAGTAGAACTTTACGGATACCCGCAACCTTTGATGCGTGATCCGCAGCCGCTGCACAGCCTGCACCTACAACTAATAGATCGATTTCACCGCCGATTTCTTGAGCGGCCGTTAAGGCATGCAACGTGGCAGGCTTTAAGACTGAATTATCATGCTCTGCTATCAATAAAATCGCCATTAGATCACCTTCGCTTCATTTTTCAATTTATCAACTAACTCTGCCACACTTGCGACTTTAATACCGGCTTGGCGCTCAGGTGGAGGCGTCACTTTTAATAGGCGAGTATTTGCCTTGACTTCAACACCGTAATCAGCCGGTGTTTTCACATCCAAAGGTTTTTTCTTAGCTTTCATGATGTTTGGCAAAGAGGCATAGCGTGGCTCGTTCAAACGCAGATCGACCGTCAACACAGCTGGTAGTTTCAAGGCCAAGGTCTGAAGACCACCGTCGATTTCGCGCACCACTTGAACTTCGTTTTCGCCCACTTCGACACCCGATACGAACGTACCCTGTGCCAATCCGGTTAACGCAGCCAACATTTGGCCAGTTTGATTGTTGTCAGTATCGATTGATTGTTTGCCCATCAATACCAAGCCCGGTGCTTCGTCAGCGACTATTTTTGCAAGAATTTTTGCGACAGTCAGTGACTCTAGGGCATCATCTGATTCGATATGAATGGCACGATCAGCGCCCATCGCCAGTGCTGTACGCAGCTGTTCTTGAGCGGCCTTTGGCCCCATTGATACCACGATGATTTCCGATGCTTTGCCTGCTTCTTTCAAGCGAACCGCCTGCTCAACCGCAATCTCACAGAAAGGATTGACTGCCATTTTTACATTCTTCAAATCAACGTCAGTCTGATCAGCATTCACTCTGACTTTAACGTTGTAATCGATCACTCGCTTGACCGTTACCAGTACTTTCATGTATGTCTTCCTTCAGTTACGTAGGTCGGAATCTTATCGAATCATAACAGAATGGTGTTTTATGACCAGCCTGAGATCTGTGTATACTATAATTTACCAAATTAGGGTTTTCACTTATACTATGGGTGACAAAAAAACGCACAGAATCGATAAGATTTGTTGAAAGTGTTCTCTTTTTTTAACACTCTGTGTGTTTACAATAACAAGTCGATGAATTTATTACTGAGGAGCTGAACTGTGGAACGTGAATCGATGGAGTTTGACGTCGTCATCGTCGGAGCAGGCGTCACCGGACTTTCCGCCGCCTGTCGCTTAATGCAAGAGGCTCAAGCAAAGGAGCAAGAGCTGACCGTTTGCGTCGTAGAGAAAGGCTCTGAAGTGGGTGCTCATATCCTTTCTGGGGCCGTGATGGAGCCCCGTGCCCTGAACGAACTTTTTCCGGATTGGAAAGAGCGTGGTGCCCCACTGGTTACCGCAGCAACAGAAGACCAAGTGTATTTACTCACCAGTGAAACTCAAGGTGTAAAATTACCTGGCTTTGCGGTTCCAAAACCCATGCACAATGAAGGCAATTATATTGTCAGTTTGGCCAATGTCACACGCTGGCTCGCAGAACAAGCTGAAGCTCTCGGTGTTGAGGTTTTCCCTGGCTTCCCTGCATCCGAAATTCTGTACCATGAAAATGGCAGTGTTAAAGGGATAGCAACAGGAGATATGGGTGTAGGCTCCAATGGTGAACCCAAAGACAGCTACACGCCCGGTATGGAACTGCATGCAAAATACACCCTATTTACCGAAGGCGTTCGCGGACATCTTGGCAAGCAACTTCTAGCAAAATTCAAGCTTGACGAAGGTAAAGACCCCCAACATTATGCCATTGGCATCAAAGAACTTTGGGACATTGATCCTGCGAAAAGCAAGCCCGGATTGGTCGTGCATGGCTCTGGTTGGCCGCTTAGCGATGGTGCCAGCGGTGGTTTCTTCCTATATCACGATGAAAACAACCAAGTCGAAGTTGGCTTGATTGTCGACCTCAACTATTCCAACCCTTGGCTCAGCCCCTTCGATGAGTTTCAACGGATGAAGCACCACCCCGTTCTAAAACAATATTTGGAAGGTGGCAAACGCGTTTCGTACGGTGCTCGTGCAATTACCAAGGGCGGCTTTAACTGCTTGCCTAAAATGACACTGCCGGGTGCATTTGTACTTGGATGCAATGCTGGCACCTTAAACTTCTCTAAAATCAAAGGCATACATACAGGCATGAAATCCGGCATGTTGGCAGCCGAAACCATCGCCAAAGCCTTGTTTGCTGGAGATGAAGGCGGACAAGACCTGACTGCATTTGAGCAAGCCTATAAAGATTCATGGCTATACGATGAGCTCTATCGCGGACGTAATTTTGGCCCAGCCATGCATAAATTTGGCACCTTCCTTGGTGGCACGTTTAACTTCATTGATCAGAACATTTTTGGTGGAAAAATCCCCGTCACTCTGCATGATCTGCATAAAGACCATGAAATGTTACGACTGGCCAGTGAATGCAAAAAAATTGAATACCCTAAGCCGGACGGAAAGCTTTCCTTTGACAAGCTGTCATCCGTGTTTTTATCCAACGCTATTCACGAGGAAGACCAGCCTTGCCATCTGCGCTTGACTGATCCCGATCTACCAATTCGGGAAAACCTGCCCAAATACGCTGAGCCCGCTCAACGCTATTGCCCAGCGGGTGTGTATGAAGTGATTGAAGAGAGCAATGGACCTCGCTTTCAAATTAACTTTTCAAACTGCGTGCATTGCAAGACGTGCGACATTAAAGACCCAGCACAAAACATTACTTGGGTCACCCCTGAGGGTGGTGGTGGACCTTCGTATCCCAACATGTAAGATGGGTTAGAACACCAAAGGAAATGCCCCCAACCGTTCAGCGACGTTTGGGGGCATTTTTTATTTCATCAGAGCACAGGGCAAGGACCAGAGCAATTGCGCAGTGCCCTGCTGTTTGTCCCATAACAACCGTGTTAAGGATGCTTTTTTAATGTCCAAGTGATCGACGGGGATATGGGTTAACGAAGCAATGAGCAATCCTATGTCAGGCTCATGACCCACAAGCCAAACAGCCTTGTCATCCATCCCCATCAAATCATCAAGTAAACTTGCAGTCGGTGTCATAAGCGATAGGGATTCGAGTATTTGTGGTTTCGGGCAGTGCAGTAAATGTTGATATAGATAGGAAGCCGTTTGAAAAGCGCGAGGATAAGGGCTGCTCAACAAGCGCGCGGGTGTTAAGTCATTACGTCGACAAAATGCCACGACACGCTCTAATTGATTAAAGCCTTTATCAACTAATTCGCGACGCCTATCGTCAATTGGCAAATTACGATCCTGAGCCGTTGCATGGCGCAGAATCGTAATTTCAGTCAGTTTAGTGATAGGTTTGCTCATATTTTTTCTGGATAGCAATGAGGGCAGGCTGAATATCCAGAGGGGCGTACTTCATTGCCTGTTCGAACAGCTCCTTATTCTCTTCAGACAAACGCTCCTCCTCAGACATGGTTTTCAACTTACGCATGGCTTCCATAAATTTTGGATGGGGTTTTGTTTTGCTCATCATGACCTCCCCGGCATCGCTTGGGTAAAATAATCTATGCCCGTAGGCGTGTATGGCAATTATGCCCTACTCTCATTAAGACCCACAAATTCAATTATTGATCCGCACCTAAAGCGTTTGCATAGGCTTGAGTTGCCGACGCATTACGCTCAGGCTGACTCAACCAATGAGAAAGCTGAGGCTCAATTAAAGCATGCATCATTGAGATGTGATCTGAGTCTGCATTCAATGCTGGAATATAATCGTATTTTTCACCGCCACTTTCCATAAAATACTCACGGTTTTCTTGACCTATTTCTTCGATGGTCTCTAGGCAGTCCGCAGAAAACCCCGGACACACCACTTGTATTGACTTGACACCTTGTGAAGGCAAGGCCTTAAGCGTTTCATCTGTATAGGGTTTTAACCACTCTTCACGTCCAAATCGCGACTGGAAGGTTGTCAAATACTGATCCTTAGTTAATCCTAGATACTCTGCGATTAAACGTGATGTTTTATAGCACTCGCAGTGGTATGGATCGCCCTGTAGCAAATAACGCTTTGGAATACCGTGGTACGAGAAAATAAGTTTATCAGGAATACCCTTTTCCGATTGGAAAGCCCGTATCTTCTCAGCAACGGCATGAATATAAGGCCCAAAGTCAGGGTAGTGACTGATAAAATGCAGATCAGGCAACCAGCGACGCTTTCGGAAATCAGCCGAAATCGCATCAAAGGTAGAAGCGCTGGTCGCCCCTGAATATTGAGGATACAGCGGCAAAACAATGAGTTGCCTAACCCCAGCGGCTTGGAGTTTTTCTAAAACAGACGCAATGGAGGGATTCCCGTAGCGCATCGCAAACTCAACCACGACACGATCACCATACTCTTTCTGGATAGCCGCACGCAGAGCCTGTGTTTGAGCTTGCGTATGGGTTAGCAAAGGTGAACCTTCATCCGTCCAAACCTCACGATAGGCGGCAGCCGAGCGCTTTGGACGAATATTAAGGATAACCCCATTCAGAATAAACCACCAAATGGGGCGAGGGACTTCAACAACCCGTGGATCAGAGAGAAACTCTTTCAAATAGCGACGTAACGCCGGTGTGGTCGGTTCATCCGGTGTGCCAAGATTGGTGATCAGCACACCGATTTTATCCGCTTGTGCGTGACTGAAATTTTTTACACCCTGATAGGTCATCGAAGTTAATCCTTATGCGTCTAATGAAATCACATCAAACTCTTCCAAAGGATTCACATCCTGCTCGTAGTCCACTCCATCAATGCCGAAACCAAACAGCTTCAGGAACTCTGTTTTGTAGTAAGCATAGTCGGTCAGTTCGAACAGGTTTTCGCTCGTCACTTGTGGCCAGAGTTTGCGGCAGGCCTCTTGCACGTCGTCGCGCAATTCCCAATCATCCATACGGTAACGACCCTCGGAGTCGATCTCTGCTTGGTCACTATAAAGTCCGGTACTGAACAAACGATACACCTGCTCCATGCAACCTTCGTGTAAACCTTGCTCTTTCATCACTTTAAATACCATGGATAAATACAATGGCATGACGGGGATAGCGGAGCTTGCTTGGGTCACGACCGATTTCAAAACCGCTACATTGGCCTGACCACCTGTCGCGGATAACTGCGCGTTCAGACGTTTTGCTGTGTCGTCTAAATGTTGTTTGGCCTTCCCTAACGCACCGTGCCAGTAGATTGGCCAAGTGATGTCTGTGCCTATGTAGCTGTAGGCGACGGTTTTGCATTCAGGTGCAAGAACACCCGCTGCAGACAGAGCATCGATCCAAAGTGCCCAATCTTCTCCCCCCATCACTTTAACCGTCGCATCGACTTCTTCCTGAGTCGCTGGCCCTATCTCGGCTTCAGTGATGATGTCTTTGTTGGTATCAATGGCTGTCGAACGATACGGCTCACCGATAGGCTTTAATACTGAGCGTATCACTTCACCAGTATCCGGTAGTTTACGCACAGGCGATGCCAGGGAGTACACTACTAGATCGATTTGCCCTAAATCCGCTTTGATCAGTTCAATGACTTTTGCTCTTGCTTCATTGGAGAAGGCGTCGCCATTGATACTCTTGGCATACAGACCAGCTTCATGTGCCAAACGCTCGAATGCGGCAGCATTGTGCCAACCGGCTGTGCCCGGTTTTTTTTCAGTTGCAGGCTTTTCGAAGAAGACACCGATCGTCGCCGCATCACTACCAAAGGCTGCGGCGATACGTGAGGAAAGGCCATAGCCGCTAGAGGCGCCAAGCACTAAAACACGCTTGGGGCCATCGATTTTTCCCTTCGCTAGAGTGTAGGCAATTTGCTCTTTTACGTTGGCTTCACAACCAACTGGATGCGTTGTTGTACAGATGAATCCGCGAATTTTTGGAGTGATAATCATAACAATAGTTACTATCTTGAGTCCGTTGATATAAGTTTGCTAACAATACCGTATTTTGGTGATCTAGACAAAAAATAGGGGGGTGAATCGGGCGCAAATTGGCTTAGAGCTTTATACATATCAAATGCGTGAGCGTCCTCTGATGGATCAAGCCGCTATATAAACATCTGCTATCTGTGTGGCGCACTTGTTCACCCCTGTAATGACTGCTCTACGCGAGCACAGGTTCAGTAAAATCATACACAGACACCCCAGCCTGTTCGCCACGAAATTCATAATTGTCATCGATCGGTTTGATAACTTGAATATGGTAGTTGCCTTCAGCCAGCTTGATGGCAAAGGTTTGCGAGTAGAGCAAAAAAGAACCTGAACATCACGATGTGTTCGGCTGACTAACCTGACGCCGCTGAGTCGATCAGCGGCGTCTTACTCTTAAGGGTCTCTAAGTCGGAGATTTCGGCATACCCAGAAAGTGAACAAATCACCTTTCCTGCATATTGCATAAAAGTGTTAAAAATGGGTAGCCAGCCGAACAAGTGCCCGTAGAATTACTTTTTTAGCATTGGGTTTAGCTTATCTCTTGCCAGAAAACACCCCCGCAGCTTTCGAACCTGAAGTCTTCTCTATCGCCCAGTTACCCCCAACCTCCTGAGCAGCAGGCCCAAAGAATCCACCCTGAATTGCCCCAGCGTTATTCGATCCGCTCAAGCTTCCGCCGAACTGGTTTCCGCTGATCGTCACGCCGCTCAGATTGGAGGTGGCATATGCGGCTCCCGTATTGGCATATTGAACATTCAGTTGTCCAGAAATATTGCCGGTACCGAAGTTCGCGGTCAGGTTGGTGCTTCCATTGAGCGCATGCAATGCACCGCCCTCATGTGCGGTACCACGAATCTGACCCGTATAGGTCGCGGAGCCTGTTACCGGCATGGAAGTTGTTGGCGTCAAGGTGCCTGCAATCCAGTGCGAGCCATCCATGACCGACGTATTGGGTGTGGCAACCAGCTCGGTGCTCCACACGCCCCAAGACAGGTAGTTGTAGCCATCGTCCTCGGTCATGGTCGTGGCGGCGTAGGAGGGAACGCCATTAATTTCCTTGATCGCAGCAAACGCATCCTTGTTGATATAAACGCTGGTATCCGACCAATCGCTACCGAAGTTGTACGCCGTCCCACCATCGCGCACCGTGATGTCTGCCTTGGCAGTTGCTGAGACAGGTCGCAAGGTCATCTGCACATCATTGGGATTCGTGTTGTAAGCGACAGCAACCGCACCCGTGCTGCGATTGGCCACCAAACCAACGGCATAGCCACTCCATACCTCGTTGTTTGCCGGGGAATAGGGTTTTGTCACGGTTTTCTCGTTGACGTAGCCGCTCATCAACATCGAACTCAGCGTGGGGGAGCCGGCCTCGTTATAAAACGTCGAACCAAAAGTCCCGCCAAGCCCGTTGGGATAGGCGCTGCCGTAGAACTGAAGCGAAGTGGTTTCGCGCATGGCATCGCGGATGTAGCGGGGAATGCTGCTGTTTTCGGCTGTCGTCAGGCGACGGGTCTTGAATACGTACTGCCCATCGATCTCAAGACCACTTCTGTCAATATCACCAATAAACAGCGCGGTGCCTGTGCCGCCAGCCAGGGAGGCGTTACTTTCAAAGCCATACACCTTTCCAGACGTCCAGTTTACGAAAAGTTTCATACCTCCGGCAGCGTAAGCATTATTGTCATAGGGAGAAATGACACGATGCCGCAGATCGTAAGTAGAAACGCCAGAGGTCGGCAGTTTGGTTGTCGCACTGAGGCGTTCGCCGAAATAGCCTTCGACAACCCCAGATTCACCTCGCAAAACAAAACGGAAAAAGTCTTGTGCCGCATTGATATGAAACACCGAATCGGTATTCATGTTCTTGCTGAAAATGTTGGTGGCACCGGTGATCGCGCCCTGATAGTACTCATGTCCATAAACCTTGCCAGCAACCGAAGTGTCTACCGAGAAGGTTGCATTCGGCTGATTTGGGTAACGCAAGGTAAAGACCAAGGTCTTTCCACCATCGGTGCTTTCCGCCGTTACGCTGCTTGGCGTACGAGAGCGCCAGGTTGTTCCGGCATCAATTCGTGCCAGCATGCCACCGCCCCAATTATTATCTGCAATCGCGTCATATACCGAGTCAAGCACAGCCTCCTTGATCTTGGAGACATCTGAAAGATGCATGTATGAGCCACCAGATGCATCAGCAATTTCCAGAGCGGCATCCTGCATTTGCCTACCGCTGGATGCTGCGAATACGTTCGACTGCTGACCGACATTGATCTGGCTGGTATCGATAAACACAATGCGCGCGCCAGTTGTACGGACCAAGTCTTTCAGCTCTTTCTCGTTGACGCTATTCTGCCACGAGGGGGCATCACCAAACACAACGATCACTTTGGCGGCCCCAGGGCGCCAGCCAGTTACTTGATTACTTTTCAACGTAGCGTCGCGTGGCACAGCCGCGCCCTGGGTGATGACCTGATGAATCGCGTAGAAATTGGCCTCTTCCCAATCTCCACCACCAGATGCATACCACTGATTGATTGCCGTCGTAATCTGGGCATCGTTGTTGGTAATCGGCTGTAGCAGCTGGTAGGCGGACGTTGCAGTTTCGCCCCATTCACTTGGATCGCCCAAGAACATGCCGACCCCAAACTGCGCGTTGACCTTGGAAAACCGCGCATCGGTGCGCAAGGCATCCAGAATAGCCTGTGCATTTGTTTTGGCGCTACCAACCAACCCCCCCATGCTGCCTGTGTTGTCAGCAAGGAAGAAGATGTCCACATCGAAACGGGCCAGCTGGCGATCCAGTTCGAGTTTTCGGGTGGTTTCGATGGTTCTTGTTACATCAACCGTCTTGTTGCTGATGGCGTCACTGATGGCTTTTTCACTGAATTTACTATGATCAATTGAGTGCAGTTTTTCTCTTTCATGCAGGGAATTTCTTAAGGACTGCAATGGTTGATCCAACTCGGCAATTAAGTCAATATCTGACATCAAACTGTTCATGGCAGCAACAAATTCTTTCTCGGCGATTCTTATTTCATTGATCGTTGCCGTGAATCGCTTAACCCTTCCATTTAAAAAACCATCGGAGAACTCAGCTCTTATTAATCTATCACTCAACTCCCTCAACCTATTATAGTTATTAACAGCAACATCACCATCGAAAAATCTATTTTTAGGTTTAATGCCATCTAGAATATTTGCTATTTCATTGCCAACCATTTTTTGAATTTCGACTATCTTATCATTATCAACATCTATTCCATTGCTAATACTTTGGATGATTGCGGCATCAATTTTTGCATAAGCAAGTTCATGCAAGGTTCGATAGTAATTCGCTTCCGATACGCTCGCCTCTCTTCCGGCATCGAATAAAGAATTAATTTGAGCAACCAAAGCATCCGTTGACATATCCACAATCACAACCCCAGTACCTAACAGCGGCACATGTGAAGTAGCTGTGACAGATAGATTTTTGAATAGAGTCATTGAATCAACAAGAGTCTTTTCTGACTTTGCAAAGTCGTGAATATCAACACTAGCGCTAGCAGCACTAGTCGCAACAGACAAGGCATTCGCATAACGCCCCACTTTATCAGCCAACTCTAACGTAGCTCCATGGCGAGTATGTTCAAAAAGATTAAGCTGGGTACCACCCGCCAAACTCTCAGTCAATGTCTTAATTTTCTCGGCTGAAACAGTGACAAAGTTGGCGCTAAGTTCAATCGAACTTGCGATAGAAGCGACTCCCGAAATGGCTGATTTTAATTTTTCTTCATCGCCATACTGTTGATAGCCTTTAATGCCGTTTAATGCAACATTGATCCCAGCCTCAACACCACTACCACCATATGCGTTACCACAAAACGCAATACCGAGCATAATAGACAATACAATTGTTTTTTTCTTGAAATTGCGAACGGATTTCATAGTCTAATTCCCTTTGATTGTTAGAAATTCTTGGAAACAGAAAGCATTACTTGATGCCGCTTATTCCGATACATCTCAATACTCGACCGATTGTCGGTATAGGTGTGCGACAGCGTCAAATTCGCTTTCCACGGCTCAATCAGATAGTTCAGGTTTGTAGTGAAATCGAGACGTTCGTCTTTTCTGCTTTTACCGTATGCGGCTTCAATCCCTTTGTAATCAGTACGACTCCAGGCGGGTGAGGCATAAAGGCTCCATTGCTTATTGAATGCCTTGTAATAACCGATATTCAATCCATGTGAATCATTGCGGCTCGTTACGATGCCTGAGTCTTCTTTCCCGACATATCCGCCGAAATTGACGTAACTGCTGTTGTCAATTGAATAGCGCAGGCTCGGGCTGAAGGTGAGCGTATCGCCATTACGCGGGCTATTGCCCTTGTAGCGTTTATCTTGCCAGGCGAGGCTGCCTTGAACGAATAGCTGGGGGCTGACCTGGTAGCCGAACTGGGGAGCAAGACCGTTGCTGATCGAGTACCAATCGTCGTCATGGCCGATTTTGACCACGTTGAAAACATAGGGCAGCGAAAACGACCAGCCACTTACCTTCCAGCTTGGGCCGGCGCTGAACGACAGACTGAGCGCATCGAAGCGGTTGAGTTTCTGGTAGTCGGTGTAATGCAGGTTCAGGCCCGCTTGGAGCGCCAGACTGTCGTTGATGGCACGATTGAAATTCACGCCAGCTTTCAAGACGCTCGCCCAGTCTGTATTTTCCCTTGCATCCTTGTCTAGCGTAAACGGTAAATCATACATCAACACGTTATCAATACGAGGGCCTTGATTGACGTTGGTATCGTGCAGCAATCCGACCATGGCATAGCCTGACCATAACCTGGGGGTTCCACTTTCGATAAAGGCCAGAAAGACATCAATGTTTTCACCCACTCTCGCAGGCGGATTGCTCGCCTTCGCTTCATTCAGCAACTGCTTTGCCCGCGACAACTGGCCCATGCGGTAATGAACCTCGGCCAGTTCCAGCTTCACCCGCGTTGCGCCGGGGTCTTTTTCAAGCAGTTCGGAGAAATACCTGGCCGACTCTTGGTAGCGTTGTGCCGACTTGTGCGCCATGCCCAACAGGAACAGCGACTGATTGTCGATCTGACCCGACTGATAGGCCGACATCAAAGCTTCGATGGCTGCCTGGTGATCGCCCTCAGACAGCAAGCGTTGTGCCGTAGCCGTCGTTTCAGCGGCCAAAGCGGATTGAATCGAAGCTAGCAAGAACGTTCCAAATGCGATCGAACTGACGTTCCGCCACCTATATTTTGCATTGGCTTTTTCCGAAGAAACCCATACTTTCATTTTTGACTCCCTTTTGAACATGGGTACACAAATGGCACCTTATCCGAGATTGTCCATTAGAACAAACCCAACTCATGTTGTGATTTTTTCATGGTGTATCCTTTTACATTAGGCGCTCTATATACAAGGTGGAATCAGCACAAATACGTTTTCATTGAAAAGAGTAAGAACTTTTACTTGTTTCAAAGAATGTTAATTCAGGCCAGTCGCACGTGACTCTCGTTTCTTCTAGATAAAACAAGCTCGCATCGCAAATGCCCCCTCAAGACCTGATCAACCTGAAAGTTCTGCTGAATACCACGGCGGTAATCTACAAAATTGCCGAGTATGTGAGCACAACGCCCTGTGGCATATTGTGACTCGGAATATTAGACAGAGTCAGCTCCTAACCATTGAAGCGAACATAGGCTTTGCTGCTATAACGAACCCCGCCTTGGCTCGACAGCCTGAGCACTAAAAGCAGTTCTATACCTGAAACCAGATCGAGTGCCTGAGGCTCAATTGCCCGCCACTTGTGATTCAACCAAGCCTCAGCAGGCTGAAGAACACACTGCAAACGCTCACAATAAGCTGCATTACTACGCTTTACTACCATTTCAGCCGTTTGCCTGGCCGATTCTGCCAGCCGTTCAGGGGCCTCTTGCTGACCAGCGCACATCAGCAGCTTTATCCCGCTAAGCCTGTTGCTGCCGCGCTTGCAACTGCTGTTCAGACTATAAGCTCTACCACTCAATTTCACTCATCAAGCGGGTAGCTAGCACACGCCGATAACAAAATAATCACTACCAAAAGCCATTTAAAAGACAACACTGTTATCGCATGAGTTAGTTAAGACGTGATCGCATATGATTACAGTTATCCTGGCTATATACACCACTATCCATCATGCCTTGCACAAAAGGTGCAACGTGAACATTCTTGACACAATCACTCATGCTCATACCCTTCGTGGCTCCAAGCAGAAGACACCCCTGATTGCATTCTTCCGGTGATACATCATCACTAGTCAACATAGAATTGAATGTCTGATGAAGATCTTTTATCGTCATTGAAACGCCTACATTATCGCAGCGTGACTTAACAGCTAAGGAAATCTCATACGCTAAATAACTTTGGATGTTCGAGCAAATGGGGAGTGGCTTATCAAAAAAACTATCAGCGTTAACCGCTGTTGCGCTAAGAAAAGCCATAAGAACTATAGTCAGTAGTCGTTTCTTTTTCATACCTTTAACTCATACTTATGCGCTGCGCTTTGGATAAACAAATTAGATATCTACTTTAATCTTATTACATACGACTATGATATCTGTCAGAATTTCAAGACAACCCTAAAATATTTGCGCCATTCATATGAATTTAAAACTTGAAACATACATTCGTGAACGCAGCAAGCAATTAAATCAATCGTTAGCAGAGATTTGCTGGCTTGCAGGCATCAGTCGACAGACTCTTTACGAGTGTTGGCAAGGTGATAAATACCCATCACTTAATAGTAAGCGCCAATCCAACCACCCAGTTACATCAACTCAGGATTTAAGCTAGCGTTCCAAGGCAACAGTTTCTCGATAGCATCCACACTCTGCGCGTTGGGCAGTTCTTTGAAGACCACTTTTAAATACTCATACGGGTTCAGACCATTGGCCTTGGCTGTCTCGATTAAACTGTACAGGTTAGCACTGGCTTTGGCGCCCGCCTGGCTGTTGGCAAATAGCCAGTTCTTTTTGCGGCCCACAGTGAAGGGTAAGCGATCATTCTAAGACGTCATTGACATAACAATAATAGTCCCGAGCAATGCCTAACATCACCAGCCAGCTCAATATTTAGGACTTTTTCCTATATACACTCAAGTCACTAGGCGATAAAGTTATATCAGACAGAGGGGCAATGGATAGCCGCAACTCTCAAGGCGAGAGCCTCTGTCTTCCTTCAGGATAGGACGAGTGCTGCAGGGATGCAGCGGAACCATCAACCTTACTGGGGCTTCATCTCTCGATAAAGATCCGACCGCAACGGCTGATCTGCAAACTGCTCTTTCCAAACTCTTGGCGTTAACTCCAACACTCGGCTCGCCGGATGCTCATTAACCCGCAACAGCACGTCTGTCAGATAGGTATAAGGATCGATATCATGCAGTTTACAGGTACTGATCAGGCTCTGGATAATACCCACATGTTCAGCACCCAGTTCAGTCCAGCAGAATAGCCACGCCTTTCGACCCATCGGGATTGGACGCAGAGTTCGCTCCAG